>JAJVLF010000099.1 GCA_029255845.1 Campylobacterota bacterium | reverse complement strand
CATCTATTTTATAAAAATTGCTATAAGGCTAAAATATAATATTAGCTATTTATTTTGAATTAATAGAGGTTCCCTTATATTTATAATGTGAAAATTATGCCATAAGTGGCTGAAAAAATCAAGTTTATTTTTTAGTTTAGTTGCCTATCTTCTAATAATGATTTCTTCAACCCTAAATTATGCTCAATATGACTATTTATTTCTAAAAATTCGGGGTGTTTTTCTAATAGAGATAAAATATCTTCCATTGAAAAATTATTATTTTTATTATATAAGTTCTCATATACTCTCAAAACAAAAACAAAATCCTCTAATTCATCTACACTCCATCTAAGATGGGATAAATCATCTTTATTTTTATAATTTCCTAAATTGAATTTATCTTTTCTTTGAGTTATATAGTATGTAACATGCTCTTTTTCGGAGTTTTTTGTGGCATTTTCCCAAGCAGTTTTTAAGGTTTTCATACTCATAACTTCTACATCTTGTCCATCTGGGAAAGATGGGATAAGGACATTAGAGACATAATCATATTTTCCGTTTTTGTAATGCCTTATGGTAGAGTCAATTATCTCTGAATCTATCAAAGGGCAGTCTCCTGTAAGCCTTATTACATCTTTTGCATTATTTTCTTTGGCACATTGGTAAAATCTATCTAAGACATTTTTTAAGTCCCCTCTAAAAACTGATATATCATTATTTATACAAAGTTTTTCTATTATATCATCCGATTTATCGGTGGAAGTGGCTATGATTAGCTTTTTTATTTCTTTGGATTTTTGGATTCTTTGGATTTGGTGTAATAGCATTTCTTTGCCTAGTATAGGCTTTATTGCTTTTCCTTTTAGTCTTGATGATGAATATCTTGCTTGTAGTATTGCTAGCATTTATTGATATAAGCACTTAAGTTTTCTATTATATATTCTACTTCTTCATTTTTTAATGACGGATACAAGGGAATAGAAAAGCATTCTTCATAATATTTGTCCATTACTTTTGTGTTTTCATTTCCATAACCTAATGATTTATAATATGGTTGTTTATTTATTGGCATATAATGTATTTGGATGTTTATTTTTTTATTTTTTAGATAATTAAATATATCTTCTCTCGTTATTTTTAGTTTTGTAAAATTTATGCGAACTACATATAAATGATAAGAAGAATTTGGATTATCTCTATATAGAGGTTTAATTATCGTCCCTTCAAATGCCTTATCGTATTTTTTTGCAATTTCTATTCTCCTAGCAATAAACTCATCTATTTTTTTTAATTGAGATATGCCTAATGCACATTGAATATCGCTAAGTCGGTAATTAAAGCCTAGTCTTTGCATTTCATATTCCCATGGTTTCATATCATTGGTTTTAATTATGCCGTGGCTTCTTAGAGAAATAAGCTTATCATATATTTCTTTAGAATTAGTCGTTATAGCCCCACCTTCTCCTGAAGTTATATGCTTTACTGGATGAAAAGAAAATATCGATATATCACTATTTTCACAACTCCCTGATTTAATGTGATTAAAACTAGCCCCTAAAGAATGGGCATTATCTTCTAGTATTTTAATATTAAATGTTTCTCTTATCTTTTTTAATTTATCTTGATTAATCATATTGCCACTAAAAGATACCCCATACAGGGCTTTAATAGAGCTATCTTTTTCTAGCATTTTTATACATAAATCTAAATCAATATTCCCGTCATCACAAATATCAACAAAAATAGGCTTCGCTTGAGCAAAAAGGATAGAATTAGAAGTGGCTAAAAATGAATTAGGAGTAGTTAAAACTTTATCATTTTCATTTAATAAGCACAAAGATGACAAATGCAAACAAGCTGTCCCACTAGAAGCTACAACACAATATTTTGCATTGCAATAATTAGAAATAGCATTTTCAAATTCTTCTACTTTGCTCCCTGTGGTTAAAAAATCAGATTTTAAGGTTTCTACTACAGAGCTTATATCGTCTTCATCTATGTCTTGCCTACCATAGGGGATAGTTTTAATTATATGTCTTCTATCATTTTTAATAATTCATCATCATCTAGCCATTTTTGATTATTCCCTGAATTATACTCAAAGCCTTGCTTTACAGGAACTCCCACCTCTGCTAATTTACTTTTTGAAAAATCCGCAATATGCGAAAACTGGATAGTAGGACAAATAACAAAATGATTATCAAACTCCAAAGTAAGATGAGAGTCATCAGACGGACACATAATCTCATGAAGCTTTTCTCCAGCTCTTATGCCTATGATTTTATGAGGCAATGAAGGTGCCATAACTTTTGCTAAATTTTTTATCTTAATAGAAGAAAGCTTAGGGATAAATATCTCCCCTCCATGCATTCTCTCGAAGTTTTTAAGGACAAAATTAACTCCATCTTCAAGAGTAATAAAAAATCTAGTCATTTTTTCATTAGTGATTGGTAATTCTTTTGCATTATTTGCTATAAGTTTTTTAAAAAGCAACACCACAGAACCTCTGCTTCCTATTACATTCCCATATCTAACAACTGAAAACTTAGTAGTTCTTTTTCCCACGATATTATTAGCAGCGACAAATAGCTTATCAGAAGCCAACTTTGTAGCCCCATAAAGATTAATAGGATTAGCTGCTTTATCCGTAGAAAGAGCAATAACTTTTTCGACCTCTTGCTCTAGTGAGGCTTCAATCACATTTTGAGCCCCATTTATATTCGTCTTAATACATTCAATAGGATTATACTCAGCTACTGGCACATGCTTTAATGCAGCCGCATGTATCACGAAATTCACATCTCGCATAGCTTCTTTAAGCCTATCTTTATCTCTTACATCTCCTATAAAAAACCGCATACAAGGGCTTGTAAATTCTTGTGCCATCTCATATTGCTTTAATTCATCTCTGCTATAAATAATTATTTTTTTTGGGCTATAAGAAGAAAGTATAATCTCTGTATATTTTCTCCCAAAGCTACCAGTGCCACCAGTAATTAATATAATTTTATTATCAAACATTGAAATAATCTAAAATTCTAAAGCCTCTATTTCTGTTTTCATTTTAGCTAAATGCTGACCTATTTTCGCCTCAAAATTTTTCCATGTTCGGTATCTATGCAATTTCTTTTTTGCTTTCTTTTTAATCTCAAAAATTTCTAAATCATCATCATAGGCTTTTTGTGCTTCTTGATGAGTAATTTTTAAATAATCCCTAAAAGGCTTAGCTGATAATTTAAAATCCCCACTTTTACCATGACCAGGCACAAAATATTTCATCTTTCCCACATAATCAAATATCTTTAAATTACCAATCATGCTAGATGAAGCATCAAAATTACCTAGCCTACCAATAAGACTATTATCTCCCATAAAAATAGTCTTACTTTTCACATGCTCCACCATAATATCGCTATTAGTATGTGATTTATCAAAAGGAGAATGAATAATAAATTTATCTCCACCAGCCACAATTACATCTAAATGCTTAACAGCATTTTTAGGTATCACAGCCTTAGTATTATCTGAAAGACCCTTAGTATAATCACTCATAAGCTTTAACCAAACCTTAGCATCACCATCTTTCGCTCTTTGAATCATATTCTTATGACCATATAGTTTAGCTTTAGGAAAAGCTTCTTTAATAGCTTGATTTCCTAACCAATGGTCTCCATGCACATGAGTGTTAAAAACAGCAACAACTTTTTTATTAGAAATTTTTTTAGCTTCTCGTAGCACCATCTTTCCAGTATCATAAGTTCCACCTGGATCCACAATAATCAACCCACCCTTAGCCACAATCAAACCAGGATTATTCATAAATCCCTTATTTTCAACATTAGGAGTCTCAATAGGACCATGCATAACATATACATTGTCAATAAGCTTCTTAAAACTATAAGATTTTTCAGCACTCTTAGAAAACACATTACTCGTCCATAAAACTAAACCTATCAATAATAACCTAGAAACTCTTTTCACAATAAACCTTTAATCAAAAATCGTGTAATTATGGCATATTTTCCTTAAAGCTTATTTTATAGTGTTTAGGGAACCTCTATTAATTCAAAATAAATAGCTAATGTTATATTTTACACATATAGCAATCTTTTTAAATTGGATATAGCTACGGCTATAGGGAACCTCTATTAATTCAAATAATTTAGATAATGTTAGATTTTAGTCTTAGAGTGATTTTTATAAAATACGGTGTAGCCGTAGCTACATCTATTTTATAAAAATTGCTATAAGGCTAAAATATAATATTAGCTATTTATTTTGAATTAATAGAGGTTCCCTATAGTGCAATTTAAAAAAATCACTATATAAACAAAATCTAACATTATCTAAATTATTTGTATTAATAGAGGTTCCCTTAAGATAATTGTTACAAAAAATAAACCTCAGTAGATAATTTAAGACTTTATGTATATAATCAAAATATAAAAGAAAGCCTCTATTTTTTAGGGGTTCTTGCAATACAAATATTTCATTGATTGATTTTTTAGAAAGGATAAAATAGTGGATATAAAAATGATAATTTCAACTGCTTCTAAAAATATCCTTGCCTTAAGGAATATTTTTATATGAGTGTAGATTCAGATTTTAATAAATTATTTCCAGAAGAAATTACTTTAAGTAATGAAAAAAAAGACATCGGATTATCTAAAGGTGAAATAAATAAAATATACAAAAACTACATCAATGAAAACTATAATGAAGAAGTTATTAAATATAAAAAAGATATAGCAAAAAAATTATTCAAAAAACCCATCAGCCTTAAAGGACATACAGATAAAGTAACTTCTATCGCTATAAGCATAGATAATGCACTATTAGTTTCAGGAAGCTATGGTGGCAATATAAAAGTATGGGATTTGGAAACATTTAAAATAATCAAAGATATTCAAGTAGATAATCAAAAAACTATATGGTCAGTAGATATAAGCTATGGTAACAAATATATAGCCTCTGGTAGCAGTGATAATGCCTTAAGAGTTTGGGAATTTGATAATGATGATATTTCTTATGTTTTGCAAGGGCATGAGAATGATATTACAGCTATTACATTTACTAAAGATGGTAGTTTTTTAATATCAGCTTCGGTGGATAGGACAATTAAAATATGGGATTTTCGTAATGAAAAGCTAGTTAAAACCCTAGAAGGTCATGATAGTACAGTAAGAGATATTTCTCTAAGTATGGATGATAAATATATAATATCTGGTGGATATGATAATAAAATAAAAATATGGGATTTTAAAAAAGGCACAATAGTATGCACTCTTAAGGGACATTCAAAGAGCATTACTTCTGTAGAGATTAGCTCAGATGATGTATATATAATTTCTTCAAGCGAAGATGATAGCATTAAAATATGGGATTTTGCTAAACAAGAAATACTTAAAACAATAACTATGAAGCATAATGATAGTGAAAACAAAGAGCATTCTTCTAATCCATCGGTGATTAGCCAAGATGATATTTATATAGTCTCAGCAAGAGATAATATAATCTCGATATGGGATTTAGATAAAACAAAATTAGTAAAAGAATTTTTAGACCATACCTCTCAAATCAGCTCTTTGCTCATAAGCTCGGATAATAAATACATAATATCATCAAGTGATGATAATGATATTAATATCATAGAGTTTAGCCACCTCACAAGCCCTTATCAGCAAACTACTTATAAATTTCTCGCCTTAATGGATTATTTCTCTAAAAAATATAAACTAAATGACAATATCCCTTTATTAAACACAGAAAATAAAGGAGAGTTTGAAAAACAAGCAGATTATGAAAACAGAATAGCCCAAGAAGAAAACACACATAATGAACTATTAGAAGAATTCAATAAAACTAACTCCAATAAAATCAAACAATATGCAGATATTATTATCTCCACAATATATGGATTGCCCTCCATTATGGGCGAAATTAAATACAATGCTGAAGATGAATTTTTTCTTATTAAAATTAAATTTGACAATGTGAAAACCATTTATAAAATATTAGTAGATGTGCCTATCGATACAGCCCCATCATTTAAAGCAAATATGAAAAATGTGAATATGAAAACTACATTTAAGAAAAATAATGGCTTATTAACAATAAGTCAGATTTTATTTATTTATAATGAGAAAGAATATAAGGCAAGGAATCAGTAGAAAATTTAAGGTCAGGCAAACAACCCACCACCTAAACCCCTATAAAAATCTTAGAAACCATAGAAGAAGATGTCTTCAAGTATCTAGCCATATCAGCCTGAGTATATCCACCTTCTAGTCCCAATTAATATCATCTTCATTAAGGGAACCTCTAAAAATACAAAATAAATAGATAACATAACATATTTTCACTTTATGGTACACGGCTGTTTCATACATAACTTTCTATATTTATTGCATTAAGGTATGCTGAGGTTAAAACCTCAGCTCCATTTTAGGAAATGGGACTTTAGTCCCATATATTGGGGAATAAATGCTTCTTTATTGTCAAGTTTCACAACATTATACCCTCGTCTCAAAAACAACATCTTGAAAAACATCAGGTAAAATCTTAAATATTTCTGGCTTTATCTTAAACCAATAAATAACAGCTTCAAACGGTGTTCTTACTTTTAATTCTTTTCGTAAACTACCATGACTTCTATTAAAATTATAGTATATCAAAAACTTATCTAAATCTTTCTTAATATCTTCTATATTAGCATACTCTTGTGTTTTAATAGTAGCATTCTTTATAGTTGAATTTACTCTCTCTACCATTCCATTAGTAGCAGGAGTATATGGAGCAGTTAGCCTATGCTTTATATTATCTTTATTGCATTCTTTGTCAAATTTATGATTATTACTAGCTTTTTTATCTTTAGATACAAATCTTATTATGTCCCCCTTTGTCAAGACCATTTTAAAAGTCCCACTAATTC
>JAJVLF010000098.1 GCA_029255845.1 Campylobacterota bacterium | reverse complement strand
GCATTAATAATAATGGATATATAAACTCAGATGAATTATATGCACTATGATGATTTGTTGATGGTAATGATTTATTTATTAAAGCTTCTAATTCTAAACCTTTTAAATATTCTCCAAATATTATTACTCTATTCTTGGAGTTAATTTTTCTTTTGTTGCTTCTATGTTAAAGTTTAATATATTTTTCATATAATACCTATGTTGATTAAAAACTGCACCTATTTGGTGAGAAAAATGGCGGTGTGGTTTTTTGTTTAATTCCCATATTATAGCAGTTTGTGGCTTTTAGTTTTTTTAATTTGTGAAAAGATTAGGGTATAGTTATGCCTCTCTCTTCTAAATTAATTAATGAGACAATTCCTTTTAGTAGAGTAAGGATTGAGAAGCAAGACAGTTTATTACAAGATTCGGATATATTAATTAATCATATTAGAGCTATATCTAAAAAAAGGATTACTTCTTTCATTGGCAAAATTAACGACAATGCATACAAATTAATAATTGATAATCTTTGTGATAATTTTAGATAACACTAAAAATACCACATTATATATTAGTTATAACATTCCTTTGTTTTTTTTGATTAAGCTAACAAATATTATTCCTTATTCTTAAAATGCTCTCTTATTAAAATAAAAATAACTGCCATTAAAATAACAATAATTACTACATTAAAATAAAAATAAATACTTTTAGTAATGACTGATACGACAATTAAGATAGCCAATAAAGTAGGTATTTCATTATAAGCTCTAAAAAACTTAGAACTTTTAAAGCATATATTATCTGCTAATTGTTTTCTATAAAACTCTAATGAAAATGAAAAAACAGTCATTAAAAATAAGATAATTATCTTAAAAACCATCCAATTTTTATCTAGCAAATCACTATTTAGGTAAAGCAGAGAGCTACCACTAATTATACTAGCCCACATAGCGGGAAAACCTATAAATTTATATAATTTATATTCTTGCACTTTAATTATATTTGTAAATTCCTTAACATCTTTGTTTTCTATGTGATATACAAAAAGTCTTGGCATATAAAATAGCATACTCATCCATGATAGGACAGCTAATATATGAAAAGATAGGACTTCATAATAGTATTCCATTTTAAGCCTTTTCTATGATGTCGCTAAGAGTTTTCATTATAACATTCTTATCGTAATTTTTTGCTACATAATCATAGGCATTTTGTGGGATGTGGCTTGATTCTATTTTTTTTGTGATTATATCTTCTAAAATATCTGCTATTGCTTTTGGGTTTTTGTTTTCTACTAAAAAGCCATTTTCTTTATCTGTGATTATGTCCTCAGGACCACCACACTTTGTGGCTATGACTCTTTTTCCTTTTGCCATAGCCTCTGCTATCACCATGCCAAAAGTCTCTTCTTTTGATGGTAGCATATAAATATCTAAGCTTTCTAAAAAATCATCTCTTTCATTATTTTTTATCCATTTTTTAAGAGTTATAATATCTTGCAATTTATACTTAGCTATTAAAAACTTATAATAAAAATGTAATGTCCCTTTCCCTGCTATGATTGCCTTAAAAGGGATATTTCTTTTTTTCAATATAGATAATGCAGTGATTAAAATATGAAAGCCTTTAGTTTTTCTAAAGACACCCATAGAGCCTATTAATGGAATCTCTGGAATATCTCTATATTTATAATCTTTATTTATCGTAATCATATTTGGCACTATATGGATGGTTTTTTTAATTGAGTTTTCCATTAAGAAGCTTTTTAATTGACTTGAAACGGCTATTATTTCATCAGCATATTCAAGGTATTTATAGCTATAAGAATGCACTATCGCTATGATTTTGACATTCTCTCCAAGTGCTTTTCTTGTGAGCATTATATCTATGGGCTTATGCACGAAAACAATATCTATGTTTTTGCCCATAGAAGAAAAAGCATTTTTTAATTTTATTACAGCCAAAGTAATAAAATAAGAAATATTTATTCGATTATAGACTACTTCGACCACCTTTAAATTAAGCTCTTCTAGTAAAGGCTTAATTTTAGCACCTTTTTTAATTAAAGAAATAAGATTATATCCAAGCCTATCAAATGCCTCACTATATAAGATAAAAGACTGCTTAGAGCCTCCTAAATCCTTACCAGATATAAAATTAACAATATTTTTCAATTTATTTTAAAACAAGCTTCACAGGGCAATGATCACTTCCTAAAACCTGATCAAGAATAAAAGCATCTTGCATTTTATCTTTATAAACATCACTCATAATAAAATAATCAATCCTCCATCCCGAATTATTAGCTCTAGCCTTACCCATATAGCTCCACCAAGAATATTGGATTTTTTCTGGATACATATATCTAAAAGTATCTATAAATCCATTATCTAAATAATTACTAAGACCCTCTCGCTCCTCATCTGTAAAGCCATTTTTACCTCTATTTGCTTTAAAGTTTTTTAAATCTATATCATTATGAGCCACATTCAAATCACCACCAAAAATAACAGGCTTAGTTTTTTGTAATTCCACCACAAAAGCTAAAAACTTAGTATCCCACTCCTCATATCTATAAGGAAGCCTCTCTAAATCCCTCTTAGTATTAGGAGTATAAACAGTAATCAAATAATACTCATCAAATTCAGCAGTAATAACCCTGCCTTCATTATTAGAAACTTCCAAATCATCAATCCCATACATCACATTTAAAGGCTCTATCTTAGAAAAAATACTCACCCCAGAGTATCCCTTTTTATCAGCAAAATTATAATACCTATATTTATAATCCATTAGCTCATCTTCTAAAAATGGCACATTTATTTTAGTCTCTTGCAAGCAAAAGATATCAGGATTATCCTCTGTGATAAAATCAATAAAGCCCTTTTTAATACAAGCTCGTATTCCATTTACATTAAAGTTAATAATTGAAGTCATGTAGTTTCCTTTTTTTGTGGTATTATATTAAAGGATACTAAATTTGAGACTATTCATATAATAATTTTATGTTATAATTAGGTTTTATACAAGGAATAAAAATGAATTTAAAACTTATATTAATAGCTTTAATGCTTACTGCTTTATCGTATTCAGATAAAAAAACGATGAATGTCGGATATTCGGTTATATATACGGTAGAAGATGAAAAATGGGAAGATGTCAATAACGACATTCAATCTGCTATTAGCGATAAAGGCATAGTAATTAGCTATACTTCTCATGCTCATAAAATGCTAAATAGGACTGCTAAAGCTACGGGCTTCAAAGAGGGTGTTTATAAAAATGCACAAATACATTTATTTTGTCAGGCGAGCTTGTCTCATAAAATGACAAAACAAAATCCTCATGTTATTTCTGGTTGTCCTTATGGTATTTCTGTTTATGAGCTTAGGGACAAGAAAAATACTATATATGTATCTTATAGAAAATACCCAGAAGAAGAGAAATCTTACAAGGGAGTTATTGATTTGCAAGTGGCTATCATAGAAGAGGCTTTAGGCTTATAGATGGATAAGATGGTTTTAATTAGTGGTCCTTGTGTCATAGAAAGCAGGGATATTACATATCGTATAGCAGAACAATTACAAGAGTTTTATGAAAATAAAGATATTGATTTTTATTTTAAAGCTAGTTTTGATAAAGCAAATAGAACGAGTTTAAATTCTTTTAGAGGTCCTGGTCTTGATGATGGACTAAGGATATTAGAAGATATTAAAAAAGATTTTGGTTTTAAGATACTTAGCGATGTCCATAATGAAACTCAAGTAAAATCAGCTAGTGAAGTTCTTGATATTATCCAAATACCTGCTTTTTTATGTAGGCAGACGGATTTAATTGTGGAAATAGCAAAAACCAATTGCATTATTAATATAAAAAAAGGTCAGTTTTTAGATGCTGAAAATATGCAATATCCCCTAAAGAAAGCACTTGAAACTAGAGGTGAGAGTGAGCTAAACTATGAAGCTTCATTAAAAAATAATGTTTGGCTTTGTGAAAGAGGAAATACTTTTGGATATAATACATTGGTTGTAGATATGAGGAATTTGGTCATTATGAGAGAATATGCCCCTGTAATTTTTGATGCTACTCATTCCGTGCAGAGCCTAGGCGGAGCAAATGGAAAGAGTGGAGGAGATAGTAAATATGCTCCTTATTTAGCAAAGGCAGCAGCGAGTGTAGGAGTTGATGGATTCTTTTTTGAAACTCATACTAACCCTAAAGAGGCTCTTAGCGATGGGGTTAATATGCTTGACATTCCAACTCTAAAAAAAACAGTAGCTAAAATCATAAAAATCAGAGAAATCTAAGCATTTTTCAAAAATGAGACTAAAGGGAACCTCTAAAGTCTCATCTTAAAAAACAAAAAGGAAATAAATGAACATAATAGAAGGTAAATTACACCTAGACGGAAAAGAAAAAATAGCAATAATAAACACAAGATGGAATCACATCATTACAGATAGACTTACGGAGGGTGCAAAAGATGCATTCTTAAGACATGGAGGAAATGAAAAGAATTTAGATTTAGTAATGGTTCCAGGTGCTTTTGAATTACCTTTCGCATTAGAGCGAATGTTAGCAAGTGGTAAGTATGATGGTATTTGCACTTTAGGTGCAGTAATTAGAGGAGCTACACCGCACTTTGATTATATTTCAGCAGAATCCACAAAAGGCATTGCCTCAGCAACTATGAAATATGAAAAACCCGTAACTTATGGGCTTTTAACAGTAAATAATATAGAACAAGCAATTGAAAGAGCTGGAAGCAAAGCAGGAAATAAAGGTTTTGAAGCTATGACATCTTTAATAGAAATGATAAACTTATATAAAAACCTTTAATGGCGAGTAGGCAAAACTTACGGCTACAAGTAGCGGGCATTTTATATGCTTATGATATGGGAAATGATGAAATATCAGAGCATATAGATGAACTACTTGAGAGATATAAAATTCGAGATGAAAACAAAGAGTATGCTTATAAGCTTTATAATGGGGTTATGGATAAGCTAGAAATTTTAGATAAGACTATTTTTGCTCACATAGAAACAAGGCTTCATAAAAAAATAGGTATTCTTGAAAAGGCGATATTAAGGCTTCTTAGTTATGAAATGCTTTATGAAGATACTAATAAAGTTATTTGCATTAATGAGGGAGTGGAAATCACTAAAAAGCTCTGTGGAGAGAAAAGTGCTAAATTTATAAATGCTATTTTAGATAGTATATCCTGTGAGAAAAGATAAATAATGAAACTATGTGTAGCCTTGGATATGGAGAGTAAAGATGATAATTTAGCTTTAGTTAAAGAATTAAAAAGCATTGAAGATTTATGGCTTAAGGTAGGACTTAGAAGCTATATAAGAGATGGGCATAAATTAATAGAAGATATTAAAAGTATTAATTCTAATGCTAAAATATTTTTAGATTTAAAGCTTTACGATATCCCAAATACAATGGCAAACAGTGCGAGTGAAATAGCTAAATTGCCAATTGATATGTTTAACATCCATGCGAGTAGCGGAAGCAAAGCCATTAATTATGTCAAGGAAGCTATAGACAAAGAGTCAAATAATCCATTGCTTTTTACAGTAAGTGCTTTAACTAGCTTTGATGATGATAGTTTTAAAAAGATTTATGGAGATAGTATAAAAAATAAGATTAAGTATTTTAGTAAAATTTCCTATGAAAATGGTGCAGATGGGATGGTTTGCTCTGTATGGGAAAGTAAGATGATTAAAGAAAATACAAATAATTCTTTTTTAACTTTAACTCCGGGAATAAAAATTGATAGAGATAGAAAAGATGACCAAAAAAGGGTAGCAGATATTAATAATGCTAAAAATGAGCTTTCTGATTTTATAGTAGTCGGAAGACCGATATATCAAGCAGAAAACCCTATAGAAGTCGTTAAAAAAATTATGAAAAAAATTAAGGATTAAAAATGAAGAAAATACTACTATATATGTTGACATTATTTATGTTTATATCATGCGGAAAAACAGGCTCAAATGAATCATATCTAAAAGTTCTCAATACAGCCCCAGCAAATTTACAACAAGATGTAATTGCATCATCTACAATAGTTGTGAATTTTAATCAAAAAATTACAAATGTAAATATGGCATTAATTAATACGGACAAACTATCAGGAGAAACAAAAGGAGAAATAGTAATAAGTGATAAAAAAGCTACTTTTATCCCAGAATATGGACTATCTAATAATGAATACAAAGTTATCATATACAAAGAAGGCACAACAAGCCCTAGTAAGCAACTATTAAAAGAAAATTATACATTCACCTTTAAAGTAATTCTTACCCCTGTAAATGAAGCAAACACAACAAACAAAAAACAAGAAGAAAATACAACGAAAGAAACAAACAATAATCAATCATATAGCACTTGTGATCTTATTCCTCAAATGGAATGCGATGATATAAAAAAAATTGAAAATTAACAACAATTTCACAACCTTTCTATTGACTTTATAGGCTATTTTAGTGTAAAATACCACCTTTCATATTTAATACAATTAAATCGTGTAAAATCGGAGTGTAGCGCAGCCTGGTTAGCGCACCTGGTTTGGGACCAGGGGGTCGGAGGTTCGAATCCTCTCACTCCGACCATTTTAATAGCAATTAAATATAAAAAATAAATCGTGGTGATTGTAGCTCAGTTGGTAGAGCATCAGGTTGTGGTTCTGAGGGTCGCGGGTTCAATCCCCGTCATTCACCCCATTTAATTAAATAAAAAATAAACGACCCGCGTTTGTAGCTCAACTGGATAGAGCATCTGACTTCGGATCAGAGGGTTATGGGTTCAAGTCCTATCAAGCGCACCAAACTTGATAAAAATTATTTTTTTTCATTAGTGCGTCCGTAGCTCAGCTGGATAGAGCATCGCCCTTCTAAGGCGAGGGTCTCAGGTTCGAATCCTGACGGGCGCACCACTTACTTATAAAATCGCGGATGTGGTGGAATTGGTAGACACGCTAGACTTAGGATCTAGTGCCTCACGGTGTGAAGGTTCAAGTCCTTTCATCCGCACCACTTTATAACCCTATTGTAGGGACTTTATAGCCTTAAGTTTCAAATTACTTATACTTTCACTTATACTTTTAAATCTGTTAAAA
>JAJVLF010000097.1 GCA_029255845.1 Campylobacterota bacterium | reverse complement strand
CTTTTGTGGCTTTAGGTGCTGGACTTGGAGAGAAGAATAGTTTTGGAGGTGGGTTTTGTTCTTATAGGAATATGCCCATCAAAAGGTAGGATTAGAGAAACTTATACTGCAAAACTGTTACATCATTAAAATAAATCTATTTTTTTAGATATAATATAATTAATATTTAAACAATAAAAGGGAAAAAATGGACATCGAGCAAATAATGAAAATACTACCGCATAGGTATCCTATCTTACTAGTAGATAGAGTTGAGGAGATAGTTAAAAATAAAAGTATCGTAGCTTATAGAAATGTAACAGCTAATGAGCCTATTTTTTCTGGGCATTTTCCAGATCATTTGATTTATCCAGGGGTTATGATTTTAGAAGGTTTGGCTCAGGCAGGTTCTTTGCTTGTTTTTGAGTCTATGGATAAGGATGAGCAAGATGCTGAAAGTATTATTCCTTATTTTGCAGGGATTGATAAGGCTAAATTTAAAAAACCTGTGCTTCCTGGGGATAAGCTGGAATATCAAGTCAGTATTATGAAATCAAGAATGGGTATTTGGAAATTAGATGGTAAGGCTTTGGTTGATGGTAAAATAGTTGCTAGTGCGGAGATTAAAGCAATGGTGATGAAAAAATAATGATTCACAAGACGGCGATTATAGAAGATGGTGCTTGTATAGGTGAAAATGTATCTATTGGGGCATTCTCTTACATATCTTCTAATGTGAAAATAGGTGATAATAATATTATAGGAAATAATGTCAATATTATAGGGCGAACTACGATTGGTAAAAATAATAATATCCACTCTTATGCTTTTTTGGGTTGTGATCCTCAGGATTTGAAATTTGAGGGTGAAGACTCTGAGCTTATTATAGGGGATGATAATACATTTAGAGAATTTACAGCTATTAATAAAGGCACTACAAGTGGTGGAGGCAAAACTGTTTTTGGAAATAATAATTTAATTATGTCTCATGTTCATATTGGTCATGATTGTATTTTACATGATAATTGTATTATAGTTTCTGGATGTGTTTTGGGTGGGCATATAGAAATGGAAAATAATGTTATTTTAGGTGGTGCTACTGGGGTTCATCAATTTGTTAAGATTGGTGAATATGCTATGAGTGCTGGTGGTTCTGTTTTGGTTTCTGATTTGCCGAGTTATTCTATATGTGAGGGAAATAGGGCTACATTGAGAGGATTGAATGTTACAGGAATTAGGCGACATTTAAAAGCTCATATAGACCCCTTAAAAAGAGCTTATAAAGAGATTTTCCATTCTGGTAATTCTATGAGAGAAATTGCAAAAGAAATTATAAAAACTGCCGATGATAAATGTGTAATCAAATTAGCCGAATTTGTAGTCAATACAAAAAGAGGTATAGTAAAAAGAGAAATATCAAGGAAAGATATATGAATATACAAGGAAGTATGAATGAAGACATGTAGTTTTTGTCAAGAAAAAAGAGATATAGACTCTATCATATCAGGATATGATAAAAATAGTAATATATGCTACTCATGCATTAAGGCTAGCCATAACTTAATCTTTAGTGATGAAGCTTATGATGATAGTGAAACACTAAAAGCTCAAAATAATAAAAGTAATATATTCTCATTTAATAAATTTACCCCAAAGAATTTAAAAAATGTTTTAGATCAGCATGTGATAGGTCAAGAGGGAGCTAAGAAAAGCTTTTCTGTTGGTATATACAATCATTATAAAAGAATATTTAAAAATAATAATAAATCAGATATAAACATTGATAAATCAAATATATTATTTATAGGTCCTACGGGTTCTGGTAAGACATTAATGATTCAAACATTAGCAAATTATTTAGATGTGCCATTTGCAATTTCAGATGCTACTAGCTTAACTGAAGCTGGATATGTAGGTGAAGATGTGGAAAATGTCCTAACTAAGCTATTACAAATGGCAGATGGAGATATAGATAAGGCACAAAAAGGCATAGTATTTATTGATGAAATTGATAAAATAGCTAGAATGAGTGAAAATAAATCTATTACTAGAGATGTTTCAGGAGAGGGAGTGCAACAAGCATTATTAAAGATTGTTGAAGGAAGTGTCGTAAATATATCTCCTAAAGGTGGTAGAAAACATCCTAATCAAGAATTTATTCAAATAGATACTTCTAATATCCTTTTTGTTTGTGGTGGTGCTTTTGAGCATTTGGATGATATCATAAAACAAAGAATTTCTGGTGGAAGCATAGTTGGATTTGCTCATGATCAAGAAAAAAAAGACACTGAAAAACCAAATATATTATTAGATGTAGAAGCCCATGATTTAATATCTTATGGTCTTATTCCAGAACTTATTGGAAGACTGCATATTACTACAGTTTTTAATGAAATAGATGAAAAAGCTATGATACAGATATTAAAAGAGCCTAAAAATGCTATAATAAAGCAATATAAAGCATTGTTTGAAATTGATGATGTAGAACTTAATTTTACTAGTGGTGCCATTAGTGCTATATCTAGCTTAGCTATTGAAAGAAAAACAGGAGCTAGAGGTCTTAGAAGTATTATGGAAGATATTATGACGGATATTATGTATGACTTACCAGAGCTTAAAAATTCTAGTGTCTTAATTACAAAATCAGTTGTAGAAAAAAAATCATTAGTTATTATTAAAAAAGATAGCATCAAACAAATAGCATAAAAAAATAAGGGGTAAGATGATATTAGATAAAATTATTGGGTATTTTTCAAGTGATATGGCGATTGACCTTGGGACAGCAAATACAATAGTATCTATAAAAGGTAAAGGGATGGTTATCAATGAGCCATCAGTTGTTGCAGTAAATGAAGATAATCAAGGCAGAATTGATATTTTAGCGGTAGGTGTAGAAGCAAAAAATATGATAGGTAAAACTCCTGGAAATATAGAAGTTATACGACCTATGCGAGATGGAGTTATTGCGAACTTTGAAATGACTGAAAGAATGATTAGGTATTTCATAGAAAAAGCACATAAAAGAACGGCTTTTATTAGACCAAGAATTGTGGTTTGTGTGCCTTATGGTATCACTCAAGTAGAAAGAAGAGCTGTTGAAGAATCTGCTATGAGTGCAGGAGCAAGAGAAGTTTTTTTAATAGAAGAGCCAATGGCAGCAGCTATAGGAGCTAATCTTCCTATAGATAACCCACAAGCAAGTTTGGTTATAGATATAGGTGGAGGAACTACTGAGATAGGAGTTATATCTCTTGGTGGCTTAGTTATATCTAAATCAATTAAAATAGCTGGAGATAAATTTGATTTATCTATTATTGAATATATGTCAAAAAAGTTTAATTTATTAATCGGTGAAAGAACAGCTGAAGATATAAAACTAAAAATAGGCACAGCTTTACCATTAGAAAAAAAACTAACTACTTTGGTTAAAGGTAGAGATAAAGTAGGTCTTCTTAGCACTATAGAGCTTACAAGCGATCATGTAGCAGAAGCTTTATCTGGATGCATGAACGACTTATCAGATAGCTTAAAGTCTGTCTTAGAACAAATGCCTCCAGATATGGCTGGGGATATAGTAGAAAATGGTATTATTATTACTGGTGGTGGGGCATTAGTTAGAAAAATAGATAAATATCTTTCACAAGAAACTAAACTCCCTGTATATATAGCAGAAGAGCCTCTTTTAGCTGTTGCTAGAGGGACTTTAATGACAATAGATAGATGGGAAGCTTAATTTAATATCTACTTTAAAAACTATGAGATTACTCAAAAAAATTAATTAATGACTAAAAGTATTTTTTTATTACTACTTATGTTATTGATTTCTTTTTTTTCTTTAAAATATATTTTTAATTTTAATGTCTATAATGAGATATTATTTGTCCAAAATGAAATTAGATTATATTATCAAAAACAAATAGAAATAATAGAAAGCACTATAGATAAGCATTTCAATCAAGCCACACTTATTACATCTTTAAAAAATGAAAATGAAGAATTAAAAATTAAAAATACATCTTTAAGCTATTTGCAAAGAGAGTATAATGATTTATTAAAGTTAAACAAAATAAAAAGAACACATCAACCATTAATAGCCTCAAGAATGATATCTTTTTCAAGCATTAGTAGCACATCAAAAGCATGGATTGATTTTAAAGATTTTAATTCTTCTAAAATATATGGTCTAGTATATGGTAAATATGTAGCTGGTATCGTATCTCAAAAAGATGGGCAACCGATAGCTATTTTAAATAAAGATAAATCTTGTTCTTACTCTGTGATTATAGGAAAAAAGGCTATATTGGGAGTTATGATAGGTGGAGTTTCTAAAATCTCTAAAAATATCATAATAGATTTCATTCCTCCGTGGAAAAATATAAATGTAGGTGATAATGTAAAAACTAGTGGTTTAGATAATATATTTACAGCTGGTATAGAGGTAGGAGAAGTAATCAAAGTAGAAAACATTCGAGGATACAAACAAGCCATAGTAGAGCCTTATTTGGATTCTGGCACAATATATAAATACTTTTATATTGTAGATAATAAAGAAAGGTAAAAAATGTTAAGATTTGCACCAAGCCCCACGGGTAATTTACATATTGGGAATTTAAGAGTTGCTCTTATTAATCACATCATTTCTGTGCAAAATAAAGAAGATTTGATTTTAAGAATAGATGATACAGATAATGAAAGAAATGATTCTCAAATGATAGAAAATATCGTTAGAATTTTACAATCATTTGGGATTTCATTTAGCAAGATGTTTTCACAAAGTGAGAACTTGAAATTCCATCAATCCATAGCTATGGATTTATTAACAAAACGAAAAGCATTTTGTTGCTTTTGCTCTCAAGAAGAAATCCAAGCAAAAAAAGATAAAGCAAAAAAAGATAAAAAACCATACAGATATGACAATACCTGCCTAAGCATAACAGATAAAGATGTCCTAGAAGCAGAAGGTAAGCCTTTTACCATAAGACTAAGAAGCCCAGAAAACAATATATCCTTTATAGATAAAGTAAAAGGAGAAATATCTCTAGCACCTTTTGAAGTAGATAGCACTATCCTCCTAAGAAGCGATAAAAAACCAACTTACAATTTTGCTTCATCCGTGGATGATATGCTAAATGACATTTCTTTAGTAATTAGAGGAGATGACCACCTTACAAACACTCCTAAACAACTCCACATCTTAAACTCCATCAATTATGATAAAGAAATTAACTTTGCTCATCTACCTATCATATTAAACACAGATGGCAAAAAAATGAGCAAAAGAGAAGAAAGCTCTAGTGTGCAATGGCTTATATCTAAAGGCTATTTAGAAACAGCCATTGCAAATTATTTATTATTACTTGGAAACCAAACCCCTAAAGAAGTATTTACCCTTGATGAAGCTTGTGAATGGTTTGATTTATCTAAATTATCTTCTTCATCTGCTAAATTTGACATTAATAAATTAAATTTTCTAAACAGAGAACATATTTTAATATCTGATGACATATTCATATCTGAGAAATTAGGCTACTCGGATATTAATATAGGCAAATTAATCAAGCTATACACAGAAGAAGCCTCTACTTTAGAAGAAATTAAAAGCAAAATAACCAAAACCATAAACAAAAAAGAAACACCCAATGAATGGAAAGAAAACTATAATATAATAAAAAAACTTTTAATAAACAGAGAGTTTGAAAAAGATTTCAATGATTTCAAAAACAACATCTCAAAAGAAAGCAATCTTAAAGGAAAAAATCTCCTAAAACCATTAAGATATATTTTAACAGGAGAATTTAATGGACCAAATCTAAGTGAAATATACCCATTAATCTACAATTATTTACTAAAGGTAACAGCATGATAGTTTTATCAACATTTTTATTAGCATTCGCTCAAATTTTAGATATGATAATAAATATATACATATGGATAATAATAATAAACTCCCTAATAAGCTGGGTAAAACCTGACCCATATAACCCAATAGTGCAAATTCTAAATAGATTAAGTGAGCCTGCTTATGACTTTGTAAGAAGAATTATGCCGACAGTCATAGGAGGAATTGACTTAGCTCCTATTGTTATTATTTTGGCTTTGCAGTTTATTAGTTTGTTTTTTATAAAGTTAATATATTCTTTTGCTGGGTCGTTGTAGGAGTTTTTAAAGGGTGCCTTTGCAAACGTTTATTCTTCATAGTTTAATTTGTAAGCTATTGTTTCCACTTGACTTATTTTCTTGATATCCATATTTTTAGTTTTTTATTCGTAATTTACATCTTCATTTTTTCTAGCAAGATTGCTTAAATCTTGCTAGAAAACGAAGCAAAAAACTACTCTTTCACTTCCCGACCCTTAAGGGTAACCTTTCTAATTTAGGAGAAGTAGGACCATTGATACTTAACACCACATTATTTTTATTTAAAATGGTAGTGGGTCGTTACCAGACCCTAAGCTTTCAATTGACAAGCTCTTAGAGAATATTATGATGGATATATAGGTATTTAAATGTTTTATTAAAATATATCTTGTTGTATGGACTTTAGTTCTAATCTGAGTTAATCATAAAAATAAAAGTATATTTTCACAGTTTCTACTATACTATAATAAGAGTGAATAGATACAATAAGATATAAACAATAAATACATAAGGTTAAATTAAATGGGCTTAAAAAAGCTACCAATAGGCATACAAACATTTAGAAAAATAATAGAAAATGACTTTCTATATATAGATAAAACTAAAATAGCATTAAATTTAATTGAAAATCATCAATATGTATTTTTATCAAGACCTAGAAGATTTGGTAAAAGCTTGTTTCTTGATACACTCTCTGAGATATTTAAAGGTAGCAAAGAGTTATTTAAAGGCTTAGATATTTATGATAAATGGGATTTTAGTGTTAAATATCCTGTTATTCATATTAGCTTTAGTGGAGATTTGCGAAGTGGAGAAGCTCTTAAAAGAAATATATTTAATACTTTAAGGCATAATCAAGAGGACTTAAATATAGAGTGTTTTAATACTGATGACTTCTCAGGTTGTTTTGAAGATTTGATTAAGTTATCTTATGAAAAATATAATCAAAAAGTAGTAGTTTTAATAGATGAATATGATAAAGCTATATTAGATAACCTAGACCAAATGGAAGTAGCAAAAGAAAATAGAGAAATAATAAAAGGATTGTATTCAGTTTTAAAAGATAGTGATAGATATTTAAAATTTGTCTTTTTAACAGGAGTATCAAAGTT
>JAJVLF010000096.1 GCA_029255845.1 Campylobacterota bacterium | reverse complement strand
TATTTTATAAAAATTGCTATAAGGCTAAAATATAATATTAGCTATTTATTTTGAATTAATAGAGGTTCCCTTAAGATTTAATTTAATCTATCATCTTTTTCACTAGAATTAGCATATTTTGCCAAAAAATCCCAGTCCCTCTTACTAAGGATTATATTATCAATATCCACATATTCATTTTTATCGCCTCTAGTTATCTTAGCAAACTCACGAATACACAAGCTCATCACTCATCTTTATATTGATATTCTGGTAAATCCTTAGCCTCTATTTTTTTAACTTTTTTTGTTTTCTCATCCCAAACCACAGCATAATGACCCAAAGCTTTTTTAATTGCTAAGGCTTTATTGACACTTTTCTTCATTGAATTAAGAACTTTTTGAGCATCAAGCATTTTTAAACTCCAAAATATGATTATAAATTTCTTGCTTATAAATAACAGTTTTATGGTTTTTAGTAAAAATTAATTCACTATTATTTTGATTATCTATACAAACAATATTATCAAGCAAATCAAAATAATAATTAATCAAATTACCAATACTCCTACTATATCGCCTTTTAATATCTTCCATTTTTATATTATGTCCCCCATTTTTTACTCTCTCAGCCACTCTATCAATGGATAAATCAACACTAGATAAATACAGATAAATCATATTAACCTCCCAATTATCTTTTTTCAAATTTCTAATAAGCTTCAAATAATTCTTACTTGCCAAAGTAGTTTCAATAGAAAAATTATTCTTATTTGTAATTTGCTTTTTAATATTTTGTATCATTAATCTACCAGCTAAAAACTGCGACACATCAGGATTATTTGGCGATAATCCAGTAGCAATTAAATCAGCATTTATAAAAATATTATCTGTATTTTTAAAATAATCGAGTGCAAAAGTAGTCTTGCCTGAGCCATTAACTCCTGCGATAATTGTGCAAGTAGGGTTATTATTCATTATTTTTATCGCCGAATATATTTTTAAATACAAAGTCATTTTTTGGGTCTGCTAGTTTCATTTTTTTCTTTGTTTTTTTGTTGTTTTATTATAGCATAATGTTTTTATATGATACTTTTACTTTTCAGTATAGCCTAGCTTAATTTACATAATTAAGATTTTTATTTGCATTTCACATCTTCGTTTTCTAGCAAGATTTAAGCAATCTTGCATAAAAAAATGAATAGACTTCTTGCAAAACCCATCAAATTGGATATATGAGTTATAGTGCATTAATTTGTAAAAATCAAAGCTGAGTAATAGCCATAGCTATTGCGAAGATTTTATTTTTGCAAAGTGATGTGCTATAATTTATGTAGCCTGTTGATGGGTTTTGCAAGAAGTCTAATATATTATAAATACAAAAGGAAAGTATTGGCTAATTTTAAAACTCATTATAATGTAGGATTAATTAGTGGAATAATATCCTCCGCTAGTTTTGTGTCATTATCAATACTAAACTCCTTAGAGGGCATTTTATGTTTATTTCTATGGGTCATTGGTAGTATATCTCCTGACATAGATTCCCCTAATTCTAAACCCATTAGAATGTTTTTTTACATTGTGTCCGTGATTGTATCTTGCTCTTTTTTCTTTTTTTCTATGGATATGTTTTATATTATAGAGAGTGTTATTTTGGCTATAGTGATATTTTTTATATTAAATTATATGCTCCCAATAATATTTTCTAAGTTTTCAACTCATAGAGGAATTATACATTCTGTTCCTTTTGCCTTTGTGATTGGTTTTTTTATAAGTATTTTGCTTCATAAATTTTTTAATGCAAAAGACTATTTGTCCATACTAGCAGGTGTTTTCTTTGTGTTAGGATTTATTACCCATCTATTATTGGATGAATTATATAGTGTAGATTTATCGGGAGCGAAACTTAAAAATTCATTTGGGAGTGCCTTTAAGTTTTATGACTACAAGCAACCTTTTCTAAGTATGCTATTATATATAATACTTCTTTTTGAAATGCTCATATTACCTCCTATGGATAATGTAATCAATAAGGTTTGGAATATTTCTAATTTAGAATATCTAAGAGATAATTTTTTCCCAAGCTATATTCAGTCATTTTTTTAGTTCTTATGATAAAATACCCCAAATTAAATCCATAAGTGAAATAAATGAATCAACTCTTAGAAAAAATACTAGCATTAAAAGAAAAGCTTAAAGAAAGCACATTAATAGTAGCTCACTTTTACCAAAAAGATGAAGTGTATGCTTTAGCCGACTTTACTGGAGATAGCTTAGAATTAGCTAAAAAGTCCTATAATAGCCCTCATAAAAATATAGTTTTTTGTGGTGTTGGATTTATGGGGCAAAGTGTTAAAATATTAAGCCCAGAAAAAAGAGTATATATGCCAAAAGTAGCTTGTTGTGCTATGGCTAGGATGATTGATGATATTAGTTTTGATAAGTCCATTAAATACCTTAATGATTATGGCATTAAAAATGAAGATATATTACCTGTGGCTTATATTAATTGCTCAGCTGAAGTTAAAGCTAAAGTAGGTCAAATGGATGGATTTATCTGCACTTCTGCGAATGCTGGAGAAATTATGAATGAAGCAATTAAAAAAAATAAGAAAATATTTTTTATCCCCGATAAATGCTTAGGACAAAACATAGCAAATAAAATGGGGAAAACATCTTGCATAATAAATGATGGAGTTAATCCTAAAGATGTAGATATTATTTGTTATGATGGCTTTTGCTCCGTTCATCAGCTTTTTTCTTTAGATGATATTGAATTTTATAAAGAAAAATACCCAGACATATTAATCATATCTCACCCTGAATGCGACCCTAAAGTAGTAAATAACTCAGATTTTGTAGGCTCTACAAGCCAAATGATTAAATATATAAAAACCATTGATAAAAATCAAAAAATAGCAGTTGCCACTGAATTTAATCTTGTAAATAGAATGAGAAAAGAAAATACCTATGTCCTTTCATCTAGTAAGCCAGAATGCCCTACAATGAATGAAACTACTTTGCAAGATGTTTATGATATTTTAAACACTATTGATAAAAAAGAAGATTCAATTAGAGAAATTTTTCTTGATGAAGATATTATTAAATATGCCAATAAAGCATTGTCTAAAATGCTGTAAATAGAGGCTAGATATGGATTTAATAGTCTGGAGTATGTCGGTTTTAGCGATTAAGTTTGTTTTGTCGTATTAATTTAGATATTTTTTAAACATTGAGAAAAAATATTAATTAGACTTCTTGCAAAACCCATCAAATTGGATATATGAGTTATAGTGCATTAATTTGTAAAAATCAAAGCTAAGTAATAGCCATAGCTATTGCGAAGATTTTATTTTTGCAAAGTGATGTGCTATAATTTATGTAGCCTGTTGATGGGTTTTGCAAGAAGTCTATTACATAAACCCGTAATTATAACTCTAGATAAATAGAATATTCCACCTCAGGAGAGGATGGAATGAGTGAGGCATTACTTGAAAAAGCATATAAGCAGACTTAAAAATATAAACAATACAGATAGATAAGCCTTTATAAAATATTTTTTTGTATAATACAAAAATATTAAAATCAGGCTTATGAATGTTTAACTACCATCAAAAAATTAAAAAATTAATATCATATGCAAATGCTTATTATAATTTAGATAATCCTCTTGTGAGTGATGAAGCTTATGATGAGCTTTATCATCTTGTTTTAGAATATGAGAAACTTAATCCAAATGATATAGATGAAAATTCACCTACTCAAAGAGTGGGGGGATATGTGACTAAGGCTTTTAATAAGGCTACTCATTTGAGTAGGATGTGGTCGCAAGAAGATATATTTGATTTTGATGAATTAAATAAGTGGGATGAGAGAGTTAGAAAGGACTTCGATGAATTTAGTTTTTATTTAGAGCCTAAGTTTGATGGAGCTAGTTTAAATTTGGTATATGATAATGGGAAGCTAATTAAGGCTATTACTAGAGGTGATGGGAGTATGGGAGAGAATGTTTTGGCTAATGTGAAGACTATTCATAGTGTTCCTTTGAGTATTTCTCATAAGGAGCTTATTGAAATAAGGGGGGAAGTTGTTATTTCTAAGAGTAATTTTGATTTTATTAATAATAAAAGGCTTGAAAATAATGAAGATGTATTTGCAAATCCTAGGAATATGGCTTCAGGAAGTCTAAGACAGCTTGATACTAAAATAACAGCTTCAAGAAAATTAACTTTTTATCCTTGGGGAGTTGGGGAGCATTCTTTGAAAATTAATTCTAATTATGATATGATGGATTTTATATATAATTTAGGTTTTAAACATCCTATAACTAGGGAGAAAGCAAATACTCTTCAGGAAATTGAAGCATTTTATTTAAAAACTATTGAGCTTAGAGAGACGATTGATGTAGCTTTAGATGGGCTTATGATTAAGATAGATGAGATGAATATTCAAAATTCATTAGGGTATACTCTTAAAAATCCTAGATTTTCTGTGGCTTATAAATTCCCAGCAGAAGAAAAGCAAACAAAAGTCGAAGATGTTATTTTTCAAGTAGGAAGAACGGGGGTTATTACTCCTGTTGCTATTTTAGAGCCTGTGCTTATTGCGGGGGCTATGATTAGGAAAACTACCTTGCATAATTTTGATGAGATTGCAAAAAAGGATATGAAGATAGGTGATAATGTTTTGCTTGTTAGAAGTGGGGATGTTATACCTAAAATCAC
Organism: Campylobacterota bacterium; assembly: GCA_029255845.1. GTDB lineage: Bacteria > Campylobacterota > Campylobacteria > Campylobacterales > JAJVLF01 > JAJVLF01. The sequence goes on along the minus strand of JAJVLF010000096.1, from coordinate 2,568 downwards.
TAAGGTTCTTCCTCATTTTAGGGATGGTAGTGAGAGGGATATTTTTAAAATTACTTCTTGTCCTAGCTGTAGTGGGAGCCTTGTGCAAGATGGGATTTTGCTTAAATGTGTTAATGAATTTTGTCCGTCAAGAAGGCTTGGGCAATTTATACATTTTTGCTCAAGAAATGCTCTTAATATTGATGGTTTGGGAGATAAGATATTAGAGTTGTTTTTAGAAAAGGGTATTTTAACAGATTTTATTTCTATTTTTAGCTTGAAAAACAAAAGAGAAGAAATTTTACAAATAGAAGGCTTTAAAGATAAAAAAATTGATAATATTATAAATTCTATTGAAAAATGTAAAAATGTTAGCTTGGATAAATTCATATATGCTTTGGGGATTGATATGATAGGGGTTGTTTCTGCTTCTAGGATAGCAGATGTTTTTGGGTATGAGTTTAAAAATATTAATTATGATAATTTAGATAAAATAGATGGCTTTGGAGAGAAAGTAATTATATCTTATGTGGATTTTATGAAAAATAATCATGATTTGGTTGAAACTCTTTATAATATCATTGCCCCTAAAGTGGAAAAAAAAGAAATCAATGAAGATAATATTTTCAATAATGAGATAATAGTAATTACGGGTGTTTTTACAATGCCTAGAGGAGAGATTAAAAAGCAATTAGAAAACTTTGGGGCTAAAGTAACAAGTGCCGTTTCTTCTAAGACACATAGGGTTATTTATGGGGAGAGAGCGGGGAGTAAATATGATAAGGCGATTAAATTAGGAGTTAAAGTTATGAATGAGCTAGAATACTTAAAAGAAATAGAATGATTGAAGATTATTTTTTAAATTTATTAAAAAAATCTTCTAAGGTTTTATATGATAGAGGTTTTATAGGTCTTTATCATGGGGCTGTATCTGCTAGAAATACACATCAGAGTTTTATTATTAATTCTAAGAGTGCTTTTTTAAATGCATTAACAAAAGAAAGCTTAATAGAGCTTGATTTTAATCCATCTAAAGTGTGGGAAAATGCTAGTCATCAGGCGAATATACATGCTAAAATATATACTAAAGTGCCTTCAGCAAAGTTTATATCTTCTATTTTTGCTACTAGTATAATTACGGCTTCTTTGGTTTTTGATGAGATTGTGCCGATAGATTATTTTGGGAAAATACTATACGATAAAATACCAATTTATGACCCTAAAGCATTTAGTGATTGGGATGATAGAGCCCCTCATGAGCTTTCTGAGTATTTTAAAAACTCTAAAGAGCAAATTATTATCATAAAAGGAGTGGGGCTTTATTGTGCAAATAGGGATTTAGATAATATGATAAGAAATATCGCTGTCATAAATAAAACATGTGAAGTTTTACTTGCTTGTGAAAATATAGCTCCAAGTAAGCATTGTGTATTGTAAGTTTTTTTCTAAATGTGCCTCTTGCACTTTGTTTGAGCATTCTTATGAGGAGCAATTAAGACTTAAAGAAGAAGAAATAAATCAAGATTTTGATGATTTATTTAGCGGTGATAAAGATGTGTTTCCATCTTTAGAGGAAAATTTTAGAATAAGAGCAGAGTTTAAAATAGGTAGCTTATCTCAAAATTATTTAATGATGGATTTTGATAAAAATTTCCTTGATATTGATGTATGTCATATTGTGGATAAAAAGATATTAGCTTTAATGCCTCTTCTTAATTTAGAGATTAAAAATAGTGATATTTTAAGAAATAAATTATTTAGATTAGAATTTTTAACTTCAAGAGATGAGATATTATTAACTTTAATATACCATAGAAAGCTAGATAAAGAGTGGGAAGATGAAATGAAATCTTTATCTGAAAAATTAAACATCTACATTATAGGGCGAAGCAGAAAACAAAAAGTGATATTAAGTAGGGATTATATAAACGAAAGCTTATTTATAAATGGAAATGAATATAAGTATTTCCTTCAAGAAAACACCTTTATACAGCCAAATAGATATATAAATGAGAAAATTATTTCTTGGCTTGTAGATAATGCTCCTAATAAAAATGACTTGCTAGAGCTTTATTGTGGGCATGGTAATTTAACCATTCCTTTAGCTAAAAATTTTAATAGAGTTTTAGCTACTGAAATATCAAAAGGCTCTATTGCTAACGCTAAAAAGAATTTAGAACTAAATAATATAAAAAATGTGTCATTTGTAAAAATGAGTAGCGAAGAATTTACTCAAGCGATGAATAAACAAAGAGAATTTTTTAGATTAAAAGATGTAAGTTTAGATGAATATAATTTTTCTACTATATTAATAGACCCTCCTAGAGCAGGAGTAGATGAAAAAACCATAAAACTTATTTCTAAATTTGAAAATATAATGTATATTTCTTGCTCTCCTAAGAGCCTAAAAAGAGATTTGCTTAGTTTGTCTAAAACCCATAGCATAAAGAAAATGGCTATTTTTGACCAGTTTCCTTACACGAAGCATATAGAAATGGGGGCTATCTTAAAGATTAAGGGAACCTCTATTAATTCAAATAATTTAGATAATGTTAGATTTTAGTCTTAGAGTGATTTTTATAAAATACG
>JAJVLF010000095.1 GCA_029255845.1 Campylobacterota bacterium | reverse complement strand
TTCTTCTTGATTTGTTATTTCTTTTGGCTTTATTTTTTTATACTCAAAAAGATGATTCCAAGGATATCCTTGTTTGCCATCTATTACATTATTTTCCCCATTTGCCCATATTATTGGTAGAGTATTATTTGGGCATTGATGTGAATATGCTAAAAGAAGTCCCGAGTCTTTATACCCTAAAGCACCTTTTGAATATACTTTTTTCCCAAGTTTTTCTAAAAGAGCTATATCATCAGATGTAAGTTTTGAATTATTCTGATGCGTAGTGATACTCTCTACTGACTGCCTATTAGGGTGAATAAGTGCTATTTTTGGTAGGTTTTTATTAATATTTTTTATAGCTTCATCAGTAATATGTAGGCTAATAATTGCACAATTTTCCTCTCCCAATCCTGTTATGGTGTTTTTAAATTCTTTTATTAGTTGATTTCCTGTTCCGTGAGTATCATTTAAAAATACAAAAAAATTCTTATTATTATTTTTAATTTCTGATGTTAAATCAGATTTTCTAAATCCATTACCAGCTGACATTTCCCATTGTTTAGTCGCATCATATAAAAAACGACCTCCACTATCTGTAATATCATTTGAAGTTATTAAAATAATATTATTTTTACCCAATTCATACATTGATTGTTTTATTGATGTATAAGAACTTTTAATATATTTAATTGATTGTCCATCAGAACAATATTCTATTAGAAAAAATATTTTTAAAGCTAATTGTAAGCTACCATCATCATCTCTGAAGTTATCCAACCAATTTGTAAAATCCAATTTCTTAAGATTAAATTCTTCCAATTTTTTTTCAATTTTTTTAATGAAATCATCACTTTTTTCATTAAGCGACCTATGACTAGATAAAGTATCAGACATTAAATATTCTCCCTTAATTTAGATACAATTATATCATATTTATCCACTCACCATAAAGCTACAAATTTAGGCATTGCGGGTCAGAGATTTACTATTTACTAAAAACTTACACTACTTCGATAAAACATAACTCCATCACTAAAACCCACATACTCCCAAATTTAGGGTCAGGTAACAACCCGCCACCAAATAAAGAAAAAGATGATATAATTCTTACTCCCTCCATCAAAAAAAGCACTCCATGGCAAGAAGAGTAAGAATAAATTTATCAGGATTTCATCATATTGTTAATCGTGGTGTAAATAAAAGCAAAATATATAAATAAAAATTTAGGGTCAGTGATGAAAATGCACTTTCAACAAAAAAATACTAAAATACCAACAAAAACAAAAAGGTTGCTCAAAATACCAAGAAGACCAAGACTAGACATAGTAGGCTTCCATCATATAGTAAATAGAGGAGTGGTAAAAAGTAAAGTATATAAATATAATGAGGACAAAGAGAAGTATTTAGGTGTCTTAATTTCTTTACTCCATTTTCTGTAGTCGCCATTAAGATATGCGATTTATCGCTTAACTTAATGGCAATGTAGGGGACGATGGGAACGAGTGGTCTTTAAAGGTTGCCTATAGGAAAATTCCTAAAAATTATTAAGTATCCCTAAAGCAAATTTTGATATTATGCGATTAATAGGTTTTGAAAGAAGTCTAATCTATAAAAAGGCAAACAATGGGTATTTTTTCAGGAATTAAAAGTATTTTTTCATTTATACAGACTTATTTTAAGACAGTTGTATTTTTAACTATTTTAGCATTTATTTTAAGCTCAGATAAACAAGAGACATCATTAGATAGTTCTAATTTAATGCAAATAGACATTAGCGGTAAGATAATGGATGCTTCTATGTATATGGAGCTTTTTGAGAAAGCTAGTAAGGATAGCATTAAAGGTGTCCTAATAAATATAAATTCTCCTGGGGGAGCTGTGCCTCCTTCTATAGAGATTGCATATATGATAAAAGAGCTTAAAAAATCAAAACCCGTAATCGCTTATGCTTCTGGGACTATGGCAAGTGGGAGCTATTATGCTTCTATTTATGCTGATAAAATAATAGCTAATCCAGGAAGTATTGTAGGCTCTATAGGTGTGTATATGATAACAGCAGATGCATCTGAGTTGATTAAAAAAGTTGGAATAAAACCATCATTTACACATGCAGGAAAATATAAATTAGCAGGTATTCCTACAAGGGAATCTCTTCCTTATGAAAAAGAGCTTTTGCAAGGAATAACAGATGATGTATATAATTTATTCGTATCAGATGTAGCAAAGGCGAGAAATCTTGACCCTAAAAATCATACGGTATTTGCTAATGGGAAAATATTTTTAGCACATAAAGCTAAGCAAGTAGGCTTAATAGATGAAGTAGCGACCATTTTAAGAGCTAGAAAGCTTTTAATGGCAAAAAGTGGAGTTACAAAACCTATCTGGTATAAAAAAGATAAGCTAGAGCAAATGCTAGAAAAATTAGAAGCTAGTTTTAATGGAAACTTCGCTTCATATCTAGCTAGTGAGTTTCCCACCATCCATTGATAAAACTAAAAGATTTATACAACAAAGAGTATATCAAGCTTTTATCAAAAATAATCCATAATCACTACCCTAAATTTGATATTGAAAATTTCACAAAAGAAATTTTCAATACAGAATGGAAAAACAAAGAATTAAAACAAAGAATGAGGCATATATCAGCTACCTTGCATATGTTTTTACCTAAAAAATACCTCCTAGCTGTCCAAATACTAAAAGATAGTTTTCAAGAAATTAATTATGATTTTTCTTTAGAAAATATGGTATTCCAAGACTTTATAGAAGTATATGGACTTGACGATATAGGGGTTTCATTCAAAGCATTAGAATGCTTTACTATTAATTCAAGTAGTGAATTTGCCATCAGGCAATTCATCCTAAAATACCCAGATAAAACAATGGCACAAATGAAAAAATGGGCAAAAAATCAAAACGAACATATAAGAAGACTAGCAAGTGAGGGATGTAGGCCTCTTTTGCCATGGGCTATCGCATTGCCATACTTTAAAGAAAATCCAAGTGAAGTTTTAGGTATTATAGACATTCTAAAAGATGATAAAAGTAAATATGTTCAAAAAAGCATAGCTAATAATATAAATGATATCTCAAAAGATAATCCACAAATCATAAAAGAGTTAGCATTAAAATGGATAAACATCACTAGTAGCAGAGATTGGGTATTAAAACATGGGTGTAGAACTTTGCTTAAAAAAGGAGATAAAGATATTTTAAAAGTATTTGGTTTTATTCCAAATAGCAATATTAATATAACCCTAAAAATATCAGAAAACAATATAAAAATGGGAGAAAATTTAGATTTTTCATTTTCGATTAACTCTATTAATAACTTAGGAAAACTAAGAGTTGAATACGAAATGAGTTTTGTTAGATTAAATAATAAAATATCAACTAAAGTTTTTAAAATATCTGAAGGAGATTATAAAACTAAAACAAGAGAATTTAAAAAGTTCTACTCATTTAAAAAAATATCTACAAGAAAGCATTATTGTGGGGAACATAAACTAGCAATCATAGCTAATGGAGTAAAATTAGCAGAAGAAAATTTTTTGGTAAATGCTCCTTAATTTTTTATTTTAATAAATTGCACCCCATCTTTAAAAGCTGGGTTTATAAAATAAAAAACCTTACCTTAACCTTAAAATAAGTTTCTTTTGGTATTATGGCTCCCTTGTATCCAAAATGGGCATAAAAATATCTATGAAATAAGCCGAGAAAATCGTAAATGAAACACTTTTTATCATTAAAATATTTATCAAAAAATGAGATATTAGAAATTATTTCTTTATCTTTGGAAATTAAAAAAAACTTTAAAAAAAACATTCCTACTAAATCATTCGAGGGTAAAACCTTAGGTTTGATATTTAATAAGCCTAGCACTAGAACTAGAGTTAGTTTTGAGGTAGCCTCCTTTCAGTTAGGCGGACATTCTATTTTTTTATCTAAGGATGATTTGCAATTAGGTAGAGGTGAGAGTATTGAAGATACATCAAGAGTGCTTTCTACTATGATAGATGCTATAAGTATTAGGACTAATTCGCAAGAAGAAATAGAAGATTATGCTAAATATTCTGACATTCCTGTGATTAATGCACTTAGTGATAAAACTCATCCTACTCAGATGATAGCTGATTTTATGACTATAAAAGAGCATAATAAAGAAAATGGCAAAATATGTTTTATTGGAGATGGAAATAATATGATGAATAGTTGGTTGTTTTTAGCTTCTATTTTGGGGCTAAATCTTTCTGTGGCTACTCCTGATAAATATAAAATTGATGAAGAGATTATAAAAGAGGCTAAAAAGCTTCCGTTATTTGATGAAAATAAAATAAAATTTTTTACTAATCCACGAGATGCTATTAAGGATGCTTCTGTCGTGATGACTGATACTTGGGTGTCTATGGATCAAGAAAAAGAGAAAATTAAATATTTTGATGGGTTTTGTGTGGATGAAGATATGATGAAATTAGCTAAAAATGATGCTATTTTTATGCATTGTTTGCCAGCTTATAGGGAATATGAAGTTTCTGCTGATGTGATAGATGGGGAGCAAAGTGTTGTTTTTGAGCAAAGTGAGAATAAACTTCATGCGAATAAAGCTATACTCTCTTGGTTGATTGATACATAATGGATATATTTTCAAATTTTTATAATTCTCCCTTATTTGGGGTGGGAATTATTATTTTTATCGTGCTTATTGTTTTTATTACTAATTATATTTTTTCTAAATTTCAAGAAATGAAAAATAATCAAAAAGCAAAAGAGATTTCTAAGGCTCAAAATTATTTAGATAATAATTATGATTATGAAAAATTAATTTCTAGCAACCTAATTGGGGTTTCTAACTTTAAGCAAACTATTAATCATCTTATAGAATTAGGGGAGTTTGAGAAAAGCTTAGGTATTATACATGCTATTTTAAAGCTTTCTGACGAAGAGCATATAATTACTGAATTTATGTCTTTAATGGCAAAAGTCTATATCAAGCTTGGGATATACGATAAAAGTGAGAGCATTCTAATCGAGCATTTAAAAATGAATCCTCAAGATAGAGAGGCTTTAAAGTATTTATTTATCGTTTATGTGAAGCTTAAAAATTATGATAAAGCTTATGATGTTTGTGAGTCATTAAATGAGCTTGGAGAAGATACTAAGGGGAAAAAGCTTTTTTTAGATGTAAATTCTAATAAATTGCAACCATCTAATTATAAAAAAACATTAGAAGATATACATGATGATGAGAGTCTTTTAAGAGCTTTCTATAAATATCTTTTTTATGGTAATTTGGATTTTTTATTAAAAGAAATTAAAAATTTTGATAGGATTATTCTTGACTTATTGTATGAAATACGAGATAATCATCAAGTGCAAAATGTGATTAGTAAAAATAAAGATATAGGGAGTATTCTTAGTATAAATAATAAAATGAGTTCTAACTTCCCTGCTAGTGAAATAAAAGAAGTTAGATTGCTTCATTTAGCTAGAGAAAATAATATGCAATTAGATTTAGAATTTACTTATATTTGTAAATCATGTAAGATATCTTATGCGATAGATATAGATATATGCCCTCATTGCTATTGCTCTTATTCATTAATTTTACAAACAAATATTAAGGTTTAATATGTCATCAAGTAGTGATTATAAAGAATTAGAAAAAATAATTGGATATAAATTCAAATCTTCTAAATTATTTATTCAATCTTTGAGTCATAGAAGTATTCGCAAAGAATATAATAATGAAAGATTAGAGTTTTTAGGAGATGCTGTTTTAAGTTTGGTGGTTGGTAATTTTCTTTATCATAAATTTCCAGATTTAGCAGAAGGTAAGCTTTCTAAGATGAGGGCTTCTTTGGTTAATGAAGATTCATTGGTTAAATTATCTGAAAATATAAACTTAAATAAATTTGTCCTTATTTCTGAGAGCGAAGAGAGAAATAAAGGAAGATATAAAAAATCAATAATATCTGATTGTTTTGAGGCTATTATCGGGGCTATCTACATAGAAAGCTCTATGGAATTTTTAGAAGATTTTATTATTAATTTGATAAATAAAACTTATGTGAATTTGGATTTGGCTAAAATATCACAAGATTTTAAAACAACCTTACAAGAAATAACTCAAGCTAGTTTGGCTGTAATTCCTGAATATAATCTAATTTTAGAAGAAGGTCCTGAGCATAAGAAGACTTTTACTATTTCTATATCCATAGATGGCAAGGAGTATGGTCAAGGAGAGGGAGAAAATAAAAAAAAGGCAGAGCAAAATGCAGCAAAAAATGCCATTAAAAGAATTAATCAAGAAACTAAGGAATTAAGTGCTAAATAAATTTGGAGAATTATTTTCCTTTTCTACTTTTGGGGAATCTCATGGAAAAGCGATAGGTGTCATTATAGATGGAGTTCCTGCTGGGTTAAAGATAGATGAAGAATTTATTCAAAGTGAGCTAGATAGAAGAAAACCAGGGGGGAAATATACAAGCAAAAGAAATGAAAGTGATAAAGTGGAATTTTTAAGCGGTATATTTGAGGGCATTAGCACAGGCACACCAATAGGAGCTATGATATATAATCAAGACCAAAAATCAAAAGACTATACTAATATAAAAGATGTTTTTAGACCATCTCACGGGGACTTTACTTATTTTAATAAATACGGAATAAGAGACTATAGAGGTGGAGGAAGAAGCTCTGCTAGGGAAACTGCCTCAAGAGTTATAGCTGGGGGAGTTGCTAAGCTTATATTAAAAGAATTTGGTATTAAAATCCAAAGTGGGCTATATTCGGTTAGTGATATACTTTCTGAAAATATAGATTTTGATTTTGCAAAAACAAGTGATATTTATGGGCTAGATGAAAAAATTGAAAAAAAACAAATTGAAAAAATAGAAGAAGCTAGAAAAAGTCATGATTCATTAGGAGGAAGTGTCTTAATTAAAGCAAGCAATATGATTAAAAACCTAGGTGAGCCTATGTATTATAAACTAGATGGCTTAATAGGGGAAGCTATGATGGGTCTTAATGGAGTAAAGGCTGTTGAGATAGGCTCAGGGATTAATGGTAGCAAAATGCTAGGAAGCATTCACAATGACCCTATTAGAAAGGATGGTTTCACAAGCAATAATTCAGGAGGTATTTTAGCAGGAATATCAAATGGGGAAGATGTGGATATAATAGTTCATTTTAAACCAACTCCATCTATTTTCAAAGAGCAATCAACAATAGATTCTCATAATAATGAAATTGATTTTAAACTAAAAGGAAGACATGACCCTTGTATCGCTATAAGAGGCTCTATTGTGTGTGAATCTATGCTAGCTAGTATATTATGTGATTTACTTTTAATTAATACTTCTAGGACTATGAAGAATTTAATTAATTGTTATGGGGTTTAATCTGGCTTAATCTTTAAGATAGCCCCCATTTCTATATGCTTCGTGTAAGGAAACTGGTCAAAAATAGCCATTTTCTTTATGCTATGGGTTTTAGACAAACTAAGCAAATCTCTTTTTAGGCTCTTAGGAGAGCAAGAAATATACATTATATTTTCAAATTTAGAAATAAGTTTTATGGTTTTTTCATCTACTCCTGCTCTAGGAGGGTCTATTAATATAGTAGAAAAATTATATTCATCTAAACTTACATCTTTTAATCTAAAAAATTCTCTTTGTTTATTCATCGCTTGAGTAAATTCTTCGCTACTCATTTTTACAAATGACACATTTTTTATATTATTTAGTTCTAAATTCTTTTTAGCGTTAGCAATAGAGCCTTTTGATATTTCAGTAGCTAAAACTCTATTAAAATTTTTAGCTAAAGGAATGGTTAAATTACCATGCCCACAATAAAGCTCTAACAAGTCATCTTTATTAGGAGCATTATCTACAAGCCAAGAAATAATTTTCTCATTTATATGTCTATTTGGCTGTATAAAGGTATTTTCTTGAAGGAAATATTTATATTCATTTCCATTTATAAATAAGCTTTCGTTTATATAATCCCTACTTAATATCACTTTTTGTTTTCTGCTTCGCCCTATAATGTAGATGTTTAATTTTTCAGATAAAGATTTCATTTCATCTTCCCACTCTTTATCTAGCTTTCTATGGTATATTAAAGTTAATAATATCTCATCTCTTGAAGTTAAAAATTCTAATCTAAATAATTTATTTTTTAAAATATCATTATTTTTAATCTCTAAATTAAGAAGAGGCATTAAAGCTAATATCTTTTTATCCACAATATGACATACATCAATATCAAGGAAATTTTTATCAAAATCCATCATTAAATAATTTTGAGATAAGCTACCTATTTTAAACTCTGCTCTTATTCTAAAATTTTCCTCTAAAGATGGAAACACATCTTTATCACCGCTAAATAAATCATCAAAATCTTGATTTATTTCTTCTTCTTTAAGTCTTAATTGCTCCTCATAAGAATGCTCAAACAAAGTGCAAGAGGCACATTTAGAAAAAAACTTACAATACACAATGCTTACTTGGAGCTATATTTTCACAAGCAAGTAAAACTTCACATGTTTTATTTATGACAGCGATATTTCTTATCATATTATCTAAATCCCTATTTGCACAATAAAGCCCCACTCCTTTTATGATAATAATTTGCTCTTTAGAGTTTTTAAAATACTCAGAAAGCTCATGAGGGGCTCTATCATCCCAATCACTAAATGCCTTAGGGTCATAAATTGGTATTTTATCGTATAGTATTTTCCCAAAATAATCTATCGGCACAATCTCATCAAAAACCAAAGAAGCCGTAATTATACTAGTAGCAAAAATAGAAGATATAAACTTTGCTGAAGGCACTTTAGTATATATTTTAGCATGTATATTCGCCTGATGACTAGCATTTTCCCACACTTTAGATGGATTAAAATCAAGCTCTATTAAGCTTTCTTTTGTTAATGCATTTAAAAAAGCACTCTTAGAATTAATAATAAAACTCTGATGTGTATTTCTAGCAGATACAGCCCCATGATAAAGACCTATAAAACCTCTATCATATAAAACCTTAGAAGATTTTTTTAATAAATTTAAAAAATAATCTTCAATCATTCTATTTCTTTTAAGTATTCTAGCTCATTCATAACTTTAACTCCTAATTTAATCGCCTTATCATATTTACTCCCCGCTCTCTCCCCATAAATAACCCTATGTGTCTTAGAAGAAACGGCACTTGTTACTTTAGCCCCAAAGTTTTCTAATTGCTTTTTAATCTCTCCTCTAGGCATTGTAAAAACACCCGTAATTACTATTATCTCATTATTGAAAATATTATCTTCATTGATTTCTTTTTTTTCCACTTTAGGGGCAATGATATTATAAAGAGTTTCAACCAAATCATGATTATTTTTCATAAAATCCACATAAGATATAATTACTTTCTCTCCAAAGCCATCTATTTTATCTAAATTATCATAATTAATATTTTTAAACTCATACCCAAAAACATCTGCTATCCTAGAAGCAGAAACAACCCCTATCATATCAATCCCCAAAGCATATATGAATTTATCCAAGCTAACATTTTTACATTTTTCAATAGAATTTATAATATTATCAATTTTTTTATCTTTAAAGCCTTCTATTTGTAAAATTTCTTCTCTTTTGTTTTTCAAGCTAAAAATAGAAATAAAATCTGTTAAAATACCCTTTTCTAAAAACAACTCTAATATCTTATCTCCCAAACCATCAATATTAAGAGCATTTCTTGAGCAAAAATGTATAAATTGCCCAAGCCTTCTTGACGGACAAAATTCATTAACACATTTAAGCAAAATCCCATCTTGCACAAGGCTCCCACTACAGCTAGGACAAGAAGTAATTTTAAAAATATCCCTCTCACTACCATCCCTAAAATGAGGAAGAACCTTAGTGATTTTAGGTATAACATCCCCACTTCTAACAAGCAAAACATTATCACCTATCTTCATATCCTTTTTTGCAATCTCATCAAAATTATGCAAGGTAGTTTTCCTAATCATAGCCCCCGCAATAAGCACAGGCTCTAAAATAGCAACAGGAGTAATAACCCCCGTTCTTCCTACTTGAAAAATAACATCTTCGACTTTTGTTTGCTTTTCTTCTGCTGGGAATTTATAAGCCACAGAAAATCTAGGATTTTTAAGAGTATACCCTAATGAATTTTGAATATTCATCTCATCTATCTTAATCATAAGCCCATCTAAAGCTACATCAATCGTCTCTCTAAGCTCAATAGTTTTTAAATAAAATGCTTCAATTTCCTGAAGAGTATTTGCTTTCTCCCTAGTTATAGGATGTTTAAAACCTAAATTATATATAAAATCCATCATATCATAATTAGAATTAATTTTCAAAGAATGCTCCCCAACTCCCCAAGGATAAAAAGTTAATTTTCTTGAAGCTGTTATTTTAGTATCAAGCTGTCTTAGACTTCCTGAAGCCATATTCCTAGGATTTGCAAATACATCTTCATTATTTTCAAGCCTTTTATTATTAATAAAATCAAAATTACTCTTAGAAATAACAACTTCCCCCCTTATTTCAATAAGCTCCTTATGAGAAATACTCAAAGGAACACTATGAATAGTCTTCACATTAGCCAAAACATTCTCCCCCATACTCCCATCACCTCTAGTAATAGCCTTAATTAGCTTCCCATTATCATATACCAAATTTAAACTAGCTCCATCAAACTTAGGCTCTAAATAAAAACTAAATTCATCGAAGTCCTTTCTAACTCTCTCATCCCACTTATTTAATTCATCAAAATCAAATATATCTTCTTGCGACCACATCCTACTCAAATGAGTAGCCTTATTAAAAGCCTTAGTCACATATCCCCCCACTCTTTGAGTAGGTGAATTTTCATCTATATCATTTGGATTAAGTTTCTCATATTCTAAAACAAGATGATAAAGCTCATCATAAGCTTCATCACTCACAAGAGGATTATCTAAATTATAATAAGCATTTGCATATGATATTAATTTTTTAATTTTTTGATGGTAGTTAAACATTCATAAGCCTGATTTTAATATTTTTGTATTATACAAAAAAATATTTTATAAAGGCTTATCTATCTGTATTGTTTATATTTTTAAGTCTGCTTATATGCTTTTTCAAGTAATGCCTCACTCATTCCATCCTCTCCTGAGGTGGAATATTCTATTTATCTAGAGTTATAATTACGGGTTTATGTAATAGACTTCTTGCAAAACCCATCAACAGGCTACATAAATTATAGCACATCACTTTGCAAAAATAAAATCTTC
>JAJVLF010000094.1 GCA_029255845.1 Campylobacterota bacterium | reverse complement strand
ATTACATTTTAGAATAGATTCACAAAGTGGTCAAATGGTCGCTAAAAGAAGCACTAGAGAAATTAAGTTAAATAAGAGCTTGCATTAAATTGAAGCTATTAAACTTAGCCATAATAGGCAAACCAAATGTAGGAAAAAGCTCTCTTTTCAATAGATTATTAAATGAGAGAAATGCCATCACTTCTGAAATAAGTGGGACTACTAGAGATTATAAAAGAACCGTTTTAGATATAGAAGATAAAAGTATTAATATCTTTGATACAGGTGGTCTTGATGATAGCACTGATTTATTTAAAAGTGTAAAGAAAAACTCACTTGATGTGGCATTAAAGGCAGATATAATTGTATATATGCTAGATGCTAAAATTTGGGATGATGAAGATAAAGAAATATTTTATTCTTTACAAAAGCTAGGTAAAATAATGTGTTTGCTTATAAATAAAGTAGATAATGAAAAAATGATGACTCATGCTATGGAGACTTTTAAATATGGAGTAGATGATTGTTTTTATATTTCTATCGCTCATAATAAGGGGATTACTAATTTTAAAAAATGGCTTTATACTAAAATACCAGAGGGCAAACAAGATGCATTAACTAAATTTATAGTTCCTGAAAATCAAATTCATATAGGGATTATAGGGCGAGTAAATGTAGGTAAAAGCTCTTTATTAAATGCATTTCTAGGAGAAGATAGAGCTGTAGTAAGCCCCATAGCAGGAACTACCATAGACCCTGTGGATGAAATTATGCAATATAAAAATAAAACTTTAAAATTCATAGACACGGCAGGGGTTAGAAAAAGAGGAAAAATAAAAGATTTAGAAAAATATGCTTTAATGAGAACGAGAAAAGTTTTGGAGCGAACTCATATAGCACTTTTGGTGCTTGATTCATCGGTAGAGCTTTCAAGACTAGATGAGAAAATATTCTCATTAGTGGATGAATTTAATTTAGGAGTAATAGTCATTTTTAATAAATGGGATATAAATGCCTTAGATTACAAACAAATGGTAGAAAGGTATCAAACAAGATTTAGATTTCTATCATATGCACCATTTTTATTAACATCTGCTTTGACAAATAGAGGTATAGAAGCTTTAAAAGAAAAAGTGCTAGAAATATATGCTCATTACACATATAGAATACCAACAAGTAAATTAAATGATATAATAAAAACAGCTACTATAAGACATCAGCTTCCAGTATATAGAGGAAGACCTCTAAAAATATATTATGCCACACAATATGATATAAGACCTCCAAGAATATCTCTTACTATGAATAGAGCTACAATGCATTTTTCTTATAGGAGATATTTGAGTAATTATATAAGAAAGCATTTTAAATTTGAGGGTATTCCTATAGTGTTTAAATTTGAAAATAGAAATAAGACTTCTAGAGCTAAAAAAACTAATGAAGGCAGTGATGATATTATAGATGAGGAAGTTTATTGAAAGAAACTGTAAAATACTCTATACTGCCTCAAGCGGAATCATTTTTAAAAGATTATTTAGATATTCCTATATCTAAAATAGAAGAAAGCTATTGTGATGATGAATTTATTCTTAATCTTAAAGACTATAATTCAACTCTTAGAGTTGATGGAGACTCTTTGCATATTGTAGTTATTGTTTGTTTTGAGACCCCTCTAATAGATATAGTTGTTAAAAATTTTATGAGTATATCAGAAATTGATGAAGATGAAAAAGAAGAATTATATCTTGATGCTACTGGAGAAGTTATGAATATAATTGTAGGATTATCAAATCCTAAGTATATTAAAAAAGAACAAAATGCTATAATGAACACTCCAAAAAAAATAATAGGTATTAGAGATATTAAAATCAAAAAACCATATTCTGTTTTACAAGACAATATTTATACAGAGTTTGGAAATATGAATATTAGTATAATACAAAATAAATAATAAAGACATAATATGGTAGCTTTAATAGCAGATGACTCAATAAATTTTAGAAGAAAAATTACATCTTTATTGCATGATTTAGGATATGAAGTCCTACAAACTAAAGATGGTCGTGAAGCAATAGATACCTATAGTGAGAAGAGACCTGATTTTGTTGTTATGGATATAAATATGCCAGATATGGATGGAATAACTGCTTTACAACATATAATAAAAATAGATGCTGATGCAAAAGTTATAATAGCTACAGCTCAAGGACTACAAAATACAGTAATTGAGGCATTTAAAAATGGTGCTTTGGCTTATCTCTTAAAACCCATAACAGAAGAAAAAATTAAACATGCAATTGAAACAATTTATGATAAAAATAAATAATATAAATTTTTTTATCAAATTTTTTATTTAAAGGATTAAAACTATGATGAAAATTTTAATAGTAGATGACTCATTAGTAATTAGAAATGAAATGAGATCTATAATAGAACAATTAGGACATAATGCAATATTAGCAGAAAATGGGAAAAAAGCCATAAGTCTATATGGAAGTGAAAAACCAGATTTGGTAACAATGGATATGGCTATGCCTGTTGTAGATGGTCTTACAGCTCTTAAGAATATTATATCAATGGACTCTAAGGCAAAAGTCATAATGTCCACATCTAATAGTTTTAAAGGGAAAGTGATAGAATCAATTAAAGCTGGTGCATTAGGATATATGCTAAAACCAATAACTATGGATAAAATGAAAGACACTATGAGTAAAGTATTTAATGAAGAGGAAAAAGAAGAAAAAGTTAAGGCTCCTTCTGATAAAGAATTTGAAAATCATCTATTTGATGATTTCTAAATGAGCTTATATTGAGTAAAATTAATTGAATAAAATATTATTTTTAATTATTTACATATCTTTTTCTTTTTCTTCTCTTTGTAAAAACCCCATAAATATGGCATCTGCCAATGAAATATCTATCTTAGAAATTATTTCTATTATTGCTAATGAATGTAAAATATCTTTAATTATAGAAGATGATTTAACTAAAAAAAACTTAAAATATAAAATAAATAATATTTACTTAAAGAATAAAAATATTAATGAGGCTTTGAGTTATTTATTAGATACAAAATTTTTCTGGGACTTGGAGGGAAATTCTTTAAAAATAGCTTATTTAAAAGACTCTGTGTTTTATTTTAATTATATAAATACAGAAAGGTCATTAGAGAATACTTTAACATCGAAATCTAAAGATGATAAGAATAAAAATGATAAAAGTGAAGCAAATTTAAAATCAATAGACTCTAATGATTTCTGGCAAAATTTAGAAACTAGATTAAATAAAATAATAAATAAAAGCAAAAAACATCTTTTAATCGTGGATAAAAATACAGGTAGTGTTTTTTTAAGGGCAAATAAAAAAACATCAAAAACTATTGAGAATTATTTAAAATCACAAAAAAAGAAGCTTCATTTACAAGTCTTAATAGAAATGAGCATATATAATGTATCATTAAATGATAATCATCAATCAGGGGTGAATTGGAAGCTATTACAGGATGTTCAGAGTTTTAATATAGGAGGCTCTTTAAAAATAGCTAATGGCAAAACGACTAATAATTTAAGTGTAGGTAAAGATTTAAGTGTAGATTCATTAGTTGATTTTATAAATATCTTTGGCAAAACATCATCTCTTTCAAATCCTAAATTATTGATTTTAAACAATCAACCAGCAGTTATAAGCATAGGAGATGAGACATATTATAAAATAAAAAAATCAACTATCACACAAAGCACATCAACAATAATAAAAAGCAATGAAGAAGTTTTTTCTGTATTTTCAGGCATACTAATAAGCATAACACCATCTATAGAAAATGATATAATCATATTAAAAATAAATCAAACAGTAAGCAATATAAAAGAAACAAATGAGAAACCAGATAATATGCCACCAAATAAAACCAGAAATGAAATAAGCACAGTTATAAAATTAAAAGATAAACAAAAAGCAATCTTAGGAGGATTAATTAGTAAAAATGACATTATTCAAACCACCTCACTTCCTATTTTAGGCTCTATCCCTCTAATTTCTTATTTGTTTAGCAATAATCAATTAAAGACTATTTCTAATGAGCTTATTATTGTAATAGAAGCAAGAATAGTTGATTAAAATAATATTTATAGTTTTTATATTAAACTCTTCATTTATCTATGCTAAGGTGAATATAGTAGCTAGTATATTGCCTCAAAAAACATTTATTGATTATATAGGGAAAGATAAAGTTAATGTCCTAGTTTTAGTAAAATCAAATCATCTACCACATTATTATGAGCCTTTAGCCTCTGATATGAGAATGGTTTCAAGCTCTAATGCTTATTTTTCTATAGGTGTTGAATTTGAAAATATATGGTTAAAAAAAATCGCTTCTCAAAATAAAAATATAAAGATATTTAAAACAGATAAAAATATAAAGAAAATATCTATTACAAATCATCACGGACATACTGATGACCCTCATATATGGCTAAGTCCTAGTAATGTCAAAATAATAGCTAAAAATATATTAGATTATTTAATAATACTAGATAGTAAAAATAAAAGCTACTATACCAAAAACTACAAAACTTTTATCAAAAAAATCATAAATACAGATAAACAAATAAAAAAGAATTTACAAAAAAGAATAAATAAACATTTTATGGTCATCCATCCATCATGGGGATATTTCGCAAAAGACTATGGCTTATCTCAATTAGAAATAGAAGTAGAGGGAAAAGGTCCATCTCCAAGGGGAATGATAAAAATAATTAAAAAAGCAAAAAAGAATAAAATAAAAACAATTATATCCACACCAGAAACATCAGATAAACTAGGACAACAAATAGCAAAAATCTTAGGCATAAAAGTGATAAAAATAAGCCCTGTAAGCTCTAATTGGTCTGAAACTCTTATTTATCTATCAAAGGTATTATCAAAGAAATTATAGTGCTTTAAAGACCTTGCTAGTTTTTAATATGGGAGAGATATTTATGGGAACCTCTATTAATTCAAATAATTTAGATAATATTAGCTATTTATTTTGAATTAATAGATGTTCCTTAGAGGCTATCTTAAATATTAGAGTATTTTAAAGACCTTGCTAGTTTTTCATTATCTTCTGCCATCTCTTTTAGTGCAATAATGACACCTCTAAGTTTATCAAATTGTTTTTTATCACTTTCTTCTCTTCTATCTCTTAAATAAATTGCTATAAAAGGGGAAGCGAAGATTAAAGCCATTACAACTAAAAGAATAGTGTTCATATTATCTATTCTTTTATCAACTTGCTCAAATCTTTTATTCATATCTCCTCTAAGAGTATTAACTTGTTTATTCATATCTTCTCTAAGAGCATTAACTTGTTTATTCATATCTTCTCTTAAAACTTTAATTTCATGTAGTATTAAATTTGTAGATTCATCAGCTAAAATAAATGTGTTAAGAGTAAATAGTATAAATAATATTTTTTTCATAAGTAACTCCTTGTTTAATTAAAAAGATTATACTATATTTATATTTAAAATATTATTAATTTTTTGAGATAATGCTTGAATGAGTGAGGGATAAAAAGAAGAATACAATAGGGAAAAACCCTATTGTATCAAGAAAAACTAATACTAGAATTTAGAAGCGAATCTAAGCTCTATAGTATTTTTTGAATCGTCATCACCTGTTTTACCAGTTTTATCCATATAATATCTAACATTAACTGATGATTGAGCATTTAAGCTTTTTTTAGCATCAACATATATTTTAGAAGATGTATCGCCACCATCTGGAGTTGCCATTGAGTAAAAACCACCAACAGCTATACCAGCTACTTTTGTTTTTGCACCAAATTTCATAGCTGTAACTTCACCAGCTCCATTAGCACCTGCTATATTTCCTAATGCATTAGTAGAATCAGTTAATTCTGTTACTCCACCGCCCATTTTACCACCCATACTAAATGCACCATAAGCAGTTATAGTTCCTAAACCAACTGAAACATCAGCACCCATTAGTGATACATCTTTATTGTTATCACCCATTCCAGCAGCATATGCACCAATAATAGTAGCAGGTCCAACTTTAACTTTAACATCAGTAGCTAAATAATCTTTTTTACCAGCACCTAGTCTATAATCAAATCTTAAATCTGCTATAGCAACTTTACCTTTAGCTGTTATGATTGATTTTTCGTCCATTTCTGAACCAGTATCTTTATCAGCAACACCAGCACCTACAGTAAAACCAGCAACTTTTGTTGATACTGTTATACCTCTAACAGTTGAATCAGAAAAATTACCTGGGAATCCTATTTTAGGCCCTGCTCCAACAGTAACTGAACCAAGTTTATAATCAGCATAAGCTTTAATAGCATTTACTGCACTACCTTTGGCAGTTCCATCATATCTAACTCCAAAATGAACTTTACCTTTACCATCTTTACTAGGTGCTTTAACATGTAAATCAATTCTTTCTCTAGTTGATCCATTCGTATTCATATCACCTTTAGTGCTAGATGTCCATCTAAAATCCGTCTTACCAGTAATTTCCGCACCAGCAAACGACACTGTACTTAAACTCGCAACTGCAACTGCAGCTACTAAACTCATCTTAACTAATTTCATAAAAACGCTCCTGTTAAATTTGTGTACACAAATCTTTTAATTTGATTTACGGCTTAAAAATGCAACTTTTTAATACCACGGAAGTAATTATAATTGATTATTCATTAAACGAAACTTAAAAATAAGCTCTAAAATGTCTTTTTTGATTGAATTTAGATAAAATTTATCTTTTTGCTAATAATTTTTTAGAGAATTTGAGAGATTTCTATATTATATTTTCCCTACTTGAGACCAATGCAAATTATTCTTTTTTTCTTTGAAATTAGAAAATTTATATTTGCATAAGAGGTAATACCATTCCCCACTAAAGAGTAAGACATCTAATAACTCATAAAGCAGTCATTTTTTATTATTTAAAATATTGACCTACAATAAGTAGGGCGAATATTTTAAATAACAAAACCTAACTACTCTCTAAGTCATTATATGTCTCACTCTTTAGTAGGTAATGGTATAAGTTGAGGATGATGAGAAATACATATTACTTAGTGAGAGAATGCAATATTGATACCATGATATTAATGGTTTATTTGACTATGAAGTTATATTATTTATCCCCATCTTTAAAAGATGGGGATAAAAGAAAAATACTCTAAAGTTTTAGAATATTATATTTTAGAAGAGAATCTAAGCTCTACAGAGTTAGTTGCAACAACATCATCAGCTTTTTTGTTGTGATAGAATACTACTAATTTTGATTGAGCATTAAGCTTTTTAACAACTTTACCTTGAATATATGTTGATGTTTTACCATCTACATCAGCACTTGAATAAAATCCACCTAATGTAATACCAGCTATTTTTTTAGATGCATGAACATAAAAAGCATTTGATTTTTTATCTAAAGCACCAA
>JAJVLF010000093.1 GCA_029255845.1 Campylobacterota bacterium | reverse complement strand
CTCATGTCCAAAATTCAGACATGGGACTTTTATAGACTTTTATGGTGATTGCATTTCATTAGTTGCAAAATATATAGAAAAATATGGAAATAAAAAACTCCATAAAAATTATTTTTATCTTGAGGCTGAAGTTTTATATTGTATAGATTATGAATTTGCAATGAAACCGCTTGATTTTTTAGATAGAAGAAGTGGATTAGGCTTTATAGATAAACAGGCTGTATCAGAATCTTTATTGCGAACCACAATTATATTTAAAGAAAAATTAAAATGGGGTGATGATGTGTTTGATTATAATTTATTAGAGGCTAAAAAGAATATAATGTCTTAAGATTAGGGTTTTTTATAAAATTAAAAAAATAAATAGCAATAACTTGATAACATAAGCCAAGCTTAAATAAGGATAAAGATTAATTATGACTTTTACAGAATGTATTAAATATGTAGGAACAGGTATTAAGGGAAATAAAGACTTAAGTTATGAGATGATGAGTTTTGCTATGGATGCTGTGTTAAATCAAAAAATGAGTGATGCTCAAATAGGGGCATTTCTTGTTGGGCTTCGTGTGAAATTAGAGAGTGATGAAGAGTTGCTTAGTGCTTATGAGGTTTTGCAAAAGAGTATTACTTTAGAAAATATTCCTCAGAGTATTGAGATAGGTTATCCTGCGGATGGTAAAAATAAAACTCCTTATCTTTTTTATTTAAGTGCTAAGGATTTGCCTGATACTACTTTGATTGTAAATGATGGATTTAAGAAACCTGCTAAAAATGGAGTTTTGCTTTCCCAGTTGAAAGACTTGATAGAAATGCCTAAAAACATATACTTTTTTAATTTAAAAAACAATGCTAAAAAATATGAAGCTTTGACATCTATTAGAAAAGAATTAGGGCTTAGGACTATTTTTAATACAATAGAAAGATTACTTGGTGGCACGCAAAGTCGTTTTGGTATCGTGGGTATGTTTCATAATACTTATTTTAATAAATATAAAATGCTTTATGCTAATAAATATGAAAGATTAGTGATAGTTCAAGGAGATGAGGGGACACCTGAGATTGCTAAAAATTGTAAAATTATGGTTGTGGATGATGGGGAAATTACAAATGAAATAAAAATAAGATTATCGGATTTTGATATAGATTATGAGAGAGCTAAAGAGAATATTTCTAAAGAGCAAATGGCTAATGATTTACTTAACCCAAGTTCTGAATTTAAAAAACTAGCTAAACTAAATACCGCTCTTTTAATGCTTGTTTCAAAGCAAAGTGATGATATTAGAGAGGCTTACGAGGGGCTATTCTAAGGTTATCTTAATCCATAAGTTGCATTAAGGAGTTTTCAATTAATGCACTACGGCTGACATTTAATTTTTTAGCTTTTTTGTCGCACATAGTTAGTATATTTTCATTTATTGTTATATTAATTCTTTTTTGTCGGACTTTTAATAATTTAGATAATAAGAACCTATCTAGGGTTATAATCATAGAAATATCGTTTTTATATAATTTGCTTAATTTTTCTATATTTTGCTCTAAAATGTTTTCGTTATCTTCAATCATTCCTGAAATATGCAATGTTAAAGCTTCTTTCATATTCGCAATAGTATCCTGTAATGTTTTTCCAAAACTAACACAGCCATCTATATTAGGAGCGAATGAGCTATATCCATCTTTAGTGACTTCAAATACAATAAAATAATATTTTGTTTCAAAAATTTTTAAATTCTTCATGTGAAATCCCCATTTGTTTTAAAATGCTCATAAATGTTTTTATTCCTAAATCTTTCTTAGGATGAGGTAAAGTAACTCTACCTTTTTACTTATATGTTTAAATTGTTTATGGCTACCCACTTGATTAACCTCAAACCGTCCATCTCGTTTTAATACCGTTATGATTTTTTTGGATGAAATCACAATACTCCTTTACTAGTGAGATGTATAATTATACACATACTAAAGCTATATTGTATTATCTTAAAATATAAAAGTCAAACTTTAAAAAGAATTTATGAAATATGAAACTCATCTAATTCACAAAAACCTATCATAGCATTTAATAAAGCAATATTTTTAGCATTTAATAGCATATCAATATTAATATCTTGCTCATATATAGCCTCCTCTTCTAAGAGCCTCATTCTAGTGGTTCCGTTAAGAAGTGGGGTTTTAGGGGTAATCCATTTGTTGTTATAAAAAATAGCTATGTTTGCTATTGATGTGTCTGTGATTAGATTATTTTTAATTATGATTATTTCATCGCAATTTTCTTTTTTTACATATAGATTATCTATGTTTTTTCTATTTAGTTTTTTATGTTTATAGCTTATGTTGCTATGTATTAGTTTAAAGGTTTTTATATTTTTTTGGATGTAGTTATCGTATTGGATATTTAATATTTTTTCTTTGTTGTATATTAGTTTGCATTTTATTAATTTGTTTGAATTAGGTTTTATTATGTCTTTTAAGTTAATTTTTAATTTTGTGGTATTGAATATTCTTTGTTCGTGGTATTTTAAATTGAATGCTTTGTTTTTGTCGCATTTTATAGTTTCAAAAAAATTCAAATAAATCTCCTTTACTGGTATTCTATCTAAGAAATATTAATATTAGAAATAGCTATAAATATAAAAAATATTATAGATATGAATAAAGATAGATAAAAAAATATTTTGTATTTGATAGCTATTAAGGAGCTAATTATGTAGCCTATATATAAAAGCATTGGTGTTTCTATATGGATATATGATATTTTTATATTAATCATTTTTAAGATAATGTCATCAAAGATATATCCTAATTTAAAAATGTGTAAAAGTAGAGATATGGGGTAAAATACTGAAAATAATATACTCAAAGGAATGCTTAGGGCTTGATAAAGGCTACCTAAATAAAAGAAATAATGCACTATGGGGAGCATCATTAAAAATAAAAATATATTTAATGCTATTACCATTATTGTTTTATTCATATCTTTATAATAATGCAAAAATAAATAAATATAAAATACTCCGCTTAAAGATAAGAAAAATCCTAAGGAGAACATTAATCTAGGGTTTAGGGATATTAGAAATATTGCTGTTATTAAGAGGGTGTGAAATGATAATATTCTTATATGAGAAAAAACAAAAATGATTACTAATCCATACATAAATAATGAGCGAAGCAGAGATACAGGGCTACCTATAAAATACAAATATCCCACTAAGATAATCAAAGATATTAGAGATAAATCTATCCATCTATTTCTATAAGGGAAATATTTTTGTTGAAATAATTTATATATTGGATTTAGAATAAAAAATAAAACAGCTATCAATATAGATATATGAAATCCACTAATAGCGATTAAATGGGATATACCGTATAAATTATATATCTTTCTTTGGGTGGGAGATAGAGATGAGGCTAGAAAAATTGCTTGATATAAATTTGTTAAATCTTTAATCTTATGTTGGGATGAGATGAATTTTAAACTTTTTTGATACAGAGTATCTTTTTTATGTAGCTCTATATATAGGCTAGTCGCATAAAATCCTCTTAAATACTCTAAAAAACTTATTCTATTTGTTAATATAAATATATTCACAAATCTATGTTTTATATTTTTTAAATCTTCCTTTGAAGATGTGTAAAATGATATATTCTCATATCTAACCTTGAAAATAAATTTATTTTTTTTGATGTATTGATTTTCTACGAAAACATTATTTAAGAAAATTGTTTTCTTATTTGTGAATTTTTTATATTCTTTATATTCTAAAAATACATTTAATGAAAAAATGGCTAAAGATACAGCACAAAAAAGGACAAAATGTATTTTTTTATCAAAAAGTAAAACTTTTTCTATTAAAACATCCCGCTCATAGGGTCATCTATGCTTTCTGGGTCTATTTGGACATCTGTATTTGTTTTACTTACACTTTCATTATATACTACTTCCACACTATCCCCTGGGTCGATAAAGTTTGCGGTTTTCTTGACAAAGGTTAGTTTCGTCATTCCTACAGGACCATTTCTTTGTTTTGCTATTAAGATTTCTGTTTCTTCTTCGTTTTTGTATTTATATTTATTTTCATATTCTTTGCCTTTGTCTTTGGCATCTTTTTCTTTTTTTCTTTCATCTATTTCTTTATATACATCATCTCTATATATAAATAAGATGATATCCGCATCTTGCTCTATCGAGCCTGACTCTCTAATATCACTCATAATAGGTCTTCTATTTGGTCTTGCATCTACATTTCTATTTAGCTGAGATAGAGCAATTATAGGCACTTTTAAGCTTCTTGCTAAAAGCTTTAATCCTCTACTTATTTCACTTACTTCTAAATGCCTATCTTTTCCGCTAGAGCCTCCCATTAGCTGTAGATAATCTATAACAATAAGTCCTATATTGGGATGTTTTATTTTTATTTTTTTTGCTTTTGATTTTAAATCATTTATATTTAGATTTCCCTCATCATAAACGAATAAGTCTTTACTTTTAAACTCATTTAAGGCATCGCCTACTTTGGTTAATTGCTCATCACTCAAATTACCGACTCTTAAATCTTGCAAATTAATAGAAGTTTTCATACTTAAAAGCCTCATCATTAAATGCTCAGCAGGCATTTCTAAAGAAAACATAGCAACACCATTGCCATTGTCAAGGTTTTTAAGTACCATAGATAAAGCAAAGGCAGTTTTCCCCATAGAGGGTCTAGCTCCTACGATGACTAAATCTCCCTCTTGAAATCCTGTCGTCATTTTATTTAACCCAAAGAAGCCTGTATCAGTTCCTGTGAGGAATTTATTGCCTCTTTTTTTAAGCATAGCTAGATAATCAATAGTAGCAGAGCTAATCTCGTGAGAGTCTTTAAAGTCTCTTTCACTTTTATCACTCACGATAGAAAATAAATCTGTTTGCATTTTATCTTCTATGCTTTCCATACTATGCTCAGAATCACTTGCCATTTGATTGATATTATTAGAAAGATTTATTACTTCTCTTCTAAAATACAAGTCTTTTATTTCTTTTATATAATGATTTATATTTGCTGAAGAAGTGGAAGAGAGGATTTCTATTAATGTATTTTCTTTAAAATTCTCATCACTAGATAAATCTTTTTTGATAAACTCTTCATCAATGGGACTCTCTTCACTATGGAGCTTAATCATACTTTTAATGACTTTCCTATGATCAGGTAAATAGAAATACTTAGAATCAAGCTCTCCTATAATCTCATCAATATCATCTTGATTAAAAAGTATATAATTTAATATAGATTTTTCTATATTTATATTGTGAAGTTCCACTTAAGCCCTTAAAGTAATATTAGTTTGGTATTCTACCTAAGAACCCTTAAACTTTTCCATAGTATGGCTTGTCGATGAGCCAATACCATCTCTTTTTAAAACCTTATTGATTGTTTTTATCGCTACTTTAATATCCATAAAAAAAGATATATTTTCTACATATTCTAAATCAAATTTAAACTTATCTTCCCACGAGATAGCATTTCTTCCACTAACTTGAGCTAGTCCTGTGATACCTGGAGAAACTAAATGCCTTTTTTTTTGCTCTTCATTATATAGCTCAAGATACTCACATAATAGGGGTCTAGGTCCTATAAAGCTCATATCTCCTTTTAGCACATTAAATAATTGAGGCAATTCATCTAAGCTTAATTTTCTTATCATTTTTCCAAAATAAGGCAATCTTTCATCATCTGGTAAAAGATTTCCTTTTTCATCCTTATCATTATTCATTGTTCTAAATTTATATATGGTGAATATTTTTTCATTTTTGCCAGGTCTTTTTTGAGTAAAAAACATAGGTCTTCCCATTTTAAGTAAAATAAGCAAAGAAACTATTATCAAAATAGGAGAAAATAGCAAGATTAAAATAATAGAAGCTATTTTATCTATTATTGGTTTTACTATAATCACATATAAATTAGACATCAAGATTAAATAAGTTTTTAGGGTTTTCTTTAAGATTTAATTCCATAGGAGGAAATGCCTTACTAGCAAGTAATGCTTTTTGTTTTTCTTTATTTTCAGCTTCTAATTGCTTCATTTTTTCTTTATCATACTCTTCTAAACCCTGATGATTTCCATCAATGCCCATATTATCTTCATAATTATCTGGAAGCACCTTATCTATAAAAATCTGTCCAGGCAAAGGAGGAAGCTCTGTTGAGCTTAATGTTTCGATGATACTATTTGTTTCATCTATATTTTTTGCTGTCATTGACACTATAGTATCCGTTTTCTCTTTATGTACTTCTAAAGGATTAGGTATATTTGGATTAGGGGCATTATGATGGGGACTACTATCTATCATACTTGCTGTAATCATTATTTGGCATTTTCTTTTAAAAGATTTTCAAACTCCCTTAATCTCTTGATAACCGATAAAAATTTAGTAATCTCTATCCAGTGATCAATAAAATAAGAAAAGCTATCATTTACTTTACCAAAAGCATTACCCGTTTGAGTAACTACACCTAAAGTAATAACTCCCACAAATAAAGAAGGTGCCATAACAATATAAGGTAATATAATCATAGTTTGCCCATATATATTTTCCCATAATGTAAAATAAGAATAATGATTAAATAATTTAAAATAATTAACTCTCACACCTAAAAATAAACTAAGTAAGCTCTCTATATCAGCATGTTTTTTGTCATCTTCAGAATAAACTAATTTTTTCCTATAAGCTGCTTCTTTTTTTTGATTATCATATTCAATACCAGGAAGTTTTATGCCCACAATATAAGAGATAAATATCCCGCCAAAAGAAGTAAGAAATGCTAAATAAAACAAAGACCCCTCAATATCTTTAAAATAAGGCAAAGTAACATGAGAAGAAAGCTCCCAAAGAATAGGAATAAAAGCAATAAGAGTTAAAATAGCTCTAAATAACCCTAACCCAAACCTCTCTAAAAACTTAGAAAATTCATAAGTATCTTGCTGTATCCTCTGTGAAGCCCCCTCTATATTATCAGGACATCTATTCCACAAAGGAATATAATAATGATTAATCGCCTCTCTCCACCTAAAAGCATAATGCTGAGCAAACCAAAACAAAAAAGCAGCAAGAACAACATAAGTCATAGCTATATAAGAAAACTCAATCATAGCATTCCAAAACCCATCAATATCTTCTGCCTTTTGCAATATATCATAAAACTTAGCATACCAAGAATTAAGCAACACAGTCAAATAAACCTGAAAAGAAGTCATAGCTATTAAAGCGACAATCCCGCCCCAAGCCCATAAGCGGTATTTTACATTAATGAAAAAACTTTTAAACATTTTAAATCTTTATTTTTAATTATGGTCGTGATTATACTTAAATGTGATTAAATTAAAAGAATTATCTTAAGGGAACTCTAAAAATCCAAAATAAATAACTATACACATCTCAACCTTAAGGGAACCTCTATTAATTCAAATAATTTAGATAATGTTAAATTTTAGTTTTA
>JAJVLF010000092.1 GCA_029255845.1 Campylobacterota bacterium | reverse complement strand
TAATAATAAAAAAAATAAAATATATCTTGATTACCCAAATATAAGCTTTATTAAGGGCGATATAAACAACAACGAACTCTTAGTAGAAACTTTTAATGGTAATATATTTGATGGTGTTATACATTTAGCTGCAGTTTCAAGAGTTGTGGTTGCTCAAAATAATCCAACTGAATGTGTAAGAACTAATATAGAAGGCACAAAGTCTCTTCTTGAGTCAATTAAGCAATCAAATTTAAAAACTAAACCTTGGATTATGTTTGGAAGTAGTCGAGAGGTTTATGGTGAACCGAAAGAGATGCCAGTTAAAGAGTCATTTGAAAAAAAATTTGTTAATATTTATGGAGATTCTAAAATCCAAGGCGAAGAATTATTTACTTCGTTTGCAAAAGAAAATAATTATAGTTGTTTAATATTAAGGTTTTCAAATGTTTACGGTAATGAGTATGATTTATTTGGAAGAGTAATTCCACTATTTATAAAAGCTATATATAATAATGAAACACTAATAATCGAAGGCGGTAATCAAATTATTGACTTTACTCATATAGATGATACTGTAGATACGATATTAAAAGCTATAAATTATCTTGAGGATAATGGTGCTATAGATGATTTTCATATATTGCCAGGTGTCGGTTGGAGTTTGTATCAAGCTATTGAATATATAGAAACATTTTTAAATAAAAAAGCTATTCTGCAAGTGAACGATAAAAGAAACTATGATGTTGAAAAATTTATAGGGGATACTACTAAAATAAAAAATATTTTAAAAAGTAGAGATTTTTTATCTCTTAAAGACGGACTAAGACGCGCTGTACCAAAATACTTACAGGCTATAAAATGAGAATCTTAAAAGTAATACATGGTTTTCCTCCAGACTATATGGCTGGAAGTGAAGTGTATTCATATCATCTAGTGAAAGAGCTTATCAATCAAGGACATCAAATATCTGTATTTACAAGAGTTGAAAATGAATTTGATGATAATTATAAGATTTACAATGAAAAATATGAAAACATTAATATTCAAAGGGTAAATAAACCAAAAAAAGATTATCTTTATGAAGATAAGTTTTACGATAAGAATATTGATGAAATATTTAAAAAATATTTATTAGAAATTCAACCAGAGATTGTCCATATCGGACATCTTAGTCATTTATCAATAAGTATTATTAAGATAATTAAAACATATAATATACCTATAATATATACCATTCATGATTTTTGGCTTTACTGTGTCCGTGGCCAAATGCTTAATAAAAGTGGTGATATTTGCTTAAAACCGTCAATTAAAAATTGTTTAAACTGTTCAAATTATCTTACTGATACTGCAAAAGTAGAAAAAAGCTTTTTGGATATGAAAGAAGTTATTAGCTTGATTGATATTTTCATTTCCCCATCTCGCACACTAGAAAGGTTTTTCCTAGAACAAGGAATAGATGATAAGAAGATTAAATACTTAAAATATGGATTTAATACTGCAAAAATAACTTATAATAAAAAGGTATTTAAAACAAATTCAAAGATAAACTTTGCTTTTATGGGTCGTATTATCCCTTCTAAGGGCATTAAAGTATTAATTGATACTTTTTCGCGATTATCTAATGAAAAATTATCTATATATGGCAATATTGGAACTCAAAGACGATTTTTGAAAACTAAAAATATTACATTTAAAGGTGGATACAACAATGATGCCATTAATGACATTCTTTTAAAAGTAGATGTCCTCATTGTCCCATCAATATGGTATGAAAATGCACCTTTAGTTATTCAAGAAGCATTATTAGCTGGGATACCTGTGATTACATCAAATATAGGAGGAATGTCTGAATTAATAGCAGATGGCATAAATGGATTTACATTTAAAGTTGGAGATAGTTATGATTTAGAAAATATTATTATGAAAATATCTAAAAATCCTACTATATTAAATAGCCTAAAAAACTGTAGAAATAGTGTTGTTGATATTAAAGATGACAGTATGGAAATACAAAAACTTTACAAAGGATTAATATGCTAAAGCCTTGGAGAGTAACTATTGATACAAATCCAGATCAATGTAATTTAAAATGCACTATGTGTGATACGCATAGCATTCATAATAAAAACTTTAAGCCTACTAGAAAAGATATGGATGAAAAACTTTTAATAAAAGTTTTAAATGAAGCTATCTCAAATGGTGTTAAAGAAATTATTCCAACTACTATGGGCGAACCATTACTCTATAGACATTTCAATATATTCACAGATAAAATATCTAAAAGTAGTGCTAAACTAAATCTAACAACAAATGGAACTTTTCCAAAAAATAGTGTTACATATTGGGCAAAAAAACTATTGCCTATTTTAAGTGATATTAAAATATCTATCAATAGTGTTGATCCAAAAATTAATGAAAAAATTATGGTAAAAGATGATACAGATAAAAAATTAAAGGATATTGTAAAGTTTGCTAAGCTAAGAGATGAATTGTATCCTAAAGTTTCAATTACCTTGCAAGTTACATTTTTAAAATCTAATATTGACTATTTGGAAGAAGTGATAAAGTTTGCTATTAGTAATAACATAAATAGAGTAAAAGGTCATCATTTGTGGATTACTTATGATGAAATAGAAAAAGAATCTCTTTTGGATACACAAAATACTATTAACAAATGGAATATCTTTATTGATAGAGTTAGCAAATATAAGGATAAAATTAATTTAGTTAATTTTGAAAAATTAGAACCAAAAAATGAAAATAACACTATTCCCGATAATTATGATTGTCCTTTTTTAGCAAATGAATTATGGGTATCGCACAATGGAGACTTTAATGTTTGCTGTGCACCCTCAGAGAAAAGAAAAACTTTAGGAGATTGGGGAAATATAGATAATAAAACTATAGATAGTCTATTTAATTCCACAAAATATTTAGACTTACAACAAAACTATAAACAGCAAGATATTTGCAAAGTTTGCACTCTTAGGAAAAAATTATAATCAATATATCTCTTGATGAAACACATCACATAAAAAATAATAAACCGCTATATGATACGAGATATACAAAAGTTATGAGTTTTCATGATGGCATAGCACCTGTTCAAAGTGAGCATATAGCATTTTTTATTAATAAAAAAAACATTCAGCAATTTAATCGAGAGTTTGAAAAAGCTTATGGTTTTTATAATGACATATCTACAGTAAAAGATAAAAATGGATGGTTTCATATAAATAAATTTGGACAAGATATTTATAGTGCTAGATATTCTTGGTCTGGCAATTACAATGAAAATAAATGTATAGTTAAAGATTTTGATGATAATTATTTTCATATAAACTCTGATGGAAAAAGGACTTATAGCCAAAGCTATGTATATGCAGGTGATTTCAAATATAATATTGCTGTTGTAGTTGATTGTAGTGGTAAACATACTCATATTAAAGATGATGGTAATTTGCTTCATGGTAGGTTTTTTGATGAACTTGATATATTTCATAAAGGATATGCTGTTGCAAAAGATGGTAAAGGATATTTTCATATCAATAAGCAAGGAAATGAGCTTTATTCTCAAAGATATAAAAAATTAGAAGATTTTTACAATGGCTTTTCTTATGCTACAAATTTTTATAATAATAAAGTTCTATTAGATGAAAGTGAATATAGAGAAATAAAAATTACGGTTGCCAAAATAGACAAAGAAAAAAATATTAAATGAGTCATTTGATTAAATTTTTTAATCTAAATAATGAGATATTATTATATGTGGAGATGAGTAATGGTATGATATTAAAAACTCTTCAGAAAAAATATTTCAATATGTGCCCAATAATTACGGATAAGTTTATAAACAATAATGCCACAATAAACTTTCTTAAACCGTTTACAACTAAGAGTGGGGCATCTAAAAACTCATTATGATTTATTTAATAAGACATGCAGAAAAACTAGATGACTCCATCCATGCAAAACTGACACCAAAAGGACTGGCAGATTCTTTAAAATATGGAGAAAAATTAAAACTTAATAGATCTAAAATAGACTTAATAATATCTAGTCCCATAGAAAGATGTATGCAAACGGCATACGAAATATCTAAAGGATATAGAAGAATAAATATAGAAAGTTCTACACTTTTAGGCAACCCTGGTGTTTTTATAAATAAAGGAGAAGAAGCCATGCAGATATTTAATACTTATAAGTTAGTTGATATTATTAATATGCAACTATCAAAAAAGAACTTAAAAGGCTTTAATGATATTGAATCGTCTGTTAAAGATTTACTTTATCTAATGGACAAAAAAGGAGATAATGTTCTTTATATCTCACATGATGCTATTATTACTCCACTTATAAGTTATATATCAAACGAAAAATATATAATCAAGGATGATATTGTTAATTACTTAGATGGATATTTTACTAACTTAGAAAATTTGGCAAATTCATGGAAGCCAAACAATATATTTGTAGCAAAATAAAATATTAGCATTAAATAAAAATGCTTACAACTCCAAGATAGTTTTATTTTGACTACTTTTTAATAAGAAAAATATTTAAAAGTTTAGATAAACACATAAAAGACTTCTTGCAAAACCCATCAAATTGGATATATGAGTTATAGTGCATTAATTTGTAAAAATCAAAGCTGAGTAATAGCCGTAGCTATTGCGAAGATTTTATTTTTGCAAAGTGATGTGCTATAATTTATGTAGCCTGTTGATGGGTTTTGCAAGAAGTCTAAAGGATAATCTAAGCAATATATTTAAAAAAGTCTTAGAATATAGCTAGTCTTTAATGGGAACTATTAACAATGATACTATTACTTTAGCCATTGGTGAAGTAAAATACAAAGGAATTATTTATGAAAATAACAATAGTAGGCACAGGATATGTAGGTATCTCGAATGGAATATTATTAGCACAACATAATGAAGTTGTGGCATTAGATGTCATTCCTAAAAAGATAGAAATGTTAAATAATAAAATATCTCCAATAAAAGATACAGAGATAAGTAAATATCTTAAAGATAAAGAATTAAACTTTAGGGCTACTTTAGATAAAAAAGATGCTTATCAAGATGCCGAGTTTATTATTATATCAACACCTACTAATTATGAGACAAAAACAAATTATTTTAATACTTCATTAGTTGAAGCTGTCATCAAAGATGTTTTAGAGATTAATCCAAATGCTACTATGATAATTAAATCAACTATACCTGTAGGGTTTACAAAAAGTGTAAGAGAAAAATATGATACAAATAATATCATTTTTTCACCGGAATTTTTAAGAGAAGGTAGTGCATTGCAAGATAATTTGCATCCTAGCAGAATAATCGTGGGTGAAAAAAGCAAAAGAGCTGAGGTATTTGCAAATCTTTTGGTGGAAGGTGCTATTAAAAAAGATATTGATTTACTTTTTGTAGATTCAACAGAAGCAGAAGCTATTAAGCTTTTTTCTAATACATATCTTGCTATGAGAATTTCTTATTTTAATGAGTTAGATTCTTATGCTCAAACACATGGGCTTGATACTAAGTATATCATACAAGGTGTTGGACTTGATCCTAGGATTGGAGCACATTACAATAACCCTAGTTTTGGATATGGTGGATATTGTCTCCCAAAAGACACAAAACAATTAAAAGCAAATTATCAAGATATACCAAATAGTATAATAAGTGCTATAGTAGAGTCAAATAGCACAAGAAAAGACTTTATAAGTGAAAGCATTATAGCTAAAAATCCAAAAATAGTTGGGATATATAGATTAGTTATGAAATCAGATTCAGATAATTTTAGGAGTAGTGCCGTTCAGGGCATTATGAAAAGAATTAAAGCAAAAGGTATAGAGGTAATCATATATGAGCCTTGCATGAAAGAGGATAGTTTTTTTAATTCTAAAGTCATTAAGGATTTACAATACTTTAAAGATAAAAGCGATATTATTGCAGCTAATAGATTTGAGCCTATCTTAGAAGATGTAAGAGATAAAGTATATACTAGAGATATATTTAATAGTGATAAACATTAGAAGAATAGAGTCAGTGATGAAAATACACTTTTATCTCTCGCCATAGCTCTTTTTTAGATCATGAAGCAATTCATAAATTAATAATCTCCTTTATCTGAATACTAATATACTCATTATCTTTATATATATTTTTAGATATGCTACAAATAATATCCGCTTTAGTAAAGCTATCGCTAAAATCATCATCTATATTAAACATTATCATATTTAAAAATCCATATTTATTTCTTGCACTTAAGCTAAGGCAATTTTTCTTTTCTCCTACTCTTTTTATTTGCTCAAAATGAATATCTTGGACTAAAAACTTTGGTTTTTCATTATGGTGACCATATGGCTCATAGCTATCAAGTAGATTTAATAAATCATAATTTATTTCATCTATTGGTAGTATGCCCATTATAGAATCATCTTCTTTGTATATTATGTTTTGTTTTTTGAAATTGTTGTTAATTAAGTTTTTGAAACTATTAAAGTCTTTTTTGTGTAAGCTTAATCCTCCAGCTTGTTTATGTCCTCCGTAAGAAATTAAATTTTCACTAGAATTAATCATTAAGCTATATAAATCAGCTTCTCCATAACTTCTCGCACTCATTTTTATTATATTTGTTTTAGGGTTTAAGTTGCCTACAAAAGATATTTTTTTATATTTGTCGGCTATTTTTGAGGCTACTATTCCTATTACTCCTTGATGGAAGCTTTCATTATATAGGGCTATTACATTGTCATCTTTGTTAATGCTCTCTTTACTACTTTTCATTATATGCTCTTCTAAATCTCTTCTTTGTTTTATTAATTCATTTAAAACATTAAATTTATCTATGGCTTTATCTAGGTTTTTTTCAGATAAAAAGTCTATGGCTAAAGAGGCATTTCTAACTCTTCCTGCTACATTTATTTTAGGGGCTACTAAAAAGGCAATGTCTTCAGAGGTAAATTCTTCTTTTTTTAAAACTTCTTTAATGGCTAAAATACAAGGGCGAGAAGAGTTGTTGAAAACTTTTAAAGATTTTTTAACTAAAGCACGGTTCATAGATATTAATGGCATTACATCTGCTATTATCGCCATAAGTAATAAATCAAGAAGATTACTCATATCAAAATCTAACTCTAATTTACTCTTAAGTCCTGCTACTAAATACCAAGCAATCTGAGCACCGCAAATTTCGGAAAATAAGAAAGGGCAATCATCTTGTTTTGGGTTGATTATAGAAAAAGCTGGCATATCTCCTAGTGGATTGTGGTGATCTGTGATGATTAAATCAATGTTTTTTTCTTTACAGAAATAAGCCACTTCTTTAGCATTAATCCCATTATCTACAGTAATAATTACATTAGCTTCACTTTCTTTTATTAAATCAACAGAAATGCCATAACCATCTTTAAATCTATCAGGGGTAATGTAGCTTATTTTAAAATCAATAAAATCAAAGAACTCTTTTAAAATAATTCTAGAAACTATGCCATCTACATCATAATCTCCTACGACTAAGATTTTTTCATTTTGTTTAATGGCTTTTATGATTCTATCAACAGATTTATCCATATCTTTAAAGCTAAATGGACTAGGAAGCTCTTTTAATGAATTAATATCTTTTTTATCAAATCTCTTATCTAAGAGGGTTTTTATTTTTTCTTTATTTAGCTTAATAATCATGAAGCCTTATGTGTCTTTTCTAAATGAAATAGTTAATTCTCCAAAATCTTTAATGCTCCCACTAGAGAAACTAGAAAAATTACTTATTGTTCTATATCCTATGTCTATTTTTTTATAAGAAAGTCCAAAGGACATTACATTATTTTTAAATATATTTTTATTACTCTCATATCCTGCAAATAAAGAAATATTTGGAAGGGTTAATTCTAATCCGAAGCTTTGTCTTTCGTTTATTTTTGTTTGGTATATATTCTTATGTTTTTTTAAGTCTTTTTCATAATGCAATTTTAAGGATTGATTTAATAAATAATTCCCTGAAAATACTATCTTACTATCATAATAAAAGCCACCAAAAGTGCTAGGGTTTAAATTCACAAATGCTACCCCAAATCTAATCTTCTCACTAAAAGATGGAATAAAAATAAAGCTCATATTATAAGAGACCCTCAAAGCTGAACCGACCCCTACTTTACCCTCTCTTACATTTTGATAAATTGTTTTATTATTAAAATAGCTAAGTGTATGATTGCTTTCACTTAAATGTTCTGCACTTAGTGAGTTAATAGATGCACCCAAAAGAAGATTTCCAGCGATAGTTGGTATCATATTCGCATATGACATAAAAAATTCATTTAAAGTTATGTATCTTTCTTTTAATTGCAATGAGTTGCTCATATAGTCATCAAATGTTTTTTGTAAAACAGTATATTTTGCATTATTGTTAGTGTAGGTTGCATGTTTATCGTATGAGATATCTTGAATAGAATGAATGTATGCATATCCATATTTTTTTTGGCTAAAACTAAAACCTATATTTCTAAATCTATAAGATAATGTCAAATTAGGAAAAACATATTCAATCATATTCTTATTTTGATTTTCATTAATCTCTTTTATCGCATTTAGTGCATTTTCTACGGATGTTATGCCATATTGACTTACCTTATCTCCTGCTAGATTCACAGCGATATCTTTTTTTTGTGTATTATATACATTTATTTTATCTGTTTGAGCTAAGATATTTTGATGAGAGCTTTTTATGGAGAAGGATACATATAATTCAGGCTCTTTTTTATCATGAGCTAATAGTGCCTCAAAGTAATTAACGGAATCCACTCTGTTTAAGTCAATAGAGCCACTTCCTCCTAGAGCTGTAGTTTTTCCATTACTAGAAAATAGACATAAAATAAAAGTAAAAAAGGTAAATAATAATCTCATTTAATAATAATATCCTTGATTTGTTTTAATGATGATATATAATAATCTGCCTCTATGTTATCAAATTTACTTTCATTATTAAGATAAATTGATTGTATTTTAGCTAATTTACCCGCTATCATATCACTATTATTATCTCCTATAAAAAAAGACTTCTTGGTATCAATGTCCCATTTTTCTATACTTTGGGTAATCATATAAGGTTTTGGTTTCCTGCATAGACAATTATCTTCAGGCTTATGGGGGCAAAACATAATATCTAAAAAATAAATTTCTTTCTTTTTTAATTCATCTTTCATCCATTTTGTTAAAATATCAAAATCATTTTGGCTATAATACCCTCTTCCTATGCCTGATTGATTAGTTATTAAAATAAATTTATAATCTAGCTTACTTAAATAAAGCATAATATCCATAATCCCATCATTCCAAACAAAGTCTTCTTTTTTATGGACATATCTATAATCTATATTTACCACACCATCTCTATCAAAAAAAACAATTTTTGGTTTTTTTAAGTTTTTATTCATATAATATTCAACCTCTTTTTAAATGCAAACTAATTTTGGAATACATAATGCTTTATGAGTTCAATTAAATTAGAAGCCATTTATTGATAAACAATAGATGTGCCAAATAAGGTTATAATATGTTCAAAAAAGTATATATTTTATTGTTAGTTATATCGTTTAGTAGCTGTTCTTTAATATATGATCAAAGTAAAAATGATAATATGTCTAAAGATGATGCAAAAGATTCGGGTATTAGTATAGATATATACCAACAAAATAAAAATTATGAATCGAATAGAATTTTAAGTAGCGATTTTCCAGTTACTTATAAAGCAAAGCCGTTAAAAACATTTTAATAAAAGGTCGTCCCAATGAATAAATTATTTATAGTTTGTCTTATTATCTTAAGCACTATTTTACCAGCTAAAGAATATGAGAAAATCTTTATCCAACAAAGTAATCATCCTATAGGAAATCTAAATGCTATGATTATTTTTATGGCTGATCAATTAGATATCAATAATGATTCTAAATATTTCTCACAGCCAACTATAGTATCATCTTTCGTATCTCTTGATAATCTAAAAGAATCTTCAAAATTTGGTAGATTAGTAGCTGAGAGTTTAATCCACGAATTACAAGTTAGAAACTGGACAGTGGTTGAGATTAAAATGGCTAAAACTATGGCTATTAACTCACAAGGTGAATTTTCATTAAGCAGAAAAGTAGATGAAATAAGAAAAAAATACAGAGCAAGATCAATAGTTACAGGAACATACACAGTATCAGATGATACAGTAATTGTAAATGGAAAAGTTTTAAATATTGATTCAGGAATTGTTCTTTCAACAGCACAAGTATCTATTCCTCTAGATAGTGTAAGCTCGATGGTTTTTGCTAATCAATTTGGTGGTGGGGATGATGAAGAAGAAGAAGAGGAAGGTGGCGGAGCAGTTGGCATTCAATAATGCCAATTGTTTCTTAGTATGAAATATTATTTAAAATTAGGGTTTTTATTATTAATTTCTCTAATTCTTAATTCTTGCACTTTTTCTTCTACTTGCACAGATAATCTTGGATTTCGCTTAAGTGATGACAAAATAATAAGTGGCATATCCAATATAGATAAAAGAATGGAAGAAATTGCAAGAGAAATTTATCCAGTTTTTGGCGGTGGAAATGTAATCATTACAGATTTTGTCGATGCTAAAATATATAAACCAACCCCTACTGGAGTATATCTAGCTAATTTATTACGAGGTTTTATAAGCACTCACACTACAGCAAGAGTATTGCAATTAGATTTAGGTAGCTCTTTCACTTTAAATGCTAATGGATTATCAGTTTTAACAAGAGAAGCAGATGAGGTGATTAAGCAAAAAAGCATAGCATTAGTAGGAATAGTAGGAAGCTATTCTGTCCAAGGAAATAAAGTTCATATATTTGTTCGAAGAATAAATTTAAGAACAGGAAGAGTTATATCAACATCTACAAAACTAATAGAATATGCTTGTATAGGAGATAGCATAATTACTCCTAGCTATTAGTAAATGGAGCTTCACGAATTATTAAAAGATGAAAATGTAATTACATTTGTTTTATTGCTAATAAAATTCACAATCATATTAGGATTATTCCCTTTTTATAACTTTGAAACCATACCAGTAAGCATAAAGGCACCTTTCGCATTTTATTTAACAGTCCTATTTTTCCCAATTACTCCTAAATATGATTTAGATATAGAAGCAATAACCTTAATAACAGTAGTATTTTTTGAAGTCCTCTCGGGCTTTATTATGGCATTAGTATTAAAAATAGTTTTTGATACCATAGTATATGTAGCAGAATTAGTATCAATGATTATGGGACTATCAGCTGCCGCTATGTATGACCCTCTCACACAAAGCCAATCTACAGTAGTAGGACAAATATTCTCTCTTTCTGTTTTAATGGCATTTTTAATATTTGATGGACATCATTTAATTTTAATGTTAGCCAATGAATGGGCGATAAAGGTTCCATTTGGGACTTATTTATTTAATGAAAAAGTATTTCAGTTTATATCTAAAGATGTAACTAATTTATTCGTATATGGTTTTTCCATAGCATTCCCTGTCATAGCTGTGGGATTATTTTCAGATATAGCATTTGGGATGTTAATGAAAACAATGCCTCAATTTAATATATTTGTTATAGGTTTACCGATAAAAGTAGGACTAGGTATGATTACTATTATAGTGGTTTTTTCTAGTATGCTATTTGTGTTTGGGGAGGTATTTTTTAAAGCTTATAATAGTTTATCTGTGTTTTTTAATTCGCCTTAAAGAAATCTCTAAGCCAAATATAGTATAGTTTCAAAATTAAAAATAAGGAAAGAAATGAAAGTTGAAGAAAATAAAGTAGTAGGCATTGAATATGAGGTTTATGACAAAGAAACTGAGGAACTAGTTGATCAAAATACTAGCGATAATTTACTAGAATTTTTAGTAGGTCAAAGAAATATTATCCCAGGATTAGAAAATGCATTATTAGGCTTAGGAATTACTGATACTAAAAGTGTAGAAGTTTCTCCTGAAGATGCTTATGGTGCTTATGATGATAATGCATTAGAAGAAGTTCCATCAGAGCAATTTGAAGGTATTGATTTAAAAGAAGGTATGACTTTATATGCTAAAGATGAGCAAGGTCAAAGCATTCCTGCTGTTATTAAAACTATCGGAGCAAGTAGTGTTTTAGTTGATTATAATCACCCATTAGCTGGAAAAACATTAAATTTTGATGTAGAGATTGTAGAAATTAGAGATGCTACAGAGCAAGAAAAAGATATGGGTCAGCCAGCTGCTAAAGGTGGAGGATGTTGTGGTGGTGGATGTGGAGAGCCATCTGTTGAAGAAGAAAGTGTTGGATGTTGTAGCAACTAATGAAAATAGCTTATATATTCCCAGGTCAAGGCTCTCAAGCTGTTGATATGGGGATGGAGTTTATTAATAATTTTGATTTAGGAAAAGAGCTAGTTGCTAAAGCCAATGATAAATTAGATTTTAAAATAGAAGATGTTTTAAAAAGTCAAGAATTATTATCACAAACACAATTTGCACAACCTGCGATATTATTTGTATCATCTTTATTTAATCAAATTTTTACTAGTAGGATAGATAAAAAAGCAGAATTTGCATTAGGTCATTCATTAGGTGAGTTTTCTGCTTTGGTATCTGCTGGAGCATTAGATACAATAGATGCTATGGACTTGGTCTATAATCGTGGTAAATTTATGCAAGAAGCATGTGATGGACTTAATGCTGGAATGATGGTTGTTTTAGGTCTTAGTGATGATATAGTTGAAAATTTCGCAGAAAAACAAAGAGGCGAGGGTTTAAAAATATACCCTGCTAATTATAATATGGACGGACAAATCGTCCTAGCTGGTAGCAAAAAAGATTTATCAAAATCACAAGATGGATTAAAGGATTTAGGAGCTAAGAGATGTATTCTTTTAGATATGTCGGTAGCAAGTCATTGTCCTATACTTAAGCCTGTGGGTTCTAAATTAGAGCCATTATTAGATAAATACATTAAAGATGATTTTCAAATGCCTATCATTTCTAATGTATCTAAAGAAGCATATAGCACCAAAAAAGATGCCGTAAAATTATTAAAAAAGCAATTAACAAAACCCGTCAAATACAAACAATCCATTTCTAATTTTGATAATGTGGATTTATTCATAGAGTTTGGTAATTCAGAAGTTTTATCAAGAATGAATAAAAAAATAACAAAAATAAAAACAATAACCATAAAATCAATAGAAAGCCTAGAGAATACAGTATCATTAATTAATGCGAGTTAAAAATCAACTTTTCTCTAATTACAAATAATATTTCTCTAAATAGAGAGAGAAATATTAAAGAAACCCACAAGCTACTAGAACAAAGCAAAGCAGATATGACAATATTCCCCGAGCTTTGCCTAAATGGATATCTACTAAAAGATAATTTCAAAAAAGACTCTTTTAGCCTAGAAGAAATCCAAAAAATATTTTCAAAACACAAAAAAGACTTCATCCTATCTTTCGCACTCAAAGAAAATAATAACATTTACAATGCAAGCAGTGTATTCATAAACGGAAAACTAAAATTCACCCACAAAAAAATAAATCTACCCACATATAATATGTTTGAAGAAGAAAGATACTTCACAAAAGGCGACAAACTAGACACCTTTATATGGAAAAACAAAAAATGCCTAATCATAATATGCGAAGACGCATGGAATAAAGAAGATATAAAAAAACTAAAAACCGAAAAAATAGACTACATATTCATCCAAGCAAACTCCCCCGCAAGAGGATTTAAAGATAATTTAGAAATAGAAGAAAAATGGCTAAAAATCCAAAAAGATATATCCACCACCCTAAATGCCCACTCATTTTTCACAAATAGAATTGGCTTTGAAGATGGAATAGGCTTTTGGGGAGGAAGCAAGGTTATGAATAATGATGGCATTGTAATTGGTAATTTAGAGATATTTGAAGATGGTATTTTAAATATCACAGAGGGTTCATAAAATAAAAATAACTAGACTTCTTTCAAAACCTATCAAATTGGATATATGAATTATAGTGCATTAATTTGTGAAAATAAAAACTAAGTA
>JAJVLF010000091.1 GCA_029255845.1 Campylobacterota bacterium | reverse complement strand
TTATAAAAATTGCTATAAGGCTAAAATATAATATTAGCTATTTATTTTGAATTAATAGAGGTTCCCTTAAGGTTAAATCTGCACAAAACTAAAAAACCTTACTCCTCCCTCATTTTATAATTTTTACACACCTTGATTACCAATTAGCTTATACATAAACCCTAATATAATAAATGTAGATGTCATAGTAAGCCCTAAAGACCATATCATAAATCTATCCATTCTAAGCATAACGGCATCAAATCTTTTATCAACTTGCTCAAATCTTTTATCAACTTGCTCAAATCTTTTATCCATATCTACACGAAGCTCTTTCATATCCGTTTTCATATCTTCATCAAGATGATGAAAATGATTTGATTGTGCTTTTAATACAAGTATTATCATCTCTTCGCTACTAAGAGCTTCACTATTTGATATTTTATCAACAAGCTCTTTTGATTTTGAATCTAACCAATTTTCAAATATATCATCATTAAACATAATATCCCTTTTTAATTATTTTATCACTCTTATTAATATTTTCACAGCATTTACAAAGAGTAGATAGTATCTATCTCTTTATTTTTGTCATTTCTGATAGTATTATATCATATGCATACAGCTAAACTCAAATATTTCCAAAACCTAACCAAAAATAAAACTACAACCTATTTATAATAGGAAGAAAACCCAATATCCAAGGGCTAGCATTAAATATTAAATTTTATAATTCTAACTGACTTGTTATTTTTTTCTTAAATTGTAAAACCATACAAATAAAACTCAATAGTATATATATTGTTGAAAGGAAGATTTTGCAAGAAGTCTATTATCAACATATCTGTAATCCTACTATATGTGGTTATCTCTTAAGTTAGTGGATATTTTAGAGGTTCCCTTTATATTAAAAAATACCCTCAGTTATTTTACTAGCCTTTATCTTAGCTTTTTCCACATCATCTTTCACCAAAGCAACAGCCATTCTTCTACCTTTATGCATATCTGGTTTTGAAAATACATATACAAAAGAATTTGATGAAAATGATTCATCTGGGATATTTAAAACAGGGGCATGTGAATTAGAGGTAGCTTTATAAGCCGAGCTTGCTCCTGAGCCTAGAAATTCATAATCAAGTGGTAATCCTAAGATAGCACGGATGTGTAATGCGAACTCTGATTGGCTTTGAGTTATTAAAGTAACCATTCCTGTGTCGTGAGGTCTAGGGCTTAGCTCACTAAAATATACTTCATCTGCTTTTATGAAAAATTCTACTCCGAATAATCCTTTTCCGCCTAAGCCGTCTGTTACTTTTTTTGCCATTTCTTTTGCTTTTTCTAGGATGGATTTTTTCATTTCGCATGGTTGCCATGAAAGGATATAATCTCCATCTTTTTGTTGATGTCCTATTGGCTCACAGTATTTGGTTTCTTTGCCATTTCTCATGGTTAAAAGTGTGATTTCATAATCAAAATTTATAAATTCCTCGACTATTAACTCACTAGAATCTCCTCTTGCTTCTTTTGCTAGCTCCCAAGAAGCCATAATGTCATCTTTGCTTTTTGCAATACTCTGCCCATGCCCTGATGAACTCATTACAGGCTTTATTACACAAGGAAATGATATTCTTTCACTTGCTTGTTTTAATTCTTCTAAGGTTTTAACAAACTCATATTTGCTTGTCTTAACTCCTAAATCATTTGAAGCAAATTCTCGAATATTTTTTCTATTCATAGTCTTATGGACTG
The DNA here is from genome assembly GCA_029255845.1 of Campylobacterota bacterium. Taxonomy (GTDB): domain Bacteria; phylum Campylobacterota; class Campylobacteria; order Campylobacterales; family JAJVLF01; genus JAJVLF01. The sequence goes on along the minus strand of JAJVLF010000091.1, from coordinate 7,014 downwards.
CTTTAGCATTTGGCACTACATTAAAGCCCTCATTTTCTGCTTCTAGTAAAGCATCTATATTGATGGCTTCTATTTCTGGTAATATAAAATGAGGTTTTTCTTTTCTTATTATTTCAAGCAAAGCTTCTTTGTTTTGCATATCAATCACATAGCTTTTTGTAGCCACCAAATGAGCAGGAGCATTTTCATATTTATCCACGGCAATAGTCTCAAGCCCTAATCTACTTGCCTCAATAACGACCTCTCGCCCTAATTCACCAGAGCCTAAAAGCATAATTTTTGTTGAATTACTCTTTAAAGCAGAGCTAAATTTCATATTAATAACCTTTAGAAAATTGAATATTCAAAGTCTGCAAATAAGTCTGCAACCCAGCATCTTGAACAGGCAAAACAATAGCATTTTCATCTCCGTCATTATGATGAGAATGCCACCAATTAGGAGGAGTAACAAAAGCTGAGCCACTCTTCCATATAGCCTTAGTAGGATTGATTATATTGCCATCGCTATCCACTTTTTCACCTATTAAAGTATAAGTGTCCTTACCTGCAAACACACAATAATCAAGTGCTATTGAATTATGCCTATGGGCTTTTTGCTTAGTATTCGCTGGTAATAAATTATATAAAGACCACATAGAGTGAGTTACTGTCTTAGTTAATGGAGTATCTATATTGCCTAATAAAATACCATTTCTATTTAAGTCTTTCCCCTCATTTTGCCTATTCACCAATGCCAATTCTTTGGATAACTCTTCATAAGAAAAATACACAGCCTTGCATTGCTCACTTTTAGCCTTAGCACCCATATACCTTAAAAGAGGAGCATCATGCACCCAATAAAAAGCAGTATCTTCATCGCTTTGATGGATTAAATCCTCACTATAAGGCAATGCAAAATAATCCCCCTTCTTCCAAGATAATACACCATCTTTAGTTATAGTTTTACCCGAACCACGAATAACAAAAAAAGATTGAGAAGAAGCATTAATGGATGTTTTAATTTCATCATTAGCATTAATATGAACATAATTAGCCAATAAAGTAGGGGAAGTAGCCATATATTTAGTTTGTAGCTTATCAGATAAATCAAGTGGAATTATCTTAGTTTCATTAATCTCATGCAAAGATGATGGGAAAACATCCACATTAATATCAGGCATTTTTGGATTAGCACTAGAAGTATATTCAAAATATTTCGTGTTTTTTGCCCACAGCTCATTAAGTAATTGATTTGACATTATCAGCTCTCCATTAATTTAAGGTGGGTTTATCTAAAGAAACTTATATATTCTATATTTATGCTAATTTCCTGAATCTCTATTAGGTCTATTAGGTCGGCTACTTCTTCCCTCTCTAACATCACTTTCTTTGTTTTTTATTAATTTATTTTGAGTTTGTAGCTCATTGTTGTCAGCCTTGGCATTATCATCGCTACAATTATAAAAAAGAACCCCTATAAATATAAAAATAATTATCTTTTGCATGTTTGCTCCTTTTTTGTTTAATGCCTGTATTATAGCATTCATTGGCTTAATAAGGTAATTATTTTGTAGATAATCTTTTGAGATATTTCCTATCTATCTCCTAATCCTCCATCTTGCAATCAGGAGTTAGCTATATATTCCCTAGCCAATTTATCCCAACTCTCAAGACCATTCTCTAAGCCTATTTGTCCAGCTAATTCCTCAAGTGAATTAAGAGCTTGTGCTAGTTTAATTTCTTTTGCTATCAAGTAGGTCTCAATCCACTTTATCATTGCTTTTTGTTTGTCATTATTTTGTAAATGTATATGGCCTATATTAAAAAGATTGGCACATAGTCCTGCTTTATCTCCTATCTCTTGGCTTATTTTCAAAGACTGCTCTAAATATTGCAAGGCTGTATCATAATCACCTCTTGCATTATATATCTGAGATATATTATTTAATGTTGTTCCCTCTCCTGATTTATCTCCTATCTCTTGCCCTATCTCCAAAGACTGCTCTAAATATTGTAAGGCTGTATCATAATCACCTCTTGTATTATATATCGTAGCTATATTGTTTAATGTTGTTCCCTCTCCTGATTTATCTCCTATCTCTTGCCTTATCTTCAAAGACTGCTCTAAATATTGCAAGGCTGTATCATAATCACCTCTTGCTTTATATGTCTGAGATATATTATTTAATGTTATTCCCTCTCCTGCTTTATCTCCTATTTCTTGCCTTATTTCCAAAGATTTTGTAAAGCTTTTTTTAGCATCATTATATTTGGCACTACGAAGTTCAATCATTCCAATATCATTGTATAATATCCCTTTTTCTTTTTTCGTCTTGCTATCAAATAATTTTTCTTTAAGTAAAGCAATATGTAAATCGTGCAAGCCAAAATCTTCAAGTTCATTTTTTAATTTATAAAAAAGAACAGAAGCTCTCTCTAGCTCACCTGAATGCTCTGCCCTCCAGTATTTAACAATTTTTTCAAAATAATCAATTGAATTAAGACCTATATTGTCATTTTCTCCTTGATTCTCAAAGCTACTTTTAGACATCCAAATAAAAATATCCTTAGAGCCTATATTCGTATTATCTAGCCCATTTTTTATCATATTTTTAGCTATATTAGATTCGCCATTTTTTATAGCCTTTATTGCAATGTCTGCTTTCTCTATTTTTCTATCATTGGGATTATTAGGAGATTCACTCAAATAATTTAAAGATTCTTCTATGTCATTTCTATTAGGGTTTTCTCTATCTTTTTTTAATGCCTTTAATAATTCTTTACTTTTTAATTCTCTTTGCTTTTTATCTGGATACCACATATTAAAAAAATCCAATAAATAAGGAATATATTTACGATTACTTCGAGACTCATTCATAGCAAGCCAAATATCAAAAAATTTCTCTTTAATCCTATAAATACGGGACCTCTTATCATCAAGGTTCGCATTCACACTTAAATACCCTGATTTAATCATTCGTTTTAATAATACAGATGTTGTCTCTCTTGATTTTCTAAATTGTTTGCTTATATTAATGGGTGTTCTTTTTTCTCTTCTCATTAATGCTATTGTTTCTAATAATGCTCGCTCTTGTGGGGCTAAATCTTTAAGTCTGTCTTGATAAAAAGGTGTTATTTTATCTAGTAGCTTGTGTAGCTCTAGCTTAATATCTGTCAATTTATCTTGATTGATTAATTCATAAAACATCATAACTAAGCGAGGATTACCTCCTGTTAGGCTTAGCATTGATTGTATCTTTGGCTCTAAATTATCAAAGTCATTTAATAAGTCATCTCTTTTATCCCATTTTAAATTAGTTTTTATTAATGATATAATTTCTTCCTCGTTTAATTCTCTTAAAAGCTGAATATCAAAAAAGTCATATACAGGGTGCTTTACATCACTTAATGCACTAAAGTAAGTAGGGGCTGTGCCAATCATAACAATATGCGAATTATCCATTAAAAAGCTACGGAATTTATGGATGTCTATTTTTGATTTTACTTGCTCACTAAGTAAAACATCTAAATTTTCTATCATTAGCAATATATTCTTCTTGCTTTTTTTATGCCATTGCTTTAAATGATGTAAAACCTCATCAATGATTATATCATCATTAAGCTCAGTTTCTAGTCGCTCATATAAGGACTGTGATACCTTATTGTCAATACCTTTTAATATATTAAGAATTTCTAAAAGCAAATCAGCAAAAGACAAAATACGATTACTCTCTTCTGGAAAACGAATAACTTCATATTGTTTTTTAAGCTCTTTATTATCCAAAATAGAATGCTCTATCAAGCTTAGAAGATGAGTTTTCCCTACTCCTCTTGGTCCTATAAATAAACTATTGATACCACTTTTTTTATTTTTTCTTGATTTTAATTTATCTAAAATATCATCTAGCACATCCTCTCTTCCGACAGTAGACTCTCTTAATAGCTCAGGGCTAGTAATGCCATTTCTAAATAATCCTCTTGGGGTTTGCTTAATCATAATGCTCCCCAATTCTTATGCCACCATAATTTTATAAGGTGAGTTTTGAAAGTATAAATATTATCATCATTTTTCCAAGTATAAAAATCGCTATCTAGCCTTATCATTAATGCTTTAAAAGTTTTTTTTGCTTCATTTTCATAGGTGATGGTTTGATATGTTAAATATTGTGTATATAATTGCTTTTCACTAACTCCAGAGCTAGACTTAGATAATGTATCTAATATCTGATAAGCAATACCTTGTAATTGCTCAGGATAATACATCTTAATTCTACTATGGTAATGCTGTAATTTATCATAAGCCACTTCTCCTAATAAAGTTTTATTAAAAATATCCTTCACTTCTTTAATGCTGATTTCATTGATATTCTCTTTTTCTCGCCTCCAATATCTATATATCTCTTGAGTAAAAAGCTGTATAAAATAAGGCATAGGCTCACCTAATAAATCATTTATGTTTTGCAAAATATCTTTATTAAACTTAACCTCTCTCGCATTTAGCATTGAGCTAATAAAGTCATTAGCCTCTTTAATTTTAATGCTAGGCAAAAACTCGGTATGAAAATCATTGATTGTATTAATTAGACTTGCTTCATCTAAAACACCCCTAATATTAACAGACCCACTAACTAGCCATCTAATATTATTGCTTTTTGCTCCTAATCTTATTTTCCTAAAATGATGTAAAAAAGTAGTTGCTTCTTTTTTGTCTTTTTTTAATATATTGCTTAGCATATCAGGAAATTCATCAATAATAAACAATATCTTATCATCTAGTGAAGTGATTTTATTTATTAATTCTTCAGATAATTTTGCCCAGTCATTTTTCCAATTTGTATTTTGTCTTAATCTAACCTTAAAGCTCATAGCCTCAGCTTCTTCAACTTTATTAAATAAATTTTCTAACAAACTCCAACCTTTTGATATTTTTTGAAAATACTCTGGATGTAATTCATATAAAGCATTTAATAAAGATATATAAAAATCAGCAGAATTATCAATATCCTCCACATTAAAATGAACAACCTTATAATCATAGTGAGGTTTAGCAAGAAGGCGATACATAAGGCTTGTCTTACCCGTTCTTCTAGGAGATAAAAGAATAATATTATCTTTGTTTAATAACTCCCACATCTCACTTACATATTCTTGATGAAAAAAATAATCATCATCTTGTGCTACTCCACCTACAATAAAATCTCTATTTTCCATAATGGTTTCCTTAGTTAAAATAATAAGAAACAAAAGTGTTTCGTAACTATTTTGTTATTAAATCAATTTAATTTTATTTATGCAACAATATTGTTGCGAAACAAAAATGTTATGTTTGTAATCTATTAAAAGATAAAAAACTAAAAGTAAATTAAATGCTACAATTTCAAAGCCCCACATATTTTATTTTGATAAAATACCCCTATGAAAAATACAATTAAAAAAATAATATTTATGGGGACTCCATCTTATGCTACTGTTATTTTTGAAGCTTTATTAAATGATGATAGCTTTGAGGTGGTTGCTTTATTTACTCAAGAAGATAAAAAGGGTAATAGAAATAAAATTGCTATGCCTCATATTAAGCAATATGTTCAAAATAATGAGATAGATATTGATGTGTATCAGCCTCATAGATTAAGTGATGAGGGAAATGTGGAGATATTAAGAAAATATAATCCAGATTTTATTGTAGTGGCTGCTTATGGGCAATTGCTTAGTGAGGATGTGCTTGGTGTTGCTCCTTGTATTAATCTTCATGCTTCTATATTGCCTAAATATAGGGGTGCTAGTCCTATTCAAGAATATATTATTAGTGATGATAGATGGACTGGGGTTACGGCTATGCTTATGGATAAAGGGCTGGATACGGGGGATATATTGTCTTTTTCTGTTTTGGATGGTGAAAATAAAGGCACTTTAGAGCTTATGGATGAGTTGGCTGTTTTGGCTTCTAAGCTTACTATTAAAACTATTAAGAATTTTTCTGATATTAATCCCATAAAGCAACATTCATCGATGAGTTCTTATGCTAAGAAAGTTAAAAAAAGTGATGGGAAGATTGATTTTCTTAATGCTAATGAAGTGCATAAAAAATATCTTGCATATCAAGGATGGCCTGGGGTTTTTATAGAAGGTGGGATTAAAATACCTAAATTAGAGCTTAATGAAAAAGATAGCATAAATGCAAAAGAAGGTATTATTTTATCTATAGAAAAAGAATATATTGTGATTAGTGCTTTGCAAGGCTCATTAAAGATATTTTCTTTTCATCCCCCATCGAAAAAACAAATAAATGCTTCATCTTATATCGCAGGGAAAAGACTAAAAATTGCAGATAGTATATTTTGAAAAACTAAACTCCACTCAGCTTTATTTAAAAGATAATCTAGCCACTTTAAAGCCACCAGTATTAATTTATACCAATGAGCAAAGCGATGGTATAGGCAGTAGAGAGAATAAATGGTTAGGAGAAAAGGGGAATTTATTTTTTTCTTTTGCGGTTAATTCATCTTATTTTTCTAAAGATATTCCACTTCATAGCTTATCTATTTATATTGGATTTTATATTAAAAGTATCTTGCATAAATTTGGCTCAAAGGTATTTCTAAAATGGCCAAATGATTTATATGTGGGGAATAAAAAGATAGGTGGCATAATTACACATATAAAAAAAGATATTATTATTGTGGGATGTGGGATTAATAGTAAAACGAGTAAGGATTTTAAAAGTCTTGATGTGGATTTCAATGATGGAGTTTTTTTACAAGAATTAATAGATAGATTAAATAATCAAGATAAATGGGAAACTGTATTTAATTTATACAAAAAAGAATTTTATAAAAATTATAATTTTAGCATTAATCATAAAAATGAAGTTTTATCTCTTGAGGACTCTATTTTGCAAAATGATGGCTCTATTGAAATAAATGGGGAGATAATTTTTAATTCTAGATAACTAGGTGTTTTATGGGAACCTCTATTAATTCAAAATAAATAGCTAATATTATATTTTAGCCTTATAGCAATTTTTATAAAATAGAT
>JAJVLF010000090.1 GCA_029255845.1 Campylobacterota bacterium | reverse complement strand
CATTAGATGTGCTTAGATTAAAATGGGAAAAAGAAAATAAGCCATTATTAAATACTAGAATAGGAATTAATACAGGTAAGGTTATGATAGGTAATGTAGGCTCTGATTATAAAATGGATTATACTATTTTAGGAGATTCTGTTAATTTAGCTAGTAGGTTAGAATCTATCAATAAACTATATGAGACTGATATTATAATTAGTGAAAATACTTATGAGTTTATAAAAGATGATTTTATCACAAGAAGGCTTGATATTGTTTCTGTAAAAGGTAAAATGGAGGGTGTTGCTATTTATGAGTTGCTAGATACTAAAGATACTAATATTAATTTTGAATGGATTAAGACCTATGAAGATGGGCTAAGACTTATGCATAATGAAGAGCTAGAAAAAGCTATCGAGACTTTTAAAAAGGTGGCTAGTATAAGAGGTATTGAAGATTTTGCTTCATCTGTGATGATAAAAAGATGCAATGATTTTATACAAAATGGGAATTTTAGTATAGTTCTTAAAATGGATACTAAATAATAAAATATTTCGCATAAATAAGGACATAATATGAGCAAAACAAAATTCACACATCTGCATTTACACACCGAATACTCTATGCTTGATGGAGCAAATAAAATAAAAGAATTAGCTAAGCAACTTAAGAAATTTAATATGGATTCAGTTGCTATGACTGACCATGGTAATTTATTTGGGGCTATTGATTTTTATAAAACTATGAAAGCTGAGGGGATTAAGCCTATTATAGGAATGGAGGGCTATCTACAAAATGGTGACGAGCTAGATGATAAAAGTAGTAAATACCGTTTTCATATTTGCTTGTATGCTAAAAATATGCAAGGTTATAAAAACTTAATGTATCTCTCCTCTATGAGCTATCTTAAGGGGTTTTATTATTTTCCTCGTATTTCTAAAAAGCTTTTAAAAGAATATAGTGAGGGGCTTATTTGCTCTTCTGCTTGTTTGCAAGGGGAAGTTTCTTGGAACTTGAATACTAATAATCCTAGAAATGTCCAAAGAGGAGCTAAAGGATATGAGGGGGCTAAAAAAGCTGCTTTAGAATATAAGGAAATTTTTGGTGATGATTTTTATATAGAGCTTATGAGGCATGGTATTGAGGATCAGCTTTTTATAGATAAGCAATTAATTGCTCTATCTAAAGAAACAGGCATTAAGCTAATAGCTACTAATGATACTCATTATCTGAAAAAAAATGATGCTGTAGCTCAAGAGATTTTTATGTGTATCGCTATGAATAAGCTTTTTAATGATAAAGATAGAATGAAGCATTCGGTGCATGAGTTTTATCTAAAAAGCAATGAAGAGATTGCTAATATGTATATGGATATGCCAGATATTATTAATAATACTCAAGAGATAGCGAATAAATGTAATTTAGAGATTACTCTAGGAGAATTAAATCCTCCTACTTTTAAGTTTTTTAAAGAATACATAGATAAAGAAAATTTATCTATTTCTAGTGAAGAAGAATATTTTAGGTATCGTTGTGATAAAGGCTTAGAGAAAAGATTAGAATTTGTGGATGAATCAAAATATCAAATATACAAAGATAGACTAAAAGTAGAAATGGATATTATTTGTAATATGCGATTTGCTGGATATATGCTTATTGTATGGGATTTTGTGAGGGCTGCTAAAGATGACTTAGATGTGCCTGTGGGACCTGGAAGAGGGAGTGCTGCGGGAAGTTTGGTTGCTTATTCTCTTGATATTACTGATATTGACCCTATAAAATATGATTTGCTTTTTGAGAGATTTTTAAACCCCCAGAGGGTGTCTATGCCTGATATAGATATGGACTTTTGCCAAAAAAATAGAGATAAGATTATTAAATATGTGGTTGATAAATATGGTCGTGAAAATGTGGCTCAAATTATTACTTTTAATTCTTTATTGCCTAAAGGAAGCATAAGAGATGTAGCGAGAGTTCTTGATATGCCTTATGTCAAAGCTGATGCTATGGCTAAATTAATCCCAAATGAAATAGGAATATCTTTACAAGAATCTTTTGATAAAGAACCAAAGATAAAAGAATTAATAACCACCGATGCACAAGCTAAGGAAGTATGGGAGAGGGCGGTTCAACTTGAGGGATTAAAAAGAAATGCGGGTATTCATGCTGCTGGTGTGGTGATTTCAGATGAGCCTTTATGGCATAGGACTCCTTTATATAAGCCATCAGGTGATGATGTGATAGCTACTCAATATTCTGGTAAATATATAGAAGATGTTGATTTAATTAAATTTGACTTTTTAGGTTTAAAGACCTTGACTGTTATCCAAAATTCTATTGATTTGATTAAAATAAGATTTGATAAAGTAGTTGATTTTAAAACAATAGATGTGGAAGATGAAAAAGTCTATAAGATGATAGAGTCAGGTAGCACTATGGGCTTGTTTCAAATAGAATCAGATGGTATGAAAAAACTAAATGAAAAATTAAAGCCCGATAGTTTTGAAGATATAGTGGCGGTTCTTGCATTATATAGACCTGGTCCTTTAGAGTCTGGAATGGTTGATGATTTTATTGATAGAAAGCATGGCAGAAAAAAAATTAATTATTTCTTTGATGAATTTAATGAGGTTTTAGAGCCTATATTAAAGCCTACTTATGGAGTTATCCTTTATCAAGAGCAAGTAATGAGTATCACTCAGGTAGTAGCGGGATACTCTCTAGGAGAAGCTGACCTTATCAGAAGAGCTATGGGAAAAAAAGACCCTAAAGTAATGGCAGAACATAGAGAAAACTTTGCAAAAAGAGCAGAAGAAAAAGGCTTTAGTAAAAGAAACTCAAGTGAGTTATTTGTGATGATAGAAAAATTTGCTGGATATGGGTTTAATAAATCCCACTCCGCTGCTTATGCGATGATTACATTTCAGACAAGCTATCTTAAGGCTTATTATCCATCAGAATTTATGGCTTCTTTGCTTAGTAGTGATAAAGATAATACAGATAAGGTCGCTAGATATATAGATGAGACCAAAAGAATGGGCATAGAGATATTAGCTCCTAATATCAATAAATCAGAGATTGATTTTTCTGTGGTAGATTTAGGGGATAAAGATTGCATTGTGTTTGGTTTAGCTGCTGTTAAGGGGCTAGGAGCTAAAGCTATCGAGCCTATATTGGAAAATAGAAGAGAATTAGGAGAGTTTAAAAACTTGAATGATTTTGTATCAAGGGTTTCTGCGAATATCAATAAAAGATTATTAGATGCTATGATAAATTCAGGTTGCCTTGATGTATTTGAGTATAATCGAAAAACACTTTTTAATAATGTGGAGAGTATCACTTCTTCTTGCCAAAAGGTAACAAAAGGCAAAAAAGAAATAGTTGATTCATTGTTTAGTGATTTTGAAGATGAGGTATTAGGCATAAATATAGTCTTAGAAAAAGAAGAAGACTATGAATTAAAAGAGCTTCTACAAATGGAAAAAGAATTAATAGGCTTTTATATATCAGGACATCCACTAGATAAATTTAGAGAGGATTTAGAAGCGATAAGCTATACCTTAAGCTCAAGAATAAGTGAAGTTCTAAATGATTCAGAGATAGTAATAATAGGAAAAATAGAAAACCTAGAAGAGAGATTTTCTAAAAAAGGAAATAAATTTGGCATAGTTACTTTATTAGATTTACACGGCAACATAGAATTTATGGTTTTTGAAGATATGATAAAAAAAATAAATGAATTTAACCTAGAAGACCCTATAGCATTTAAAGTTAGAGTAAATAATGACGGAGATTTTACAAGAATAAGCACAAAAAAAGTAATGAGCTTAAAAGAAGCAAAAAGAATGAATATAAACTCAGAATATGTAAGACATAGAGACCCTAATGCTAAAGATATAGATGTAGTGCTAGATATAGATTATAATGAAATGATTATTGATAAGATATTGGAGCTATCAAGAATACACAAAGGAGACTCTAGATTAAAGCTTATTTTTAAGAATGGCGAGGAAAATATAATTCTAAAAACTTCTATGTTTGTTGGGGATGTTTTTGAAGAAGAGCTTAGGAAACAAAAAGATAAATTAGTAATAAATTAGAGCCGTATCAATGGATACCTTTAAAAATTCTTTTTAGGGAACCTCTATTAATTCAAATAATTTAGATAATATTAGCTATTTATTTTGAATTAATAGAGGTTCCCTTAATAGAGGTTCCCTATAATTTTAAAAACCCTTTAATTTAGTAACCTCTTTAATAATATCATCTTGCCTCATAAAGTGTTCGCCTATTAAGAAGGCATCCACTTTTATGGAATGGAGGTATTTTATTGTTTCTATGTTGTCAATGCCACTTTCTGCTACTTTGATTTTATTTTCTGGGATAAGAGGGATTAATTCTTCGCATAGTTTCATATTCATTGAAAAATCTTCTAGGTTTCTGTGGTTTATTCCTATTATGTTTGCATCTATTTTTAAGGCTTTTTCTAAATCGCCTTGATTATGGACTTCTACTAGGACTTCTAGTCCCAAATTTATGGCGAAATTATATAATTCTTCCATTTCTTTAGTCGAGAGGCATTTTGCTATTAGTAAGATAAAATCTGCTCTATGGACTTTGGCTTCTAGGATTTGATATTCATCTATTATGAAATCTTTTCTTAAAACTACACAAAGCTCATCGTCTTCAAGCTCTTTGCTGATATTTCTCATATAATCTAAATGACCTAAAAAAAAATGCTCTTCTGTTAAAACAGATATGGCATTCGCTCCACCTATTTTATAATCTTTCGCTATTTTTAATGGATGAAAGTCTTCTCTTATTAGTCCTTTAGAGGGACTTGCTTTTTTAACTTCTGCTATTAGTTTATATGGGTCTTGTTTGGATGATTTTAAGGCTTTTTTAACATCTTTTATTTTATATTTGGTATTTTTTATTTTATTTTCTAGTTCTTCATAAGATACTTTTATTTTTTTATCTTGTAGTTCTAGTTTGGTTTTATGGACAATATCATCTAAAATCATTTTTTCTTTTTTTTCTTTTTTTTGGTTTTTTTCTTTTTAACTGACTTTTTTATAATATCCCAATGTCTTTTAATCTCTATATTGTCTAGCCCTGTCGTTAAAACAACTTGCTCCATAGTCTTGTATGCTTTTTTGTATTGTTTTAATTTATAATAGCCCCAAGCTAAAGAATCCAAATAAAAAGGAGATTTAGGCTTAGATTTTAATGCTTGTTTAATGTATTTGACACCTGTTTTTACATCTATATTATGCTCTATTAAAATATATCCTACATAATTAAAGTAATTAGGTTGAGGAGATTTTTTCAAAACTTTTTTAAATTTATTATGCATTTTTTTTATTCTATAATGGCTAAGTTGTTTTCTTTGGTATAAATACTCATATTCAAACATCAATGATTGTGCTAAGAAATTTATATCTTTTGTTTTCTTGTATAGCTTTTTAGTTAAATTAAAACTAGTTTTAGAATTATTAATAAACCCATGTATTTGCTTAAAAATAGAGCTTTGGACATTCGCAGTTTCTAAAAACCTAACTAAAGATTTTTTGTCATTAATAGCTATAAAAAGATTAATCAGCTCATACACATATCCCTTATCAGGAAACCTCTTATGTAGCCTCTTATACATAGATATTACACCATTTATATTATTTTGCTCTTTATAAAATAAGATCAATTTATCTGCTGTGATTTGATTAAAATCATAAAGCCTTAAATGAGATTCTAAATAAGATATTGCTTTTTTCTTATCATTATTTACTAAATACATAATGCTCACCATCTTATCTAAGACATCCACATTTTTATTATAAGAATATGTTTTTTCCAGATACTCTAAAGCACCTTTGAAATTAAAACCTACAATATAAGAATTAGCAACTAGAAGATAGTTTTGCTCTGATTTTTCTAAATTAAGCAATTTTTTGGAGTATAAAAGAGAGCTTTCCCCATCTTTGATTTGAAGGTAAGTTTCAGAAAGTAAATATAATAATTGTTTATCTTTTTCATTATCATCATATAAATCTAATAATATGCTAATTGCTTTTTTATATTTTTTAGCATTTGTATATAGATTAACATTTCGTAGAGCATATTCTTTTTTGCCACTTTTTTCATATAATATATGGTAGGCATTACTAGCTTTTATTATGTCATTACTCATCTCATATTCTATAGCACTCATAATAAGGTCATCTTCTTTATCAAATGCCTTTTGATATGATTTATACTTGACACTAGAGCAAGATATAAATAAAAATACAATACAAAAAGATAGGATAATCCTATAATAGCTAGACATTTTTAGCAAACCTTTTTTTATTTTTTAGCAAACCTCTATTAAATGAGTCATTTAACTTTTTCTAAATATTCCCCTTTAATAGTATCTACTTTAATTTTATCGCCATTTAATATATGAAAAGGAACTTGAACTTTCGCTTTACAATTAAGCTCTGCTGGTTTTTTACCAGAATTAGCTGTATCTCCTTTAAAATTCGGAGGAGTTTCTACAACTTCAAATTCCATAAAATTAGGAACATCAACAGATATTGGCTTATTATTAAAATAATGTATCCCAACTTTCACCTCATCAACTATCCAATTATAAGCCTCTCCAACCTGATCTACCGTCAAAGAAATAGTCTCATAATTTTCAACATTCATAAAGTGAACAAAATCTTCATCTTCATAAGAAAATTGTGCATCTTTGTGAACTAAATCGGGCTTTTCGCATTTATCTCCAGCATGAAATGTTTTTTCAATTACTTTAGAATTAAGCAAATTTTTTACTTTCGTCCTAACAAAAGCAGCACCTTTACCAGGCTTCACATGTTGGTATTCTATAATCCTATAAGGTATTCCCCCTACCTCTATTCTCAAGCCTTTTTTTAATTCATTCATAGAATATGCCATAAAGTCTCCTTATAAATTACTATGATTGTATCATAAGAACTTTATGTCAACTTTAAATGCAAGAACCTAATTTATTAGACTTCTTGCAAAACCCATCAAATTGGATATATGAGTTATAGTGCATTAATTTGTAAAAATCAAAGCTGAGTAATAGCCATAGCTATTGCGAAGATTTTATTTTTGCAAAGTGATGTGCTATAATTTATGTAGCCTGTTGATGGGTTTTGCAAGAAGTCTATTATTAAAAGTTTGTTAAATATATCAATGCGAAAATTAAAATATCTAAAATATACACCTTGGTAGCAAAGTCAATAAATTCTACTTGAGATAAGTAATTATAAGAAGTAATGACTTTTTGTTTTTTATATCTTTTAATTTCTAAAATAAAAACTACTAGCAAAGCAATAATCATAAATAAGACATTAAAAGAAAAGCTTTTTTCGCTTACTATAAACAAAATAACCCCAGTAAATAGGGTATTGAAGATAAACATAAATATAAGAGGTGCTATTAATTTTATTTTTTTAATAAGCTCAATGAAATTAGCATATTTTTTTAAAACAAAAAGCATAGCTAAATATAATGCCACTAGAGAGAAAATAGACATTAAATGCCCATTTAATGCCCATTCTACTATCATTCTACTCCACCAAAATCTTTTTCTATGCTCTCTATTAGCTTTTCTGGTTTTTTGATAATAAAGAATTTCTTATTAGTTTTAAATGGTGGTCCTCTTTTTATTACCAATGAAATTTTAGATGCATTTTCTGGTGACATTTTAGCAAAAATTTCACCTATTTTATTTGAAATCATACCATACATAATACCAGCAGACCTTTCAGGGCTCATTATCTGAAGAATACCAGCAGCTTTTCCTGGAGGCATCATTTCAAATGATTCTCTAACTCTATCAGAAAGTCTTTTTTCTATAGTGGCTAATATCGCTTTATTTTCTTTAACTAGCTTTTCAATATTAGCTTCTCTAATCTCTAAAACTCTTTGTATTGATGCTAAGTCTTCTTCCTTTTTTTTTAATTTTTTGTCTTTTATTTTCATAATATTTTCACTTGCTAGTTTTTCAGCTTCTAGCTCTTGTTGTTGTTCATTTATGCTTCGTGATGTTTCAAGTAGTTCTTTTTTTCTAATCTCAAAGATTCGATTACATTTAAAGGAAATTGATTGCTCACCTGCTGCTCCTAATTTAGGCACAGCAGGTTTTAAGTAAATAATCAGAATAAAAGTTATAAATAAAAGTTTAATTTTTATTGCCTTTATGGGAATTATATAGAGGTTTATAAATATTATTTAAGCAATTTATAAGCCAAAATAACTATTGTATGTATTCTGTTTCATAAGTATAAATATCAGGCTTTAAACTCAAACAATCACTCTCACACCCAGCTTTTTGACATAAATGCGAAAAAAATATATCAAAAGTAGGTAGCTGTTCCCAAACAGAAGGCAAAAAAGTAGATTGATTATTTCCTAATTTCAAAATTACCCCATGAGTGCCTATTTTAATTTTTGATTTTAAATCATCTATATCATTATATAAAAGCTCTTTAGGGACAGTCAATATGGAAAGGCTAATGCTTATATCCTTAAATTCAGATAAACTTAATACTTCAAATCTATTATCTCTAAAAGCTGAAGATTTTGCATTTTGCATTATATCATCTATTAGTGGTTTTGTAGGGATTATGCTCCCTATACAGCCTCTTAATTGATTATTTTTGTTTATTGTCACAAAACTTGCTCTTTTTTCTAGCAAACCTGGATATTTTGTTGTCCATTCTTGACGATTAATTCTTTCATTACTAAAAACTTCATTAATTGAATCAAAGCATAATTTTATTAAATCTTCTTCCATTTATTTTAATCTACAACTAGTTTAACAGCTTTATAAATGTCATGATTTTTCACAGAATCACTTTTAGGAAATTCTCCTCTATAACATTTATTATCTATTTTTGCATAATAAAACCCTGCTCCAAAATATGGCTTAGAAGTTTGTATAATAAATCCTTTACTTGAATCTCTTGTGCCGTCTAGGTTTGGAACTTCATCTACTTTGATATCCATTGCATTATCTGGTTTTTGTTGTATTGCATCTACAACACTACTGCTATAATATAAAGTAATATCATTCGTTGCTGTAGATAATGACTGAAATGTAAGAGAGTTTAAGTCATCAATTGCTCTTTCTCCTACAGAATATGAATTTCTTAGCTTTTTCCATGCACTTGAATCTCTGCATGCTTCAGGATCACGAACTGTATAAGATGTCAAATCAGGGTCTGATGGTGGGTTTATCCCTGTATCTGTTACCTCTATTTGTAAATCTTTTATTAAAGTAACACCAGCTGAATCTTTAAAAGTAAAGCTAACTATAGCCGTGCCTTGAGTAGCATTTGAATATATATCTATACTTGTCGCACTTTTTGATACATTTACATCTACTAATTTATTATTTGATGATGCTATGGACCACTCTACATTATAATCAGACTGAAGACCTCTAACCGTATATCCTATTCTTTGAAATCCGCCTGTGCCCATTTTTATTTTATCTTTAGTAAACTCTATTGAATGTTCTGCAACGGAAGCATTGTTTCCACTTCCTCCTAAAACTGTTATATTAATAATCTGACTTTCTCCTACATGAGAATCATCATCAGTTCCATATGCCTTTGCAAAAGTATCTCCAGATACTAAAGCTGTTATTAATAATCTATCTGGAGCTTTTAAAACTATAGCCGATGCAATTGATGGCTTACCCACAAGTGATGTTACGACAACTTCATCTAAATCCTGATCAGTTACTCTTAATAAAACATTAATTTGCTCACCGACATTTAAAACAATATTTGTATTTTCTGCTACTAATGAGGGTGTTGTGTTTAAATCTTTAGGATCTACATATGTGGAATTATTCACTTCTTTTATATGAGGTATCCCACTTCCATCATCACAAGAAGATAATCCTAATTTACAAGGATCATTTAGATTTGAAACACCTTTTGCTAGACCATATAGCCCACCAGTAGCTATGTTTCCAATTATATCTTCTGTTCCGCAAGAAAGAAAAAGAAATAAAAAAAGAAAAAGAAAAAGTATTTTTTTTAAGAAAATCATTTTATATGATAAGTAGGGTTTTTATAATAGTATCCAGATTTTTTCTCTTTCTTTGTATCAGGACTTCCAAGTTCGAGGACATATCCTACCTTAAAACAAGAAGTAAGAAAAAAGCCAAAAACCAATGCGATTGAAATTTTTTTCATTATTATTATATCTTTATGTAAATTAATTAAAAATAAGAAAGCATTTAGTATGCCAAATTAAGTTTATGCTTATATTAAACTCAACTAATAGTTATAATACTTTTTTAAAAGGCTTAACAATTACACTCTTATAAGCTTTAATATCAAAATACGGGTCTTCATTTGCCCACTTTTGTGCTTCTTTTAGTGAATTAAATTCTGCTATCACTAATGAGCCCGAAAAACCCTCCTCTTCACCATCAAGAGGATGAGGACCCGCTACAAATAATCTATTTTCTTCTTTTAATTTATATAATCTTGCTAGATGTTTTTCTCTTACTTGCATTCTTAAACTTAGTGAGTTTTCTACATCTGTTGCTATGATAGCATAAAGCATATTGAGTCCTTTTTAAGGGATTTTACAAAAGTTTTCTTAAAATAAATAATCATAATATTTCTTGGACTATCTCTTTAGCTCCATTAGCACGGATACTATTTAGTAATTTATCGCTTAATTCTTTAAAGTCATTTGTAATTATTTCATAAATAAAATCATCATTTAATTCATTTTCTCTTTTTAAAAAACATAATTCTTTTTCTTTAAAATACAAAGCATTTTTATATTGATGATCATAAATAGCATAAGGAAATGGAATAAAAAGAGTAGGCAATCCATTTGCTAATAATTCAAAAGTAGTGCTAGCCCCTGCTCTACTAATACAAAAATCAGATTTATTCATTATCTTTGGCAAATCATCACTAAATGCAAATAAATCCACATCTATATTTTTATCTATGTAAAATTGCTTTAATTTATCAAAATCTTTTAAACCACTTTGATGAACTATCTTAATATTAAGATTATCTAATTTCTCTGACATATCCATAGCTAGATTATTAATAAAACTAGCCCCATTAGAGCCACCTAAAAATAAAATAGTGCGGACTTTTTCTCTACTTCTAGCATAAGTAAAAAAGTCCTCATTTATTGGATATGGATGATCACTCTTGAAGCTATTAAAATATTTATAAGCATACTTTTTAAGCCATTTATTCACTCCCCCATCGACTGAATTTTGCTCGTGTAAATAAAGCTTTTTCCTCAATAAAATAGCCATTAATGATGATGGAGCCGAAGAATACCCACCAACTCCAATTACCTTAGATACATTATATTTATAAAAAATAAAACTCAAATACACTAAGCTATAAGCTAGAGAAACAAGAAATAATATTTTATGAAACACATTTTTACCAGCAAACCCTCTAATGGGTAAAAAATATTTTTTATAAAAATCATCATCATCCCCAAACCATCTATAGTCTTGCCCATAAGCAGACCCTACATAAATAATCTTTTCATTTTGCAAAATAAGCTCTTGCTTTAATGCTCTAACAATACTTAAATGCCCTCCTGTTCCGCCTCCTGTAATCACAATCATTAACAACCTTATTAATTTGAAGAATTTAATGCCACAATGAGACCACTACACAATAGAAAAATGGCTGAGAGGAAGGGATTTGAACCCTCGGTGGATTGCTCCACACAGACGTTCCAGGTCTGCACCTTAAGCCGCTCGGACACCTCTCAATAAAAAAGGTATTTTATAATAAAAAACTTAAGTTAGCACTCAAGCTCTATTTGTTTCGCCATTTCAACACAAAGCTCTATACTAGGAGATTTTGGCATATTATATGTAATGCCATCATCCAAACTTTTTGCTGTATTTTTTCCTATTACTATGATTTTAAACTCCCTCATATCATAAAAACGAGCAAAGCTTTGTATTATAGATGGAGATGAAAGTATAATAATAGAGCCTTTTTCTAATTCAAATGATGGCTTTGTAAATATAGTTTCATAAGCTATTATTTCTTCAAATTGACATATGCTTTTTATTGCCTCTTTTATGTCATAAACTACTTTTTTAGCTCGGACATATAGGACTTTTTTATTTTTTAATTGTTGTTTTATTTCTTTTATCATATTAAATGAAGTTTTCTTTTGAGAAGAAATTATATTTTTAGCTCCTTTTGATAGAGCTAATTCTTTGCTTTTTTCACCTACTGTGTAAATGCTTTTATTTATCCAAGACGGATATTTTTCATCCAATGATATGATGGCTTTTTTTGATGTAAATATGATAATATCAAAACTATCTATTTCACAAAAATAATCTAAATATTTTGTTTTTATAAATGGTGCAGAGATTGCTCCATTTACCTTATCTTCGCCTAAAGTATAAATCACTTTTAAAGATTAATAAACCTCCACATTCCATCTTTTTTGTTTTTTAAACTCTTTTTTCATTTCCATCCAGTCTGCTCCTTGAGTGGAAGCATAAGCAGAGATAACTTCATCTAACCCCTCTTCTATCCCTTTTAATCCGCAAATATATAGAGAAAAATTACCTTTTTTTAAATCTTCCCATAATTGCTCTATATTTTCTCCGACCTTATTTTGGATATACATTTTTTGCCCACTTGCATTTGTCATTTCTCGTGAAAATGCAAAATAAGTATTCATTTTTATATTAGGATTATTATGATTTGATATTTCCGAATTTACTTCATTCATATAAAGTGCCTCATCCGCTCTCTTCCCACCAAAATAAAAATCAACCCCACCTTTCCAAGACTTAGCATCATTATATATATGATTAATAAATGCCCTCATAGGAGCTATACCAGTCCCTGTAGCTAATAATATCAATTTAGTTTCTTCATCCACAGGAAGCATTAATGCTCTACCTAAAGCCCCAGTGCAAAGAACTTCATCACCTTCTTTTAAATCACAAATATAATTTGAGCAAACCCCCTTATACAAAACCCCATCTTCACCAATAGTATCTGCCCTTTTCACACACAAAGACAATGTCTTTCGCTCTCCATCATCACCCAATGCACTAGAAGCCACCGAATAAATCCTTTGCTTATAAGCTCTCCCTTTATCATCTTCTCCTGTCGCAATAATCCCTATCGATTGACCATTTACATGCCTAAATCCACTATTTTCCAATGAAAAAACAACATGCCTTATATCATCTTCACAATCTTTAGCAACTAGTCTAGTATTGCTTATTACTTTAGCTGTAAATGGCTCTTTTGCTTTAAATGATGGGTAGCTTTTATTTGGGTCTATTCTATTTAAAATATTATCTGGCATTTGATGTCCTTTTTTTTGTGCAATATTATCAAAACTAACTTAGAGAGACCAATGCAAGTTAGAACCACCTAATTTGCATTGGTCTCTTAGATATATTTTCACATAATGCAAATATCCTAACTTTTAGAAATTACTGCATATTGACATATCTAAAAAAAGTATATATAATATATAGATATAATTTAATAGGAAAATAATATATGTTTAAATCTGGAATGCCCGTATATGGAAAAGACTTTATTGATAGAAAACAACATCTAATAAAATTCAATACCTTTATTAAAAATAATCAGCACATTATGATAAAAGCCCCTAGAAGATATGGCAAAACCTCTCTAGTAGTCCATCTTTTTGAAACTCATAAATATAATAAAATATATATTGATATTAAAAGGGTTAATTCATTAGAGTCTTTAGCAAAACAAATTATCAATGAAGCCTATAAATATGCTGGAATAAATGGCATTATTCAAAAAGCAAAAGATTCTATCTCCCACCTTTTCAAACAATTAAAAACGACAATAAAAATAGATATAGAAATAGCTGAGCTAACTATCGAAACTTTAGAAAGAAATGAAAAAAAGCAAATTGATGAAGTAGAGTTTTTCTTATATGCCATAGAGCTAGTAGAGGAAATAGCAAAACAGAAAAATCTAAATATAAAATTTGCCTTTGATGAATTTCAAGATATATTATTAATAACAGATAATAAAATCCTTGATAAACTAAGAAGTGTCATACAGCACCATCAAAATGTAACTTATATCTTTTTAGGAAGTATTGAGAGCATTATGAATAAAATATTTGCAAATAAAACATCTCCTTTTTTTCATTTTGCTAGAGTTATTGAGCTTGATGGACTAGATATAAATGAATTAAAGTCTTTTTGTAAAGTCTTTTTTAAAAGCAAAAAAATCATATATGATGAATTTCTATTTGAAATAATAGCTTATCTTGAGGGACATCCATACTATACAATGAAAACTTTGCAAAGTGTTTATTATAAAAGCTTAGAGCAAAGCTCACAAGACATAACGAAACAAGACTGTATTACAGCACTTAACGAAGCTTTTTTTGAAACAAAATCTTACCTAGAAGAAATCATCGAAAAAATAAAACAAAAGAAATATCAATACAAAGTCTTATGGAATTTAGCCAATGAAATAAAGGATGCAAATATAGATAGCCTCACTCTTTATAAAACTTATAAATCCTTACAAAACTTAGGATACATCACTAAAGTAGATAGAGGAGAGTATTGTATTAGTGATATTTTTTTGAAGATATTATTACAGCAAAATGGGGATAGGCAGATGTTTAATGAGAGAATTGAATTTAAGGGCTTAATGCTAGTATAAGTTTTATGTTTGGGAGGGTATGTGAAAGGTTGTGGAAATATTTGGGATAAAAACATACATTGATAAATATCATTAATTATTATATAATATATTTATATAAATATCAGATAAAGGAATAAAATATGACAGCTCAACTTGGAATTAGAGAAATTACAAAGAATTTTAGCATTTTAGATAATTATGATTATGTTGAAATAGAAGATAAAAAAAGCATAGTCTAAAAGGAATATTTGTTTCTAGTGCTTTTGCAAAAGAAGTTAAAGAATTTATGGATAACAAATTAGCAAAACAAAAACAAGAAAATATAGACAATATGATGTCATTTGCTGGTATATCTAGCGGGGATTTTAAGGAGCTATCTTCTCAAGAGATAAAGGCTAGTAAAAAAGAAAAGTTTTATGAATAAAAAGATATTTTTTAGATAATCGTAGAATTTATCATAATAAAGCCAAGCAAAGCTTTTTAAAAATTATAGAAGATGATTATGATGTCCATATAAGCGAGGATATGATTAGCACTATTTATTATATTTTAAAAGGTAATAGTAAAGTATTATTATTTTTTAAAGATGTTTTAGATAGATGGAATATCGTATCCTTTGGAAGAAGTATCATAAAGCAATCTATTGAATTTTCTATGGATAATGGTGGTGATTTAGAAGATGTTATGCAGTGTTTTTGTGCTAATAAGTATGATTGCATATTATTAACTAATGATAAAAAATTTGTGAATTGTGGTGTAGAAATAATAGACTATGATGGATTTTTAGGGAGATGATATTAAAAATATAAGGGAACCTCTTTATATGTATATCTCCATTTAGCAATTTATCAGTTAAAAAATAACTCTAAATTTTATATTTTAACTCTCTTGTTTAGAGATATAAATCTTCAAATTTATAATTTTTCTGAGTTATTGCATAATATAGGGAGAGGTAGAACTAGTCAAACTTAAATTTAGTAAATAGTAAACCTCTGACACTTATTTTTTAGCTCGTTATAATAAACTTTTTTAATTTGTTTTCTAAGCCACCTATGTGGTGGTAAACCAATTAATAATTTATTAAGCCCCTCTTTAATGT
>JAJVLF010000009.1 GCA_029255845.1 Campylobacterota bacterium | reverse complement strand
TTAATTACCTTCCACTAACAGAATATTCAAATCATTGTGGATCAGGAACAATCTTGAATGAAATAAGTAGTCAATTGTCTTGTATTGTCACTTTGTCTCAACCAAAGATGACTGTTTAATACAAGTTTGACAATTGTAGATTTCAGAACAAAATATTCCAGTTTAGGATATTTATGGGGGGAGGTTGTTATGGTATTTAATGCCACTTTCAATAATATTTCAGTTATATCGTGGCGGTCAGTTTTATTGGTGGAGGAAACTGGAGAAAACCACAGACTTGCCGCAAATCACAGACAAAACTTTATGACACAAAGTTGTATCGAGTACACCTCGCCATGAGCGGGATTCGAACTCACAACGTTAGTGGTGATATGCACGATTGCATAGGCAGTTGTAAATCCAACTACCATACTGTCATGACCATGACAGGAGATTTATGTATAGCAAAATAAATGTTCATCTTTTGAACTGATTCTAATAGTATATTATTTTTTACAAACTTTAATGCTTTCGTGCAAAATTTGCTGACCAATGAGATTTCTTTTTTTTCTTCAAAATCTATTTCATATTTAGGGCATTTAAGATTGAAGCTACAAACTTTCATTTCATTAAATATCTCATTATCAAGTTTATTTATGTCTTGGTTATATTCCATATAGGATATTAGGGCAATTAAAAGCTCTAATGCAGAAAAAAATAGAGTAAAACTTTTAAAAAAAGATTCTCGCTCAGCCTTATTCAATCATATATCCCTCGCCTCTTATATTAATAATCTTTAAATCAAAAGTATTTTTTATTTTACCTATCCCTACTCTTAGGGCAGTATCGCTTCCGTATTCGGATTCTTCCATTAGGGTATCTTTTTTGACAATATTTCCTATGTTTTTAAATAAACAATCAAATATCTTAAATTGTGAATAGCTTAAATGGATTCTTTTATTGTCTTTATAAATCTCCCCTGAGATACTATCATATCTAATGTCTTTATGTTCTATGAAAATCTTTTTTTCAAGTTTAGCATTTAGTCTTATTAGTAGCTCTGCTGGAGCAAAAGGTTTTTTTATATAGTCTTTAGCTCCTATTTCAAAGCCTTTAGCTATTGTATCTATATCTATATCAGCAGATATAAAAATAGCAGGAGTTTTATCATCCGCTTCTTTAAGGCTTTGTAATAGTTCAAGACCGCTCATATTTGGTAAATTTATATCAAAAATATAGAAATCATAAGTGTTATCATAAGTTAAATCAATAACTTCTTCGGCATTTGTGGCTATTGTGGTATCAAAACCTTGCTTTTCTAAGACATCTAATATACTTTGAGACAATATGTTGTCATCTTCTAAAAGTAGAATTTTCATTAAAAAAAGTATCCTAAGCTAAGAGCTGTCGAGCTAGAGGGATTATCTTTTAATTCTTGACTTATAGCTAAGCTAGAATATATACCATTTTGAAAAAAATAACTCGTAGATAAATCTAATAATTTTACCTCATCATCATCCTCTAAGCTAGGAGAAGTTTGAGAATAACCAAACGATATATGGGTGCTTGGAGTTATTTTGTATTTATTTCCTAGATTAAAAGAATAATAATTATTTCCATTATTGTTCATGAAAGTATAAGTCCATCCAGTAAAAACACTTAATTTACCAAAGACATTATAGTTAGAAGATATATTTAGAAATATGTCTATATTTTTATTTTCATAATCCTCAGAAGCAATTGTAGCACCTGATTTGATATATATATCCATATCTTTATTTAGATTTATTTTATATTTTAAGCTAAGTATATAATCGCCTTGCCCTTTAATGCTCTCATCGTAATCAAGAAGCTCGTATTCATAATAAGAATTTGAAAAAGATAAAGCAAAATTACTATAAAAATAAGTCAAACCAATAGAGCTTGAAATATACCTATAATCATCGCCTTTAGTCTGTGAGAGGGCTGTAGAAATATCAAAATTATGTGTTGCTTTGGTTTTAATAGTAGAAACTTTACATCCATATTTATCAACTAAATCAGAAAATAAGCTTTGAGGACATTTATCTTTATCATCACTCACACCGTCAAAGTCTAAGTCTTCAAAGCTATATAGTGAGCTTACTATTAAAGCTAGGATTAATATTTTTTTTATAATTTATCTTCTTTTATGGTTTATTTTTTGTTTAAATTTTTCTAATTGTTCAGCCGTTAATGTGGTATGAGTTTTACTATTTATTCTCTTGCCTTTCCCACCTATTCTCTTTTTGCCAGTATATCTAGTCGTCCTTTTTGTTTTTATATTTTTCATTTCTTTTATTTGAGCATCACTCAAGCCTTCTCTAAATTTAGCCATACTCTCTTTATATGCTTTTCTTGATTCTTTTTTTATTCTTAGTTTCTCTTCAAAGATAGCTAGTTGCTCGGGAGTTAATCCAGCTTTAAATTTATTTAATTTAGCTTCTTTTCTCTTTTGTCTTGTTTCTCTCATTTGTCTTATAGCTTCCACTCTATCATTTTCATTTAATGATAATATATTGCTTTTGATTTGATTCATTAATTCAAATCTTTCATCTGGAGATACTGTTTTCATTTTTTCTATTAAGACTGTAGTGCTAGTTAATGTAGTGGCAAATAGCTTCCCACTTAAAATAAACCCTGTTAGTAAAATTTTTTTTAGCATTATCTTTTATCCTCTATTATAGGTTGTGTCTATTTTATCAAAAAATTCTGTTTTTGATGAAGGTAGTTTATTATTTTAGTATTATCCTTGTGTTATCGCGATAAATGTAGAACTAAATCTCTTAGTCTTACATTACATCTATCTGGTGGAACTCCCCTAATAAATTATATCCTGACTCCCATAATTAGCACTATGCAATATAGTAGTCTTATATTTTCTAGCATAAAATTTCAGAAGTAAATTTTGAAATGTGCTTTGGGTAGATGGGTGAAACCAAGAATTATTTGATATGGCTATCATTATATTTCTATTTTCAGAAAAACTTTCATTTCTTGTGGCTTCATAGCAGATAGCTAAAGATATATTTTTATCATTTACTGATATGTAGTTATCTGTTTTTCCCTCGCTAAAATCTATTGCTTTATTGTAAAATGTGTTATTAATCATTTTATTTATAGACTCAAAAAAAGGATTTTTTTCTCCT
This sequence comes from Campylobacterota bacterium, assembly GCA_029255845.1. Classification (GTDB taxonomy): domain Bacteria; phylum Campylobacterota; class Campylobacteria; order Campylobacterales; family JAJVLF01; genus JAJVLF01. The sequence continues at coordinate 7,496 of JAJVLF010000009.1, read as the reverse complement.
ATGGGGGTTAGGATTTTTTTATGGTAGATACTTTCGTAATTGTCGCTATAGTAGTATATGGAATTATATTTTTTATTTTTATGTTTGTCCATATATAATGAGCCGATTATTATTTTTATATCTTTGCTTAATTTTATTAGTTTTTCTCTTTCGTATTTTCCTTGGATGTTAAAATAAAGAGGCAATATGGTTTCAGGGAAAATTATTAATTCTTTTTTGTTAGTTATCGCTATGTCTATTTCTTTGAAAATAAAGTTTAATGCTTTGATGTAGTAAATGCTCTTTTCTCTCTCGTTTTGAGATATTTTGGTTTGGATGATTTTAATATTAGAAAAATCTTGATTTTTTAAGGTGTTTGTTTCGCTTTTGTATGTGAATATCATTAATAAAAATAAAGATATTAGAATTTTTGTGGTTTTGTTTTTTTTATTTGTTAATCCATCTGCTAAGATAGCTAGAGATAATAAAAATAAAAAATATTGGAAATTATTAATGGCAAAAAAGCTATCAAGAAGCACTAACTTAGGCTCAAACCAATTAAATCCTAGAGGGTGGATTAAATCAATGAAAAATAATAAAGTGGCTTTAAGATAAAATCCATCTTTAGATAAATAAGATAATAGATAGAAGATACCTCCATAACCTAAGCCAATAAGTATAATAAAAAGAGGGGCTAAAAAAAATAAATCATAATAGCGACCAGCTAAAGCAATCCACCAAAACCAAAATATGCCTACTAAAAAACCAAAATAAAATAAATCTTTCTTTTTAAGGATGAAAATAAAAAAAAATCCAATAATTCCAAATAGAGAATTTAAAAAATAATTTTCTACATTATAATGAGAAAGATATATGAATAAAGAAAAGCAAATAGAAGCAATAAGGGCATTTAGTTTGCTAGATTTAAGAAAAATATTTAAGATGCTTGGAGTCAAATGTGTCCTTATTTTTAAGGGTTAAATACTATCATAGTGAGCTTAAATCAAGGAGTGATGATGATACTCAAAAACATAGAATAATATGATAAAATATCAACAAAAAAAGGATATAAGTGAGAGCATTAATAAGTGTAAGCGATAAAACAAATGTAGATATATTAGCTAAGTTTTTGGTGGATAATGGATATGAGATTATTTCTACTGGTGGGACATTGAAGTTTTTGAAAGATAAAGGGATAGATTGTCTTGATGTGAGTGATATTACTAAATTTCCTGAGATGTTAGATGGGAGAGTTAAGACTTTACATCCATTTATTCATGGAGGGATTTTATATAAAAGAGATGATGAGAGCCATATAGATACTATTAAAAAGCATGGGATTGAGTCTATTGATTTGGTTTGTGTTAATTTATATCCTTTTAAAAGGACTACTAAAAAAACAGATGATTTTGAGGAAATTATTGAAAATATAGATATAGGGGGTCCTTCTCTTATTCGTGCTTCTGCTAAGAATTTTAAGGATTGCTTAATCCTTAGTGATGTGTCTCAGTATGAGCCCGTAATGAAGGCTATTACAAATTCTACAGATGATTTTGAATTTAGGAGAGGCTTGATGATAAAGGCTTATGAGAATACGGCTTCTTATGATAGCTTTATCGCTACCTATATGAGTGAAAGATATGATGATAAATTCCCAGAAAATAAATCAATCACAGCTACAAAAGTTATGGATACGAGGTATGGGGAAAATCCTCATCAGCAAGGTGCATTATATCAGTTTGATGATTATTTTAATGATATGAAGATACTAAAAGGGGAGCTTAGTTTTAATAATATAGCAGATATGGATGGTGCTGTGAAAATAATATCTAATTTTTCTAATGAAAAATGTGTGGCGATAGTAAAACACGGAAATGCTTGTGGGTTTGCAGTATCTGATGACATCAAAGATGCTTATGATAAAAGCTTGATTTGTGATACTTTATCTGCTTATGGTGGAGTTATTGCGGTGGGGGATATTATAAATAAAGATTTGGCTCAAGAATTGAATAAAATATTTTTTGAGGTTATTATTTCTTATGGTATGGATGATGAGGCATTAGAAGTTTTTGCTTCTAAAAAAAGAGTTAAAATTATTACTATATCTAAGGATAAAGCTCAAAATAAAACTCATTTTAAATCAATTAATGGTGGTTTTTTATTACAAAATGCAGATGATATTACAGATGAAGAGGTCTATAATGCAAAGCAAGTAAGCAAGAAATCAGCAGATAAATCCCTAATGGATGATTTGAATATAGCAAATAAAATATCTGCTCTTACAAAATCAAATTGCATTAGTTGTGTAAAAGATGGAACTCTTTTAGCGATAGGTATGGGGATGACGAGTAGAATAGATGCTATGAGGTTTGCATTAGATAAAGCAATAGAGAAAAATATAGATACTAAAGGCTCTTGCATATCAAGCGAGGCATTTTTCCCATTTAAAGACTCTATAGAATTAGCAAGTAAGTATAATGTGTCTGCTATCATTCAGCCTGGTGGGAGTATAAGAGATGATGAAGTGATAGAATGTGCTGATGAAAAAGACATAGCTTTATATTTTACTAATAAAAGGCATTTTTTACATTAAGGAATACCTATAATCCAAATATACACGATAGAAAAACAAAAACAAGATGATTTTTCTAAGCTAGACTTATATTTTAAAAAACTAATAAAGCCTTTTTCTAAAATAGAAGAAATAAATATTATGAATAAAAATATAAGTAAAGCTCAAAGCATAGGAGAAAAAGAAGCTAGAAAATCCTACACAGAGGCATTTTCTCCTTTTATGAAAACATATAGTATTTGCCTAGATGTCCAAGGAGAAAAACTAGATACATTTGAATTTGCGAAACTTTTTGATAAAAATATATCTTTTTTTATAGGCGGGGCTTATGGTTTTGAAACATCTTTTGTTTCTAAATGTGATAGGAGTATTAGTCTAAGTGGATTGACATTTTCTCATAAATTAGCAAAGACTGTGCTTTATGAGCAAATATATCGAGCTTTATGTATTAAGAATAATCACCCTTATCATAAAAATTAATTAATTAATTAATTTGCTAATGCTATCGCTATCTATGCGGAGATGTTTTTCTACTATTGAGCTATCTCCGTGAGGAATAAAATCATCCTCATACTCAAAACTCTTTACTAAGATATTTGTTATTTCTAAGTATGCTAAAGTTTCTAATATAGCTGATGCTACTCCTGATATTTTTGCATTATCTGAAAATACAAACCATTTTGTGCTAGTTTTAGATAATTCTTTTAAAAAATCTTTATCTATGGGTTTTATAAATTTCATATCTATAATATTTACTTTATTTTTTAAAAGCAAAGACACTTCATATGCCTTGCCTACTCCATTACCATAGCCTATCAAAGATATATCGCTATTGTTATTTACAAGCATTTGTGCTTTTGCTACTTTAAATTCTAAGTTTTCAAAATGATTATCTTCTAATATAAAGTTTCCACGAGGAAATCTAATCGCACAAGGCTTATCGCAAGTGTAAGCAAAATCAAGAGAGTTTTTTAGGCTTTGATTATCTCTAGGTGCTAATAAAATTATATTTGGGACAACCCTTAAAAATGCTACATCAAAAGCACCTTGGTGAGTTTCACCATCTGCTCCCACTATGCCTGCTCTATCTATGATAAAAATTACAGGCAAGGACATAATGCAAACATCATGGATTATTTGATCATATGCTCTTTGTAAAAAAGTAGAATATATAACCACAAATGGTCTTAAGCCCTCTTTTGCCATTGAAGCAAATGAGCTAACGGCATGTTGCTCGGCGATACCTACATCAAAAAATCTATCAGGCATTTGAGATATTAATTTACTCATTCCTGTCCCACTAGGCATAGCTGCCGTTACCCCTACTATATCTTTATGCTTATTTGCCAGCTCTAGTAAATAATCGCTAAATATATTTGTAGCATTTTTTATTTTTGTGGTAGATATAGCTTTTCCTGATTCTTCTTCAAATGGAGCTACTCCATGCCAAGAGCCATCGCATTTTTCTGAGTATTTATAGCCTTTGCCTTTGATTGTTTGAGTGTGAATGACCACAGGAGCATTTATTTTTTTTGCTAATTCAAAAGATTTAATAAGATGTTCTATATTATGCCCATCTATAGGACCTATATAGTCAATTCCTAGCTCTTCAAATATCACCCCAGGAGTAATTAGCTTTAGCCATTTATCAAATTTCTTTGTAAGATATTGTATCGAAGTTGGCATATTTCTAGTTATTTTATTGACCCATTTTTTTAGTCTTTGATAACCACTCCCCGCTAAAAGCTGAGATAGATGTCTTGAGATAGCACCTATGGGCTTTGAGATGCTCATTTCGTTATCATTTAAAATAAATATCAATGGATATGATTTATCCCCTAATTCATTTAATGCCTCATAAACCATACCAGCACTCATAGAGCCATCACCAATTAAGCAAATAGCTTTTTTATCACTTTTATTAATAATACTAGCCTTGCATACTCCAACCCCGATAGAAAGTGCCGTAGAGCTATGACCTGCTACAAAATAATCGTATTTAGATTCATTAGGATTAGTAAAACCACTTATCCCATTAAATGTCCTCAAACTATCAAATTCATCCCATCTATCAGTTAATAGCTTATGGGCATAGGCTTGGTGAGATACATCAAAAATAAATGCATCTTTTTTGACATCAAATACATAATGCATAGCTATGATAAGCTCTACCGCTCCTAGTGGAGAAGATAAATGCCCACCATTTTTTGAAACAACGGATACTATTTTTTCTCTTATTTTAGTAGCTAAGTCTTTTAACTCTTGGGTATTTAGTTTTTTTACATTTATCATTATTTTATACTTCATACTTAATTTAAGGTTTTGTTGGAGTATTATATCATTTTCGATATAAATAATGCTATTATGCTAAAATAATACAAAGGATACAAATGGATGATATAAAAAAGATAATATTAGAAGCAGGTGAGATTTTTAAAAAAGGGTTTTATAATTTAAAAAATGTTTCTTTTAAAGGAAAAAAAGATTTAGTAACAGAATATGATGTGGCGGTTGAGAATTTTTTAAAAGACTCTTTTAAAAAAGTATTGCCAGATTACACTATTATAGCCGAAGAAAGCTCAAATGATATTCAAGAAATAAATAATACAATCATAATAGACCCAATAGATGGCACTACAAATTTTGTAAATGGTTTGCCTCATTGTGCTATATCGGTAGCTATCTATAAAGATGGCAAGGAGCATATAGGGGCTGTTTATTTGCCTATTTTAAATGAGTTTTTTTATGCTAAAAAAGGAGAGGGTGCTTTTCTAAATGATGAAAAAATATCTGTAAGTAAAGAGAATGATTTTCAAAAATCCTTAATAGCCACAGGATTTCCTTATACCTGCGGAGAAAGTGAAGAAGATTTAGAATTTATTGTGGATAGAATAAAAAGAGTTCTTCCTAATTGTCAAGACATCAGGAGGCTTGGTTCTGCTGCTGTGGATTTATGTATGGTATCTAAGGGAGTATTTGAGGCTTATTATGAGATAGGATTAGCTTCTTGGGATTTAGCTGGTGGAATGATTATCTTAAAAGAGGCTGGTGGGAGCATTAGCGATATTAATGGGAAAGAGCTTAATATATTTGAGCATAAATGTTTGATTGCTAGTAATGGAGAAATTCATAAAACATTGATAGATATTATTAAATGATTAATGAGGATTGGATTGATAGATGGGATAGAGACAATATAGGATTTCATCGTTTGGAATATAATGAATATCTAATTAAATATTTTGATAAATTTAGTGAGCCTGAGAATGATGTTTTAGTGCCATTATGTGGGAAGTCATTGGATTTATTATATCTTCGTGATAAAGTTAATAAAGTCATTGGAGTTGAATTATCAAGTAAAGCTATTAATTCATTTATAGAAGAAAATAATCTTCAATATGAAAAAAAAGAAAATAAATATTTTGATTTTTATAAAATAGATAATATTGATTTTTTTGTAGGAGATTTTTTTAATCTGGACATTAAAAGTGATAATAAAGTGGATATATTTGACAGAGCTTCTTTAGTAGCTTTAACCTCAGAGCAGAGAATAAAATATAGCGAAAAAATAAAAACTATCTTAAGTGGGAAAATGCTTTTAGTTACCTTAGAATATCCCGAAAATGAGAAAAAAGGACCTCCATTTTCAGTGAGCGAAAAAGAAGTTTATAGTCTTTATAAAAACTTTAATATCACTTTATTAGAAACAATAGATTTAAAAAAGACAGATGACAGGCTAGGCTCATTATCCTTTGCATTCGAGAAAGTGTTTTTAATTTCAAAATGATTACTAAAGATATTTTAGAAGACTATTACAACAAAGAAAATAATGCTAGTAAAATTAACAAAGACAATCCAGACCCAATCTTAATAGCAAGAGAATACAATGATGAGTATGTGGCTTTAATTTGTGCATTATTTAGCTATGGAAATGCTAAATTGATAGTAAAATTTTTAGGAAGTATAGATTTTTCTCTATTAGATAAATCAGATGAAATAATAAAAAAAGAAACAACTCATTTATATTATAGATTTCAAAAAAATGAAGATGTCCTTAATATATTACTAGCCATAAAAAAACTAAAAGAAATAGACAGCTTAGAAAATATTTTTTTTCAAGGATACAAAAAAGAAAACAAAATAATCCACGGAATAGAAGAAACCATCAAGCTGATATATAAAATAAGTAATTCAAAAACAATGGGTTTCAAGCATTTAATAGGAAAAATACCAGATTATAAAACATCAATGGGTGCATACAAAAAATGGTGCTTATTTTTAAGATGGGCAGTGCGAGATGATAATGTAGATATGGGACTATGGAGTAAAGTAGATAAAAAAGATTTAATAATCCCACTAGATACCCACATCAATAAAGCAGGAGCTTATTTTAATTTAAACTCAAGAAGAGCAGTTGATTTTAAATCTGCTACCAATATTACAAATGCATTAGCTAAGTTTGATAAAAATGACCCTGTGAAATATGATTTTGCACTTTATAGATTATTTCAAAGTAAAAGAGCTTTGTCGTTATAGAGGTTCCCTATAATGGGAACCTCTAAAAATATACCCCTAACTATCTACAAAACCATCATCAAACATCAACTTGCCCCGCCTATCCCTAATATTATTCTTATTTTGAATTTTGTAGGGTAATATGAATTATGAGCCTAAAGATGACCATGACATGGCTGGTGTGGCCGACAACAAATTGTTAAGCAATATTGCTTCTTTGTTATCTGTTCAACCAGAGGAATTACAAAAGACATTGTGTTCACGAGTGATAGCCGCTGGTGGCCAGGTTGTAGAGAAAGGATTAACGGTGTCAGATGCTATGTATGCCAGAGATGCTTATGCTAAGGTTATTTGCCTACATTCTATAAAATCTGCAAGATTTATATATCTAATTCCTCATTGGCAATGGCAGTGTGCTTTAGGAAGTGAA
>JAJVLF010000089.1 GCA_029255845.1 Campylobacterota bacterium | reverse complement strand
TGCACTATAACTCATATATCCAATTTGATGGGTTTTGCAAGAAGTCTAATGCACACCTCAACTTGATATAAAAGAAGGTAAACTAGATTCATTTTTACTTATTAGCCCCATTTTAAATGGATTTAATATATTATTAGGGTCAAATGCTAATTTTAAATTCTTAAACATATTCATTTCTTCATCGCTAAAAGCCATGGTCATATATTCTGCTTTGCTTAGTCCTATTCCGTGTTCTCCACTAAGTGTGCCTTCTAGATCTATTGTAGCTTGAAATACTTCTTTTATTGCTTTATATCCTTTTGCTAATAGCTCTTTGTCATTTTTATCTTTTATCATTACATTAGTATGGACATTTCCATCTCCTGTGTGACCGAAGCATGGGATTGGTAAGTCGTATTTTTTGCTTATTTTATCTATTTCTTTTAGTAGTTCGGGAAGTTTGCTTCTAGGGACTGTAATATCTTCATTTATTTTTTTATTTCCATACACTGAGAGAGATACACTTGCATTTCTTCTTGCAAACCATATTTCATCACTTTCTTGTTGGTTTTTTGCTATTTTAAATTCACTTACTTTATTTTCTTTAAAGCTTTTTTCGATTATTTCTAGCTGTCTATCAAGCTCTTCCTCATTATTTCCATCTACATCCACTACTAGTATAGCTCCTGCTTCGCCAAATGATTTATTGAATTTTTGCTCTATTGCTTTTAGGGTTAGAGAATCTAAAAATTCCATCGTTACAGGCACTACACCTTGTGCCATTGTTTTATATACAGCATTCATTGCATCTTGGACATTATCAAAAACACCCATAGATGTTTTATTCATTAATGGTTTTTTTATAAGCTTTAGAGTTATTTCAGTAATTATGGCTAATGTGCCTTCGCTTCCTACTAATGTGCCTACTATATTATATCCTGCTACATCTTTGATAGTTCTTTTTCCTGCTTTGATTATATCTCCATTTGGTAGGACAGCTCGTAATGCCATTACATAATCTTTAGTGATGCCATATTTGGCAGCTCTCATACCTCCAGCATTTTCGCTTACATTTCCTCCTATGCTTGAGTAGTCTTGGCTAGCAGGGTCTGGTGGGTAGAAAAATCCCTTTTCTTCTACGAATTTTTGTAAGTCCATATTTATTACACCAGGCTCGGTTACTATTACCATATTATCAGTATCTAGCTCTATTATTTTATTCATATGCTTTTCTAAAGATAAAACAATCCCACCATCAGCAGGTAATGCCCCACCAGTAAAGCCACTTCCTGCACCTCTAGGGGTTATTACTATTTTGTTTTCATTGCAGTATTTTAGTATTTTGCTTATTTCTAATTCATTTTTAGGAAAAAGAACTAAATCTGGCTCGTATCTGCTTCTTGTCGCATCATAAGAATATGCTAGTAAATGAGCTTTGTCTGACTTTATATCATCCTCACCTACTATATTTGTAAAATGTTTTATATGTTTATCATCCAATGTGTTTCCTTTTATTGTGCTGAGATTACTTCAGAAAAATTCTCAGTTGGCATAATTATTTCTTTATTAATTTTCTTTTTTCCACTATAGATATTTGAAAATTCTGTTTCGATTTGTTTTAAAACTTTTGCTTCAAAATATTTTTCTCCACAGTATTCACATTGAATGCAAGGCACTTTATTAATCAATAAATATTTGCCATTATGTTTATATGTGTATTCTGTTTTAGATTGCTTTAAATTTTTATTTCCACAAAAACTACAATTATTCATTTTATCCTCTTTCATATAAGTTTATAAATTTTGGCGGTGTTGGTATGTATATCGTGATAAACACTAAATTTTTATTTTTTGTCCCACAAACAATATGAATAGGTTTTCCTAGATTAGTAAAACCTACCACCAAACAACTCTCACCTCTTTTATCGTTTTTATAACTCTCTAATATTTTACCATTTAATATAGCTTCTTCAACCTCTTTGATAGTTAAATTATCATTTTTTCTTTCATCATCGCTATGTTGAGAAAAATAATAGTTCTCAGATTTAATGTATTGCTGTATCGTTTCAATTATCATACTTTAATTTTTAATATTAAGCATTTCCTTATAATACTCATCAAACCCATCACCCCCAAAACTAAAGCCCATAGACGAAAAAGAATCTTGAATATTATTAAAAAATTGATGTGTTTTATTTTTATGATTTATGTCTTGCTTAATAGTTCTAATGGTTTTTAGGCTAAATGCATCTTTAATGTATATGCCGTCATTAAATACAAAATAATAATAAGATATATTATATTGTTTTGCGAAATTAGACAAATTTTCTTTTGTTATATCTTTTGAGCCATCGGTAAAAGATACTAATAAATCAGGACTTAAGAAGTTTTTCTTTTTAAATTTATTCTTAGCTAATTGAAAATTTTTAAAATCAGGAGCTATTATCATTGCATTATTATCAAATAATTTATCTAGGACTTTATCTTTTATGTCTAGCTTGGATTTTAAATATGGGATATTTTTATTTTTAAAAGGGTTTTTTTCAAATATGCTTATGGTATAGGTATTACCGCTTTTTTTTATTATGCTTGCTAATGCTAAAATGTGATTTTGTTTTGATAATATGAATAAGGTTTTGTTTATACTTAAATTATCATTTGTTTTTATAATAAATTTTTTTTTGTTTATTATTTGAGATATTGTGTATTCATTTGAAAACACAAAGATAATGAATATATGTAGGAAAAATATTATTTTCAATAAAAGCCTTTAACTAAATGCCAAGTTTATAGCATATTTATGCTAAAATATAGCAAAAATATTGAGGAAAATTAATGAAATTGATACTAGAAGATACTACTGAAATTACAGTTCCAGTAATAAAAAAAGATACAGAAGATGGCTTTAAAACATATTATCTTTCAAAAGAAAATAAAGAAGATGATTTAGAAAAAGCGGTCAAAGCATTAGAAAAATTAAGTAGATCAGCTCATTTAAAAAAAGTAAAATATGCAATAGATGAAAATGATTACATTTATTCTTTAAGAGTTATATAAAAACAAATGTCTAAAAAGCTTTTTATTGAAACACTAGGCTGTCAAATGAATGTGCGAGATAGTGAGCATATGATAGCTGAGCTTAAAAATAAAAAAGACTATGAACAAACAAATAATATAGAAGAAGCGGATTTGATAATGGTAAATACTTGCTCGGTGCGAGATAAGCCTGTGCAAAAACTATTTTCTGAGATTGGTCATTTTAATAAAATTAAGAAAAAAGATGCGAAGATAGGTGTGTGTGGATGTAGTGCCACTCATCTTGGTAAGGATATTATTAAAAGAGCCCCTTTTGTGGATTTTGTATTAGGAGCTAGAAATATATCTAAGATTTCTAATATTATCGATAGAAAAGGTGCTGTGGAAATTGACATAGACCACGATGATAGCTCTTATATGTTTGATGATTATAGAAGCAATCCATATAAGGCTTTTATAAATATTATGATTGGCTGTGATAAGAGCTGTGCTTATTGTATAGTTCCTTTTACTAGGGGTGATGAGATTTCTATTCCTTTGGATATTATTATAAATGAAGCTAAAAAGGTAGTTCGTGAAGGAGTGAAAGAAATATGCCTTTTAGGGCAAAATGTCAATAATTATGGCAAAAAGCTTGATAAGCATATTAACTTTACTTATTTACTGCAAAAACTAAGCGAAATTGATGGTTTAAAAAGAATTAGATTTACTTCTCCACATCCATTGCATATGGATGATGAATTTATAGAAGAATTTGCAAAAAATCCCATCATTTGTAGCTCTATCCATATGCCATTACAAAGTGGCTCTACTTCTTTATTAAAATCTATGAGAAGAGGTTATAGTAAAAAGTGGTTTTTAGATAAAGCTTTTAAGATACGGGATTTAGCTAAGGATGTTTCTATTACTACTGATGTAATCGTTGGTTTTCCAGGGGAAAGTGATGAGGATTTTGCAGATACTTTAGATGTGATAGATAAGATAAGGTTTGAGCAGATATTTAATTTTAAATACTCTAAAAGACCTCTTACTCCAGCTATTGATTATGATAATCAAATAGATGATAAAATCTCATCGCAGAGATTAACAAGAGTAATTGAAAAACATAAAACATATAATTTTGATATTTTAAAAGATAAGATAGGTAGTGATTATGAGACTCTTTTTGATGCGATTAAGCCCGATGGTTATATCTCAGGTAAAAGTGATAATAATTTTACGGTAATCACTAAAGGCGATGCTAGTCTTTTAGGTGAAATTAAAACAGTTCATATTAAAGATAGAAGAAAAAATTCTTTAATTGGTAATATGCTTTTTTAGTATATATATGAACCTAAATAACTTTATTGGTTTAGTGATAGCTTTATTTTTTATAATATCTATGTTTTTGTATTTTATTTTAAATACTTCTTATCATAATTCTATCCAAGCAAAATATTATTATGTTTTAGGTGATTATGAAAATGCCTATACTTATGCCGATTTAGCTTATAAGCAGGAGCGGTATAATTTAATGGCATATACAGTGAGAGAGCAAAGTGCTAGAGCATTAAAGTTAGTGAAATATATTGACCAAGCAAAAGATTATTATGAAAAGATAAATGCTCTTTCAGTGCTTTCATCTATAACCATCGCTGATAGAACTAGAATGATAATTTATGCTAAAATTGTTGTGGAAAAATATGATGATTTGACATGGACGATATTAACAGATAAAGAATTAATAAAAGAAGCTAAACAACTAAGGGATGAATTTGATAAATTATTACAAGAACTATCAAAAGATATTTTGTAGATGGTAGGTTTTTTAAGAGGCTTATTTCCTAAAGCATATATAGCTATTGATCAAAATTTTGATACTATAGATGTTGCTTATTTGGTTGTTTTAGAGAATAAAACTTTAAAACAAGGCTCTCATAAGTTTACAAGAATCCAAGGCAAAATACCAGAACAGCTTTTTACATTTATAAATCCTATTTTGCTTAGGTATTCTTCTTGTTATGTTATTACTCTTTTAAATAGACCGCTTCAAAATACTATAGAGAATATAAGTAGCTTGCCTAGTAGCAAGATAGAGCATATTAAGCATATAAATATTAATAACAAATACAGTATTTATTGTAATAAATATGATATTAGTGATGCTTTTAAGGAATTAAAAGGAGTAAATATTGATTTATTAATATCTCCATTTTCTGTTTTGCATTATAAGTATGTCCAAAATAACTTAGATCATACCGTAATAGTTTTAGCTAAGAAGAATTTACTTTCTATTAGTGTATTTAATAAAGGAGTAGCTGTTTTATCTTCTAATGTATCCGTAACAATTATGGCAGAAGAGGAAGAAGAGCAAGGACAAGAAGAAGAAAACCCTGAAGAAAAAAAAGAAGATTTAGATGACATTTTTGGAGATGAAGACTTTGATGTTTTAGATCATGATGATATGGATATGGATATGGATATGGATATGGATATGGATATTAACATGGATGATTTGAATTCTATGGGTGATTCAGAGTTTCCTTCTAGTAATCAAGTTATTCAAACATCAGGTCTTGATTCATTGGATATTAATCTAAATACCCTTATAAAGGGAATAATAGAGGATTTTATTAAGTCTTATTATGATGATGATGGAGATTATGAATTTTTATCTTCCATTGTTATTTATAATGATGATTTAATAGATGATATTTGTGTTAAATATCTTAAAGATGAATTAATGATGGATATAGACATACAATCAATCAATATAATTGATGTTTTATTAGAAATAGCAGGTAGTTATAAATGATAGATTATAGTTTTAAGCCATTTAGGCAAAAAGATGTTTTATTTCCAGACACTAAGATATGGATGGGTTTTTTATTTCTCTCTTTCTCTTTATTGTTTGCTTTTAATCTCCTTATTCAACATAAGATTAGTGAATCACATATGTTTCTTGATGAGAATAAAATATATGTTAAGGAGATGCAAAAGGATCAGTTTTTAATAAAACTAGAAATGGAAGATGTGGAATTTAAAAAGAATTTCATAGACAAGCTTTATTCACATAATATAATATTAAAAGATAGCATTAAAAATATTTTTGATTTAGTTCCAGAGAAGATAACTCTTACAGAGCTTACAATGAGAGATAAATCATTGACAATGAAGGGGATTACTCCTACTAAGGATATGTATAGGTTTTTATTAGAAGTTCCTCTTAAGTCTATTTTTGATAGGTCAAGAGTTAGTTTTTATCTAACACAAGATAATGAATACAGATTTACATCTGAAAATATGTATAAAGAATAAAAATGGCTAAAAAATCACTTGCAACGGTAAGCATAGGAAAAAATGTTGTTTATTTGCTTATATTTATTGCTGTTATTGTTTCATCTTATTTTAAAATAGTTATGGTTTCCATTGAGAAATACACAGAAATAGGTAAAGAAATAAAACAATACAATAGAACCGTCAGAAAAACAAAAAAAGAACATGATTATTATGAAAATAGATTAAGATCTCTAAAAAGCACTAATAGAAGAATGCTAAGAGCAACCATAAATCAATATACGGCATTAGAAGTAGGAAAATACTTACAATCAAATTTTGCTACTTTTGATATACAAGATACACAAGAATCTATAGCTAAAGATAATTTTAGAGCTGTAGAGCTTGATATTAAAACAACAACGAAATCAATTGTTAATTTTTATAGATTTTTAGAACAAATGAATTCATCACACAATATTATCAAAGTAGCTTTTCCTGTGCATTTAAAATCTCAAGGAGAAAAGATAGAGATAAGATTTAAATTAAAGATTTACACTTTTAAAAAATTTAAGGCAGATAATGAAAAAAGATAAAGTATATAAAGTTTTAGCCATTTCGCATGGTTTATCAAACTCAAAAGCAAAAGAGTTATGCGATAAAGGTCTTGTTTATATGCATGGCAAAAGAATTAATATTGCTAGAGCTATTGTGGATATAGATACAAAGTTAGTGGTTAAAGAGCAGGCTAAACTTAGCATTCTTTTAGAAGATGATAATATTTTGGCTCTTAATAAACCTTGCTTTATGGATTCTTATGAATTAGAGAAAAAATTTGCTCCTTATAAGCTTTTACATAGACTAGATAAAGAAACAAGCGGTGTTATTATAATGACTAAAAATGAAGAAATAAGGTCAAAGTGTATAAGGGAATTTAGAGCTTTGAAAGTATATAAAGAATATGTAGCCGTTGTGCATGGATTATGCTCTGATGAAATTACGATGAATGACTTAATAGAAACTAAAAAATTTAAAACCAAATCAAGAAGCTTTGTGAGTAAAAAAGGAAAACCAGCTATAACTATAGCCTCTCCTCTCTCATATATGGGCAAAAAAAGTAAAATAAAAGTCCTAATAACCCATGGTAGAACTCATCAAATAAGAGTGCATTTAGCTCATCATTCATTACCAATAGTTGGTGATTTTGAGTATGGGTTTAAATCAAAAGCTCAGAGAATGTTACTTCATTCTAAAAGAATGAAAATATTAGATTATGATATAGTAGCCAAAGAAGGAAAAGAATTTGACATCTAAGATAGATATTGATTATCTAATAGAAATTACAAAAACAGCAGGTAAGATAGCATTAGATAATAGAGATAATATTGTAATTAATAAAAAACTAGATGGAAGCCCTGTAAGTAATGCAGATATAGAGATTAGTAATTTTCTTCATAAATCTCTTATTGAGAAATACCCTGATATAAAGATTTTATGTGAAGAGAATATATTAAGTTTTGAAAATAGAAAAGATGAAAAATACTTATGGATAATCGACCCAATAGATGGAACGAAAGACTATATTAAGGGATTAAGCGAATGGACAATTAATATCGCTTTAGTAGAAAATGATGAGGTTATAGTAGGGGTGGTATCTGCTCCATTTTATGATAGTATATATTATGCTTTAAAAGATGAAGGTGCTTTTTTAATTCAAGATGGGGTTAAAAAGCAGATATTTTGTAATAAAAAATCAACAAAGAAAACTATATTAATAAGTAATTTTCATAATGATTTAGAAGTAGCTACTTTTACAAAAAACTTAAGAAAAAAATACGAGGTTAAAGAGGTGGCTATGAGTTCATCTTTAAAAATGTGCAAAATAGCAGATGGCTCTGCTGATATACATATAAAATTTAATTCTATCCAGCAATGGGATATATCTGCTTGTCATATTATATTAACTGAAAGTGGCGGGAAGCTTGTAAGCTTAAAAACACAAAAATCTATAAGCTATAATAATGAAGCTTTAAAAATAGACCCTTTTATAGCTATTTCTGATGATTTTAATTGGCTAGAATATATGCCACAAGATATAAAATGAAAAATTTATTTAATGAAAACAACAAACCAAAAATAGACTATCCTTTATCATGGGAATATAAGCTGATTTTAAAAGATAAAGAATTACTAGAAACTATAATAAAAAATGTTTTAGGAGATAAAGCTCATACAGTTAAGCCTTCTAAAGTTAGTAAAAAAGGCAAATATACTAGCTTTAATCTTATCATTATAGTTAGTGATGGGTCAGAGAGATTATCTATATTTGATGATTTTAAAAATCATAAAGATGTTTCTTTTGTTTTTTAAAGATTGTATTGTTATAATCCACTAGACTTATTTCAAAACTCATCAAATTGGATATATGAATTATAGTGCATTAATTTGTGAAAATAAAAACTAAGTAATAGCCGTAGCTATTGCGAAGGTTTTATTTTTGCAAAGTGATGTATTATAATTTATATAGCCTTTTGATGGGTTTTGAAAGAAGTCTATTATAAGGTTAAGGGGGATATATGAAATTATTTTTACTACTTTTATTATTAATTATTAGTATAAATGCTAGAAATTTCGGATATAATAAAGATGTTCGATTTGCTAGTATGCTATGGCATAAAATGAATGAAATGAAGCTAGTAGGAGATAATTCTATTTCTACTCAGCCTTATAAAGGGCTTCCTCCTCATGGCTCTTATGTAGAAAAGATAGAATCTAAGATAACTGTCGGAAGAACTTATGGATTTGTTATTATTTTAAAAAACTATATTAGCTCTAATATTGATATAATGAATATTATTAATCATCCATCTATGTATTTAAAAAGTATTTCTGTTATGTTTAAAAGAAAAGATGGCTATGATAGTGATAATAAAAATTGGTTTTATGCTCAATATAATACCAATGGTGCTATTATGAGAAGTGCTCAAGGGTTTAAATTAGCAGGCAAAATAGCTAAAAGTAGCACTAGGGGATGTATATCTTGTCATGCTAATGCTCCTAGTGGGGATTATGTTTTTTCGCATGATAAATTTGCTTCTTTGAAAGAATTTAAGATGTATAAAATTAAAGATAATAATAAAATGAAAATGTCTGTTGCAAGAAAAAAAGCAAAAAAAGCTGAAATGCCAAAACATAATAAAAAAATAGAAATGGAAAAAGATACAAAAAGCAATAATGCCAAAAAAATGATGAAAAAAAATGATAAGATGAAACCAAAAATGAAACCAAAAACACAAAAGGTAATGCCAAAAGAGATGAAACCAAAAATGATGAAACCAAAAGAGGCGAAACCCAAAGAAGTAATGCCGAAAAAAGTTAAGCCTAAAAAAGCGACTAAATAATGAAATTACTCATAATGCTTATTTTATCTTTAAATTTATTTTCTTATGTTGGGAAAATAGAACCATATAAAAAGATTGTTTTAAAAAGTGAAACAATAGGAAAAGTATCTTATCTTAATAGCTCTTCTAGTTTCGTTTATGCTCAAAAACATACCATTTTAAAAATAAATAGCAAAGAAGATTTAATAAGACTTAATTCACTAAAGCAACGACTAGAGGCAACAAAAGAAATATATCAAATATCAAAATCCACATTTGATAGAAAAAAAAGTATAAAATCTTTAAGCAAAAATGAAAAAGATAGAGAAAAATTAAATATGCTTGTGAAAAAACAAAGCTATATTTCTTTATCTGAAAAATTGAAATTACAATTATCAAATATCAATAAAAAGACCTTCATAGTTGAGAATAAATATATAGGTAAGATTTATCCAAAAGAAAATGAATTTGTCTCTATTGGCTCTATAATAGTAGATACTTATGATATATCTAAAAAGAAAATTGTTATTTTTGTAAATCAAGAAGATATAGAAAAAATAAAACAAAAAGATATATTTATTGATGGCAAACCGTCTAAGTTTTTTATAGAAAGCATTTCTAATGTGGTGGATAGTAAATATATATCTTCTTATCAGGTTGTTTTATTAGAAAACAATAATAATATTAACTTTAGATTTGGTGATATTGTCAAGATTGATTTTAAATAATGATTAAAAGAATAAAAACCAAGCAAATATCCGTAGGAAATGTCCTAATAGGTGGAGATGCTCCTATATCCACACAATCTATGACTTTTTCTAAAACAGAAGATATTAAAGAAACAATCCAGCAAATCACAAATCTACAATTTGCAGGTGCAGACATTGTCCGAGTAGCAGTCCCTGATAAAAAAGCAGCATTAGCATTAAAAGAAATCAAAAGAAATATAAGCCTTCCTTTAGTAGCAGATATTCACTTTAAGCACACATTAGCATTAATAGCTGCAGAGTCTGTAGATTGTGTGCGAATAAACCCAGGTAATATAGGCTCAAAAGAAAAAATAAAAGAGGTAGTTAAGGCATGTAAAGATAATAATATACCTATAAGAATAGGTGTAAATGGTGGGAGCTTAGAAAAACAAATAGAAAAAAAATACGGGCATACAGCAAATGCGATGTGCCAATCTGCCCTATATAATATAAAACTTTTAGAAGATTTGGATTTTACAAACCTAAAAGTATCTCTAAAAACAAGCGATGTCAATAAGACAGTAGAAGCCTATAAGCTATTAAGACCTTTAGTAGAATATCCATTTCATTTAGGAGTTACAGAAGCTGGAGTTAAATTTCATTCTACCATAAAATCATCAGTAGCATTTGGTCATTTGCTATCATTAGGCATAGGTGATACGATGAGAGTATCTATGACAGGAGAGTTAGAAGAAGAAATAAAAGTAGCCAAAGCAATATTAAGCTCATTAGGATTAATAAAAGAAGGCATAAATATAATATCATGCCCCACTTGTGGAAGAATAGAATCTGATTTAGTATCTGCCATCAAAGAAATAGAACCAAGAATAGCCCATATAAAAAAATCCTTAGATGTATCAGTGATGGGATGTGCAGTAAATGCCATAGGAGAAGGAAAGCATAGTGATGTAGCTATAGCCTTTGGTAAAAAAAGTGGTCTTATTATGGTCAAAGGCGAAATAATTGCTAGATTGCCTGAAAAAGAATTGGTAGATAGATTTGTTAGTGAGATAGAGAATTTTTAAATATTTTAGGGAACCTCTATTAATTCAAGTAATTTAGATAATGTTAGATTTTAGTCTTAGAGTTATTTTTATAAAATACGGTGTAGCCGTAGCTACATCTATTTTATAAAAATTGCTATAAGGTTCCCTTAAAATATAATATTAGCTATTTATTTTGAATTAATAGAGGTTCCCTTAAATATTAATTGATATAAAATACTAAATACACTATAATATAAACATATATATTTGATAGTTAATTTACAAGGAAATACAATATGGTGAAATATGCTCAAAGTGAACTTTTTTCAATTACTGATTTTACTAAACAAATAGGAAATATTATAGGTAATATCAAAAAACACTCTCTCGAAAAAATAGGAATATTAAAAAACAATAAACTAGAAGCCGTTGTTATCTCAACGGATGAATATGAGAGATTAAAATCCTATGAAGAAATCATAGAATTAGAAGAATATACTCAAATTTACAATATTATCCAACAAAGAAAAAACACTCCCTTGTCTGAATATATATCAATGGAAGATATGGCTAAAAAATTTGATATTGATTTAAATAAAATCTAATTTATGTATGATGTAAAGTATCACCCACTTATCGAAAAAGATTTAAAACAATTAAATCATTCTATCCGTATTGAGGTTTTTAGAAAATTAGAAAAAATTAGAAATTCGCCCAAGATAGGACAACCTCTCGGCAATAAATATGGACTCAACTTAACAAAATTAAAAAAAGTATATGTGTCTAAAAAGAAAATTCGGATAGTTTATGAAATTATAGATAATATTTTGGTAATAAAAGTCATAGCCATTGGTAAAAGAGAAGATATGGAAGTTTATAAGCAAGCAAAAGAAAGAATAGTTAGTAGCGAATAATAATTCTAAAAAACCTAAAACCTATACCGATAACCCAACCAAAAAGAAACCCCATCACCCACAGTAGCCATATATGCTTTATCTTTCCCCACAACCTTAGAGCTATTTTTCAATGACTTACACCTTAGTAATACTCCCGCTTATAAAAGGTGCTATATAAATATCAGAATTAATATTAGTTTTACAATAACTAATTACTACAAATTAATTTACCACCTAATTTTTAATCTACAAAATAAAAAATATTTAAACATAACTATGTATAATACATATCACTAAGGATTTATTTATGAAATATTTATTATTTATATTAACATTAGGAGTTTTTTTATACTCTGAACCTGCGACAAAAGACGACATAAAATTACTTATTGAGCAAATGGATAAAAAATTTACAGCAATACAGCACAATATGGACAAAAGGTTTGAACAAGTTGATAAAAGATTTGAAACAGTATTTAATATATTATATATTTTAATGGGTCTTGTATTTGCCTCGCCTTTTATAGCTATATATTTAAGAGATAAAAAAGAAATAGAAGATAAAAAGAATTTTAAGATTTTAAAAGGAATACTTTCAACCCTAAGAGAATTTGCACAAGATAATGAAAGAATAGCAAAATCATTAAAAGCTAATCATTTACTTTAAAAACTAAAAACTATATCCATAAGATAACCCTATTTTACGAAAGTTAAGTATATTAACTTAAAAAACATTTATAGCTCATGCCTATATTCTAACCCAAAAGAAACCCCATCACTCACAGTAGCCATATATACTTTATCTTTCCCCATAACCTTAGAGCTATTCTTCAATAACTTATGAACCCAAAAAGCCACCTCATAATCATCTCCACTAAATCCAATCTCTCCTCCTATAAGAATATTAGAATTTTGCACAAAAGCATCACTCTCAAAACCTTTTAATTCAGATGAGCTAACCTTAGTAATACTCCCACTTATCAAAGGAGATATATAAATATCAGAATTAAAATATATCTTTTTTGACAAACCAGCACTTAAAGATAATAAAAGAGGATTTTTAAATGCATATGTCTGATCCATAATCAAAAAATCTTTTTTCCCTATATTGATATTTATATTAGCTGACACATTATATAAATCCGCCATATACCAATTATAACCAAAAGAAATACTTTTAAAATAATGAGAATAATCATCAGGCATCTTATAATCACGACCTAAAGACAACTCAAAAGGAATAGCACCAACACCTAATGTAATAAAATGCCTATACATAAACTCTCTTTTATCCACATCTACCGCACTTTCTCTAAATACAGGCATTTCATCATCATTTTTATAATTATTCTCATAAGTCCTTGAATTAAGTTCAAGATTAGCTAAAGCATAAGACACATCACTAGAAGCATTTTGCATCAAATCATAAAAAAGAAAATTCCAAACATCCTTTTTAGCTATAATATCAAAATCATAAACCAAATACTCATTTATCTTAACCACATCTTCATTATGCCCATCACCACCTAAAGCATTTACCCCAATAGTAGCATCAAAAGAAATACTCATTTTAGTATTATAAGAATAAAGATTATCATTAGCTTTAATCTTAGTGATATTAATAGAGCCTCTTATCTTAGGAAAATGCACATTATATATGATAGGATTATAGACATCATTTTTCATAGCAAAATCATTAATAGGCTTTTTAATCTTCTCTAAATACCCAAGATAATCACCACTAAATAGCCCAATATCAGGGATATATTCACTACTAGCTTTATCTTTTTTCACCACCCTAAGCCCATTAGTTTTCAATAAAATCTTATCATTTTCTTTTTTAGAGAGATGTTTAAAAGCCAATATCTCCATATTATTTTTAAGCTTATTATCCACCTCATAAGTATAACTACCTCTATTTTGACACACTCCATTATCACAATAAGTAATATCAAATTCAATATCACGGTTTTCAAAGATTATATTTTTCATAATAACAATAGATTTTTGATTAAAGCCATCATTAGAGAAGCCAAAAGCAAAGCACCCAATTACAATAAACATCTTCATAAATAAATTAATCAAGATAAATCCTATATGTGATTTCTTTTTCACCACTATCATTGAGTTTTTCTATCTTTCGTATTTTTTCTTTTGCTTCCACGATAAGCCAAGTAGGATATTTACCTTTCTTATTAGCAATTTGAATTCTTTTTATATTAGGAGATAAATTTATCTCTTTATCATTTCTAGCTTTAAATTTAAAATAAAAAATAACCCTCTTATCCCAGTAATCAAACCTAACCTCATCACAACCACCACATTTTTTAAAAGAAATATCAAGAAATGCTCCTTTATCTACATAGCTAATAGGCAGATTAGCCTCAAAAATAAGATTTTCTTTTTTAGCTTTACCATCATCATATTTATAAAAATAATCTTTTTTCTCATAAAAATACAATTGATTATTACTAATACCACCCTTAGAAAAATTAACTAATTTATTCCTACTATTACCATACCCATCAGTATATCTAATCCTAAACGAGCCAATATCAGAAGGTCTTTTTAAAATAAAACTACCCAAAAGCATATCTTGTCTTGTTTCACTAAAAATAATCTCATCTTCTAAAATAGTCTTATTTATCTTAATGGATTGCCCACCCGCGATAATAGAATTAATTATTTTAGCATTCTTTAGAGGCACAGTTTTCACAAACTCCCCATTTACAAAAATACTAAATAAGATTAATGTAAAATATTTAAGCATAATAAATTAATTCTTATTAAGTTCAGGAACTTCATCTTTTGCATTACTTACATCTGGTATAATGGCTGTATCACTCCTGTTTTGATCAGCTTTACCAGTGGCATTATTTTCAATTATAGACACATTTATTTCACTTATAGGGATACTTGGGTAGTTACTTTTATTACTGTCATTTATTTTTTTTGCACCACCATCTGAATCTGTTATATTGTTGTTGTTGTTGTCGCTACCACTACTGCCACCACCTCCTCCGCTACCACTACTGCCACCTCCAATACCACCAGTCAATGGTTCTAAGCTACCTTGAAGTATATTATTATTAGCAATATTTTTCTTATCTTCACTAACAACAGACTTATCTATAATATTTTGAATATTATCATCACCTAAATCATTAATAGTCTTAGAAGATATATTTTTAGCAAGAAAAGCACCCATCACAGCAAGAGAAACAACTTTTTTTCTTTCTTTAGCCAGTTTTTGTGCTTTTTTTATAACATCTTTTACCTTAGATAATTCAATATATATTTTTGAAACATCATCTACATCTGACTTTAAGTCAAACATATCCTTATCTGTATCTACAGCATTATTTATCTCTTTAGCTTTCTCTTCATAAGAATTACTCACAACCTCTATCGCCATAGCACTTAATACAATATCTTCAATTTTAACATCATCACTATGAATAATATCAATAATAGATTTTATCCCAGTCCCAATAACTTCTAGTTTAATTTTAGATTTTCTCTTATTATCTTTTTTCACAAAATTCAACACATTATCAATAAACAAAGATGATTTCAGCACCTCCTGCTCCTTACTTATAGCCCTAGTATTATCATTATATTTACTAGCCATAGTTAAATAAATAGCCTTAAATATCTGCTCATAATGTATATCATCTCTTAATGTCTCTTTAACTATTTCTGCCACCTTTTGAATTTGTTGTGTAGCCTGAAAGAGCTTTAACTTTAATTTATCATCTAGCTTACTACCCATAGGGTCATGATTAATCAAGCTAAAATCCTTATCAATATTTAGATTATATTTTATAACCTTATCCACATATGAATTAGTATTATTAATATTAACACTAACAGCCACTAATGTGCTAAGAGGAGTAACATATATGTCATCACCAAAATCACCCTCATTAAATGAAATCTTAGCCCGCAATATACCCTCAAAAATTTCCTTAGTTAATACATCTTCCCCACCAGAAGAGATTATCTCTATATCAGAAATATTTCTATCCACATACAAGGCATAATGACCACTCTCATTAGTTATATTATGCTCTTTTATTTTATATTTATCATAATAGTCAGTTTTATTATCTTCATACATAGCATCACTAAGCTTATAAGCAGACACATTAGCTTCACTAATATTACCATCTATCACATATCCTTTTATCTCTCTAATAGGATTTTTTTCACCTCCGCCACTATTCCCACCACAGCTAGCAATAGCTACGATAAGAGCCAGTATAAGTAAAGTTATTTTTATATATCTCACAATATCACCTTTGTAATCATCTAACTAATATTAAGACAAACCAATAAACTTATTTAAAAAACCAAAAATGAGACTAAAGTCTCATATCCAAAAAAGCAACTTCGGACATGGGACTTCAGTCCCATCTATAGCACAGTAAATTAATCTATCGTAATATCAGAATTAATAAATTATCCCCCTTCTCTTCCCGCCAAACGAAAAAAGAAGAAAGAATAACATCTAAAGAGTCGGAACCTCATTATTATTTAAGCTAGGAGGCTGAGTTTGACTATTCTGAGGAGTTGCACCATCATTATAATTAGGCTGAGTCCTATTACCATCAAGAGAGCTAGAAGTAGTCCCAATATTATCGCTAGGTATCCCTGGAACTTTCCCAGTTTGATTAATATTCCCTGCATCACCATCCGTAGATGTTTTTTCAGGAACCTTGACCACATCTTCATTTTTTGTAGTATTACCATCTGCAGGTTTAACAGGAGGTTCTTCAATCACAGGTAAAACCACAACAATGCCAGCAGTTCTTTGAGCATTCAATGTATTTTCATCAGCTTGAGTTATCACAGAGCTAGCCATATCAACTTCATTATGAATATTAATTAATTCACTAATAGTATTCTTATTAGATATTACATTATTAATAGACCTAGAAAACTTATAAAGCGAAACAACCTTATTATCAGCTTCTGCCAATGCCTGAGCCTTTAAAACCAAAACATTAACCTCAGACAAACTAGTATAAGTTTTAATCACATTAGCTAAATCAGACCTAATCTCAACTAACACATCACCACTAGTAGCTCTATTAATCTCAAAAGCCTTAAGCTCATAAGAATTAGAAACAAGCTCAATAGACTTAGAATACAGCTTTATCTTATCCACAGTAATCTCAGCACTATCTATAATATCCACAATAGAAGCTATCGCAGACTCAACACTATTTAATCTCTCTAATGCCTTAACTTTCTTATTATCACTAATCATAGCAACAATACTAGCCTTAATCTTAGGAGATTTTAATATATCTTTAATATTATCAGAGCCACTATCACTCGCCATAACCCTAGCAATAGCCTTAGATATATCACCATAAGATAAATCCTCACCTAAAACATCTTTAATAATCTCAGACACTCTTTGTA
>JAJVLF010000088.1 GCA_029255845.1 Campylobacterota bacterium | reverse complement strand
ACTTCTAACCCAACAAATTTATTTTCTAACCCACTAAATTTATTTTCTATCTCACCAAATTTATCATTAAACTTATTTTCTAATCTAACAACACTATCAGCAACTTGATTTAATTTACTATCTAAATGATTTATATGATTGTATTGTGATTTTAAAAGTAAGGTATTTACATCTTCAGAATTTAAGCCCTCTCCTTTGCTAAACTTTTCTTCTATTTTTTGTATTTTTGGTGTTATCATTTCTATTAGAAAATCATCTACTTTTGTTTTATCCATTTTTATTTCTTAAGCTCAGCATGTAAAGCAATGTATAAACTATAACACATCAAAAGTAATATCACTGTAAAAGGTAATGCTGTCGCAATAGAGCCAGCTTGTAAGGCACTTAATGCTTCTGTGCCACCTGCATAAAGTAGAGCAATAGCTACAAGACCCTCTGTGATTGCCCAAAAAATTCTTTGAGATATTGGAGCATCTAATTTTCCACCTGCTGTGATACTATCTACTACTAATGAGCCAGAGTCAGATGAAGTTACAAAAAATATCGTTATTAATATGATAGCTAAAACTGAAGTGATTGAAGATAGAGGGAGGTTTTCTAGCATTTGAAACATTGCTAATGATTTATCGCTAATTCCATTAGCTAACTCACCTACATTGCCTATTACTTGATCAAGGGCTGTTAATCCAAAGGTGCTCATCCAAAGGGATGTTACTAATGTCGGGATTACTAGCACAGCTATTAAAAACTCTCGAACGGTTCTTCCTTTTGAAATTCTTGCGATAAACATACCTACAAATGGAGACCAAGCTATCCACCAAGCCCAATAAAATACAGTCCAACCATGATACCAATCACTATCTTCTCTTCCTACTGGATTACTTAAAGCAAGGATATTTGAGGCATAATCACTTAAGATTGTGCCGACACCTGTTAAGATATTTAATGTAGGACCTACTATGATTATAAAAAGAACTAAAATAACAGCCAAAATAATATTAAAATTACTTAAAACTTTCACTCCTCCTTCTAATCCTCTGACAACTGAAGTTACTGCTATAAGAGTAATAAAAGAGATAATCATAATTTGTGTGCCAACACCACTATCTATACCAAATAAAAAATGTAGTCCAGCAGATATTTGCTGAGAGCCAAGACCTAAAGAAGTAGCAAGACCAAAGATAGTAGCAAAAATAGCTAAAATATCGATGATATGACCAGTCCAGCCCCATATTCTTTCTTTAAAAATTGGATAAAAAACTGATCTTATTGTAAAAGGTAGCTTTTTGCTATAAACAAAAAAAGCCAAAGACAAACCAACAACAGCATATATAGCCCAAGGATGTAGCCCCCAGTGAAACATAGTAGCAGCCATAGCTAATTCTTTCGCTTCTGCTGTGCGAGCCTCTACATTTAGAGGAGTATGCCACCAAGCTGTATAATAAGCAACAGGTTCAGCAACCGACCAATACATAAGACCGATACCCATACCAGCAGCAAAAAGCATAGCAAACCAAGATTTTGTAGAAAATTCTGTTTTTGCATCATCCCCGCCAAGTCTTATTTTACCAACTGGTAAAATGATTAAAAGCAGACAAAATATAACAAATATATTTCCTGAAGATATAAATAACCAATCAAAATTATTTATTGACCACAGCTTCGCCCCATCTAGCATTTCTTTTGAGAATGCGGGAAACATTATAGTTACTAAAGTAAAAATTAAAATAACTAATGCACTTACTGTAAATACAGGATTATGGAAATCAAGCCCAAACCTCCGAACATTATCCTGACCTATTTTATAATCACCATCTGACATATTTTTTCCTTTTGTATTTTTAGAGGTTCCCTAGCACATAGTAGCATATATTGTTGTGAGATAGCAATATTATAACACTTTATAGATGTATTAAACTAAAGGGAACCTCTATTAATTCAAAATAAATAGCTAATATTATATTTTAGCCTTATAGCAATTTTTATAAAATAGATGTAGCTACGGCTACACCGTATTTTATAAAAATCACTCTAAGACTAAAATCTAACATTATCTAAATTATTTGAATTAATAGAGGTTCCCTAAAAGGTGTAAACTTTAGATAATTAAGTCATTATGTTATAATTGTAGCATTAATTAAAAACAAGGAAATACATTGGATACAAGAATTGAGAGCGATTTTTTAGGAGAAAAAGAAATATCAAATGAGCATTATTATGGGATACAAACATTAAGAGCAAAAGATAATTTTGATATTACGGGGGTTGAATTAAACGAATATGCATCATTTGTTATAGCATTAGCACAGATTAAAAAAGCTTCTGTTTTGGCGAATTTTGATTTAGGTAAAATAGAAGAAGATATAAAAGATGCTATCTCTAGGGCTTGTGATGATATTATAAATGGAGAATATCATAAACATTTTATAGTAGATCCTATTCAAGGTGGGGCAGGGACTTCTGCTAATATGAATGCTAATGAGGTTATTACAAATAGGGCTTTAGAGATTATGGGGTATGAGAAAGGAAGATATGATATTATTCATCCAAATAATCATACAAATATGTCTCAATCTACTAATGATGTGTATCCTAGTGCAATAAAATTGGCTTTGTATTTTAAAATACAGGTTTTAGAAATATCATTAACTTTATTGCAAGAGTCTTTTCATAAAAAATCTATTGAATTTAAACATATTATGAAAGTAGGTAGAACTCAGCTTCAAGATGCTGTGCCTATGACTTTAGGGCAAGAATTTCATTCATATCAAATAGCTATAAAAAATAAAAGAATATCTATGAATAGAATAAAAGATAGTATGTTGCAAATAAACTTGGGTGGAACTGCTATAGGAACAGGCATAAATGCAGATTTAAAATACAGATCTTTAGTCCAAGAATATATTGAAGATATTACAGGTGTTTCATTTACAAATCATCATGATTTAATTGAATCTACTCAAGATACAAGTGCTTTTACGGAAATGAGCGGGATGATAAAAAGACTAGCTGTTGTTTTATCAAAAATATGTAATGATTTAAGACTATTATCAAGTGGTCCTAGAACAGGCTTAAATGAAATAAATTTACCTCCAATGCAACCAGGCTCATCTATAATGCCAGGTAAAATAAATCCCGTAATACCAGAGGTCGTTAATCAAGTAGCATTTCAAGTAATAGGCTCTGATGTAACTATCTCTATGGCAAGTGAGGGAGGGCAATTACAATTAAATCCTTTTGAGCCTGTGATTGCTTATAATTTATTTCAATCAGCAGCTATGCTTCGTAGAGCGATGGATACTTTAGCTACAAAATGTATAGATGGGATTACGGCTAATGAAGATGTGTGTCTTGCATATATGGAAAATTCTATTAGTTTAGTAACAGCGGTAGCACCTACTATAGGGTATCATAAAGCTTCTATGGTAGCTAAAAAAGCTATGAAAGAAAAACTTAGTATAAGAGAAGTGCTAATACAAGAAGAGCTTTTTAATGAGGAAGAATTAAAGGATTTATTAGATCCTAGAAAATTGGTTTAAGGTAAGAGATGTTTAGAGAATTTGATAATGATATAAAAACTATAAAAGTAGATTTGCTAAAAAATATTGATGATAATTTAAAGGAAATAGATAATCTTGTTTGTATTGAAAATAAGACTTATGAGAATTTTATTTATCCTTTGAGTGATTTAGAGGAAAAAGTGGATATGCTTTATGGGATGATTTCACATCAAAATTCTGTGAATAATAGTGATTTAACTCAAGAGATTATTAATGAAATACTTCCTAGTGTTTCTAAATATGGGACTAGTTTATCTACTGATACTCGTATATACAATGGGTATAAGGAAATTAAGAAAAATTATTATGATAGCTTGGATGATGAGCAAAAGACTGTTATTGATGAGGGGATTTTGCATTTTAATTTAGGTGGGGCGGATTTAAGTGATGATGGTAAAAAGAGGCTAGAGGCTATTAATGAAGAGCTTTCTAAATTAAGTAAAGAGTATTCGCAAAATATCATTGATGATACTAAAAAATATGAGATGATTATTGATGATTTTGAGGATGTGAAAGAGCTTCCTAAAAATGATTTAGAGAGTGCTAAATTTGAAAAAGATGGCAAGGTATATTATAAATTTACTTTAGCAATGCCTAGCTATATCGCTTATATTACTTATGGTAGCAATAGAGAGAGGCGAGAAGAGATTTATAAGGCTTATAGCACTAGAGCTAGTGGTAATGGTGAGATTATTGATAAGATATTGGCTTTAAAGCAAGAGAAAGCGAAACTTTTTGATTTTGAGAATTATGCTTCTTATTCTAATGCTTTTAAGGATGCGAAAAATGTGGATATGGTGGAGAGTTTTTTAGATAATCTATCTTTAAAGGCTAGAGATGGGGCTATTAAAGAATTTAAAGAATTAAAAGAATTTGCTAAATGTGATGTCCAAAGCTATGATAGTGCTTATTATGGTGAAAAATTACGAGCTAAGAATTTTGATATTAATGAAGAGTATTATCAGGAATATTTTGAGAAAAGTGCTACCTTGCGGGGTGTTTTGGATTTTCTTGAAAAGTCATTTGCTATTAAGATAAAGAAAACTACTACAAAAGTATGGGATGATAAGGTAGAGGTCTTTGATTTTTATAAAAATGATGAGGTTTTTGCAAGAATGTATTTTGACTTGGAAGCAAGAGATGGTAAGAGAGATGGTGCTTGGATGGATAATTTTGAGACTTTTTGTATTCATGGGGATAAGTCTCAAAAGGCAAGTGCATTTATAGTTTGTAATTTCCCTCCATCAAGTGAGAATAAGCCATCTCTTTTAAGACATAGAGATGTTGAGACACTTTTTCATGAGATAGGTCATGGGATACATCATATATTTTCACAGGTTAAGCAAAGCGATTTATCAGGGGTGAATGGTGTGAAATGGGATGTGGTGGAGTTTCCTTCTCAGTTTTTAGAGCAATTTGCTTATGATAAGGGGACTATTAAATTATTTGCTAAGCATTATAAAACGGGTGAGATATTAAAGGATGAAGATATAGACAAGCTAATAAAAGCAAGAAATTTTCAAAGTGCAATACAATTAGTCAGGCAATGTGAATTTTCTATTTTTGATATTAAGCTTCATAAAAAGCTGTATCAAAAAGAGCAAGTGCAAGAGCTTTTAGATGATGTCCGAAAAAAGTATTCTATTTTAATGCCTCCTAAATATAATAAATTTCAAAATTCTTTTTCGCATATCTTTGCGGGGGGATATTCTGCTGGGTATTATAGCTATAAATGGGCTGAAGTTTTAAGTGCGGATTTATACCTTGAATCTAAAAAACAAAATATATGGGATAAATATTTAAAAAATGTTTTATATAAAGGTGGAAGTAAGAATATGGGAGAATTATTTTTTAATATTTTGCAAAGAGAGCCACGAAATGAGGCATTATTGGAATTAAATGGGATATAATATTGCTATAGAAGGAATAAGATGACAGATGAAGAATTAAAAGATTTAGTGGCAAGTAATGCTAAGGCTATTTTGGAGTTAAGAGAAGATATAAAAGAGACGAGTAGAGAAGTTAAAAAGACGAGCAAATATCTAAAAAAAAGCAAAGAAGAAACAGATAAATTTATAAAAGAAACATCTATGCAAATGAAAGAAACAGAGAAGCAACTAAAAGAAACAGCTATTCAAATGAAAGAAACAGATAGAAAACTAAAAAGTGTAGGCGTCCAGCTAGGAAACATAGGAGCAAACCAAGGAGATATAGCAGAAGAATTTTTCGTAAACTCTTTAAGTAATCTAAAAGTATGCGGTATTCAATATGACGAACTGCATAAAAATATGCACAAAAGAGTTAGAAAAAACGAGGGAGAATTTGACATTGTCTTAATTAATGGAGTAGATATAGCCATAATAGAAACAAAGTATAAAGCCCACGAGGATGATTTAGAAGATTTAATAGAAAACAAACATAAAAAATTCAAAGAATTATACCCAGAATATAATGATTATAATCATCATTTAGGTTTAGCTTCTTTTTATATGAGTGATGAATTAAAAACTAGAGCATTAAAAAATAATGTTTTTGTTTTACAAAGAAAAGGCGAATTGATTGAGAGCTTTTTGCCTTAATGACATCGTCTATTTTTTTATTAGATTACTTAATTATTTTTAGTCTTGGATTAGCTATTGGCTCATTTTGTAATGTCTTGATATATCGTATGCCTAAAGGATTATCTTTTATAGCCCCCTCTTCTAAATGCCCTAAATGTGATACTAGGATTAAGCTTTATCATAATATTCCTTTGATTTCTTATTTATTTTTAAGAGGTAAATGTCATTCTTGTGATGAAAAAATATCTTTTATGTATTTTTTTGTTGAGCTTGTTGTAGGGCTTGTATTTGTAGGATTGTTTTATATTAATTCTTTTAGTTTAGATTTTATTTTATTATCTTTGGTGTTTTCTTTTTTAATAGCTTTAGCTATTATGGATTTAAGACATATCCATATATCTGAAAGTTTGGCTATTTTGACACTGACACTGGCATTTATATATCAAATCACTAAGGGAAATTATTTTGATATATTTATTTTGATGGGATTTTTTTATGCTATTAGATTAATAGTATCTTATGCTTTAAAGCAAGAAGCTATGGGGGAAGGGGATATTATCATCGCAGGTATTATTGGCTCTGTTTTAGGGCTTGAGGCTTCTATTGAAGCTGTTTTACTTTCTTGTGCTATTGCTATACCTTTTGCTATATACTTACGAATAAAAGGAAAACTAGAAACTCCATTTGTCCCATTTCTAACCATCGCATTAATGATTGTTTATTTTTACAAAAACCTTAATATGGATGTTTTAATTTGATAAACCAATACCTTACAGCTATTTTTCACAAAGAATTTATACCTATGTTTTTTGTCCTATTTTCTATTATGTCTATTATCATTACTGTGGATATAGCTAATTTTTCTTCTGTTCTTGAGATTTCATTTTTTGATTTTTTCAAGCTATATATGTATCAAGTCCCTACGATGATTTTATATGTGGTTCCTATTTTATATTTTGTAAGTATGGCTATCTCTATTAAAAAATCTTGTTTGCAATCTGAGCTTTTAGTTATGTTTTCTTTAGGATTAAAACCATTTAAAATGTTTAAGGTATATATAGTTTCCTCAGTTCTTTTAGGTATTTTTTTACTTATCATCGCACTTGCCGTTCGTCCTTTAAGCGAATACCTTAATGAAAAATTTATCCACGATACCCAAACAACTCAAAGCATTAATCTAAGTAAATCTGATTTTGGTCAGAAATTTGGTAATTGGTTTTTTTTTATAAATAAAGAAAATGATACTTTTAAAAATATAATCCTTTTTAATAAAAGCGAAAACAAAGACACAATAGTAATAGCAGATAAAGTAAAAATAGGCGATAACCCAAATTCATTTGAGCTACAAATGGAAAATGGCAAAGCATATATAAGCTCTAATGAAGAGCTTATGCAAATAAACTATGACAAAATGAGTGTATTTGATAGCATAATCATAGATAAATTTGATTACTCTAATTTAGTAGAATACTGGCAAAGATACGAAAGTGACAAGAGTATTTTAAAAAACCTAGTTTTAGGTGTGAATATAGCACTTTTCCCTATTATGTCTATTTATGCTATTTTTGGTATTGCATTTATTAAACCTCGTATATCTAAGGATAAAGTGGGGGTCTATTCATTTTATTATATAGCTAGTTTTGTTTTTTTGATACATTTATTTTTAGGATACATCGGTATATGGACTATGCTTGTTATCCCTATTTTATTTAGTATAGCTTCTTATGTTATTTATTGGTTAAGAGTGAGGTGAGAGTTGCCTTTAAAATCTCGTATGATGGAAGCAAATTTTATGGCTATGCCAAGCAAGTAAACACTACAACAGTATTTAATTCTTTTCACGAAGTCCTAAAAAATATAGGCATTGATGAAAAATCTACCTGCGCTGGAAGAACAGACAAAGGAGTCCATGCACTAAATCAAATCATATCTATGGACATACACAATAGATGGGAAAACAAACTACAAGAGCTACAAAACATAATAAACAGAAAACTAAATTACATCCAAGTAAAAAGCATAAAAATAGTAGCAGATAATTTCAACCCAAGATTTGATGCAAAACATAGAGTATACAGATACATAATATCCACAAAACCAAAAGATGTATTTTCATATAATTACATAAGTTTCATCCATAAATTCGATGAAAAAATCCTAAAAGAAAACACCCCACTTTTTAAAGGAGTCCATAATTTCAAATACTTCCAAAAAACAGGCACCGAGAATGTAGGAAGCCGCAGAGAAATATATGAAGCAAAATTCTACACCCACAAAGACAAAGGAATTTTCACATTCAAAGCAAATGGCTTTTTAAGAAGCCAAATAAGACTAATGGTAGGGTTTTTATTAGAAATGTCAAATAATGCTTTAAGTAAAGAGCAGTTAATCGAGCAATTAGAGGTTAAAAAAAGGCATTGTTCTAAAATGGCTTTAGCTAATGGATTGTATTTAGTTAGAATGCGATATTAAGTTAATGACTTATGCATTTAATATATGGAAATGAGGTTTTAACCTCACCCTATTATAGAGCCATAAGACTAAAAAAGCAATCATAAGCTCAGGTGATGAAAATGCACTTTTGTCTTGTTGTTGTCATCTTATCGGCTATTTATATCTTTATTTGTTTAAGCAAGATTGTTTAAATTTTGCTTCGTTTTTTTTCACAAAAAAATGAAGATATGTATTTGTGCATACAAATGCTATACGAATAAAAATCTTAAGGGAACCTCTATTAATTCAAATAATTTAGATAATGTTAGATTTTCGTCTTATAGTGATTTTTATAAAA
>JAJVLF010000087.1 GCA_029255845.1 Campylobacterota bacterium | reverse complement strand
TCTATTTTATAAAAATTGCTATAAGGCTAAAATATAATATTAGCTATTTATTTTGAATTAATAGAGGTTCCCTTTAGATATTCGTGAGCCATAAAAGAGCTTCTTGTATAAGGAGAGCTATGGACGAAACTAAACCCCATATCATAGGCTATCTTTTTATATTTATCAAATGTTTCTGGCGATACATATTCTATTAATTCTTCAAATTTATCCGATGGAGGCAAGTATTGACCAATGCTAAGCAATTTACATCCTACAGACAATAAATCTTGAAATAACTCAATCATTTCTTTCTCGCTTTCACCAAACCCTACCATAATTCCTGTTTTCGTTTGGACATTATATTCTTGCCCTAATAAATTTAATTGCTTTAAGACCTCAAGTGAGCGGTCATACTTACCACCTTTTCTTATATCATATCTTCTTTTGACTGTTTCTATATTATGCCCTATTATTACAGCACCGCTTTTTATTACTGTTTTAATAGAGTCTATATTACCCCTAAAATCAGGCACTAATAATTCTACATCTACACTAGGAGATATTTTTTTAATCTCTTTTGTTACTAAATAAAACTGCTCTGCTCCCCCATCTTCTAAGTCATCTCTTGCTGGGCTTGTAATAACTACATATTTCAAGCCAAGTGCTAAAACAGAATTAACTACACTTTGAATTTCTTCTTTTCTTACTTCTTCTGGTCGCCCTGTTTGCACATTGCAATAAGTGCATTTTCTCGTGCAAATATTTCCTAAGATTAAAAAAGTAGCTTGTTTTTTTGCAAAACATTCGCTTATATTTGGACATTTTGCCTCTTGGCATATTGTATGTAGGCTTTGGTTATTTAATAATTGCTCCATATCTTTTTGTGCAGAAAATGATATTTTTTTTCTAAGCCACAGGGGTTTTCTCATTCTTTTTTTAATAGTCATACTTTTCCTTAAGTAGAGTTTCTTTCATTTTTTGCTCTTTTTTACTTATAATAGATGGTTTAAGCTCCACATTAAAAACCTCGATAAAAGAGTTTTGTAAATTCTCTTTAGCTTCTTTTATGCTTAATTTAATCCCAAAATCTTCAAGACTAAGACCTATATTTTCTTTTATTGATTTATGCTTAAAAAGTGCGATAGAGCCATGTTGGAAAATAATATTTTTTCCTCTTCTTTGAGCATTGCCACCTATCTTCTTACCATCTACTAGGACATCATAAGGCTCGAAACCATTTTGACAAAAAGAATTTTTACTAAGCTTTATAGATTTATCATCTTTAGCAAAATAAGCATTTAAGCCAATTTTCTTATAAAATAATAATAAAAAAGAGCATATCTTTTCATAGCTTTCTTTAACGGTATATTTTTCTAAAAAAAAAGCAGGGATTATTATAGAATAAGATATATCATGCCCATGAAATAAAGTCCCCCCTCCTGTCATTCGTTTGGCAAAATCATCAATTATCATTGGCTTATCTGCAAATGTCTGAGAGATACCTATACTAACAGAAGAAAACCAATTATAAAGCCTAAAAATAACTTGCGAATTTGTATCAAAACAAGAAAATAAAGCCTCATCTATTGCCATATTTTCTTTTGCTAATGCTCTATCATTATCAATAAAACGACAGCTCTTAGTGTATTGATCGAACATCTAATTCTTTGATAGCCCTTGTGTCATCAGGTCTACAAACTCCTAGAGTTTTAGGATAATTCAAAAATTCTTTAGGGTTGGTTTCTGCTAGCTTCACAGCTTCTATCATTTTATCGCAAAATTCATCTATGCTTTGCTTGTTTTCTGTTTCGGTAGGCTCTATCATTATGGCTTCAGGAACTGTAAGTGGGAAATAAACAGTCGGTGCATGAAGATTAAAATCTATCAAATACTTAGCTATATCCATCGCACTTACTTCATATTTTTTCTTTAAGCTTTTAGCTGAAAGCACACATTCATGCATACAAATCATATCATAAGGCACATCAAAATATGGCTTTAATCTAGCTAAAATATAATTAGCATTTAAGACCGCTTTTTTACTGGCATTTTGCATTCCCTCTTTGCCTAGTATCTTCATATATGCGATAGCCCTTAAAGAAATCCCATAATTACCAAAAAATGGAGATATTTTGCCTATGCTATTTTCCATATTTTTATTAAAAAAATACTTATCATCTTTTTTATAAATACCCAAATCAGGCAAAAACTCTTTTAATTTATGATTAACCCCCACAGGTCCAGAACCAGGTCCTCCACCACCATGAGGAGTAGCAAATGTCTTATGCACATTAATATGCATTACATCAAAGCCTATATCTCCAGGACGAACTACTCCTAAAATAGCATTCATATTTGCTCCATCATAATACATTAAAGCATCATACTCATGAGCTATATCGCATAAATCTTTTATTTTTTTATTAAAAATACCTAAGGTATTAGGGACTGTAAGCATTACGGCTGCTACTTCATCATTCATCTTTTTTTTAAATTCTTCAAAATCCATATAGCCATTTTCATCACTTTTAATAGTAATCACTTTATAGCCAATCATAGTTACCGTAGCTGGGTTTGTCCCATGTGAAGAATCAGGTATTATTACATATTTCTTTTGCTTATTATTTTTTTCTTTATGATAGGAATCTATAAGCATCATACCTAGCATTTCCCCATGAGCTCCTGCTTGTGGAGTGGTAGTAAAAGCTTCCATTCCTGTTATTTCACATAGATAATTTTGTAAATCATCTATCACTTCTAATGCCCCTTGCACACTATCTTCTTCATCATTTGTAATTAAATGAGGATGAAGACTACTAAATCCTTCTAAACTAGCTATTTTTTCTATGATTTTAGGATTATACTTCATAGTGCAAGAGCCTAAAGGATAGAAGTTTTTATCTATGGAGAAGTTTTTTGAAGATAAATTAGTAAAATGCCTAATAACATCAAATTCACTAAGCTCTGGTAATTTTGCTTTTGCTTTTCTTCTCAAATACTCTGGCAAAATAGGGCTTGTATCCACATCTAGGGGAGGTAATTTAATACCTACTCTATTTTCTTGTGATTTTTCAAATATAGTTTTACTATTCATTATAAAACCTCTCTAATTGCATTTACCAAAGAATCTATCTCTTTTTTTGTTCTTTTTTCTGTGGTGGCTATTAGCACTTTATTATCAAAACCATCATATATTTTTGACATATTTACCCCTAGTAAAAAATCTTTTTTGTTTAATTCATCTATAAGTTTCGTAGCTAATTTAGGAGTTGAGATAATAAATTCATTAAAAGTTGGATTATCATTGTATATATCAATTCCATCTATTTTAGATAATTCTGATTTTAGATATTCGCTTTTTTGATAATTCATATTTGCCATATCTACTAAACCATTTTTCCCAAGCATAGATAAAAAAATAGTAGCTCTAAGAGCTAATAAATTCTGATTTGTGCATATATTTGAAGTGGCACGATGTCTTCTTATATGTTGCTCTCTCGCTTGCATTGTAAGCACAAACATTTCTTTATTATTTTTGTCTAATGTTTTCCCAATTATCCTACCTGGAACATCTCGAATATATTTTTGTTTTGTCGCCAGCATTCCAAATGACGGACCACCAAAGTTTAGATAATTCCCCAAGCTTTGCCCATCTGCACAAAAAATATCCACATCCAAACTACCACCATCTTGCAATATACCCAAAGATATAGGATAGCTAGACATTACAGCTAAAGCTTTATGAGAATGTAAAATATCCACTATTTCACTAAAATCCTGCACACTTCCAAAAAAATTAGGATTTTGAAATATATAAGAAGCTATATTTTCATCTATTTTAGATTTTAATTTTTCAATATCACTACTATCTTTTATATTTTCTATAACCTCAAATTCTATATCTCTAAAGCTAAGATAGGTTTTGATAATCTTTATATACTCTGGATTGACTCCACCATCAATAAGTATTTTATTTCTTCTAGTAATCCGAACACTCATAAGAGCTGCCTCAGCTAAAGCCGTCCCGCCATCATATAAAGAAGCATTAGAAATTTCCATCCCACTAAGCTCACAAGCCAAGCTTTGATATTCATAAAGTGCTTGTAATGTCCCCTGAGAAGCCTCTGCTTGATATGGGGTATAAGCTGTGTAAAATTCTGACCTCCCAGCTAATGCATCTACCGCACTTGGGATGATATGGTCATAATATCCACCTCCCATAAAGCATATTTTATCTACTTTATTTTTTTTTGAAAGTTCTTTAAATGAATCAAAAGCACTCCATTCATCTAAACCATCAGGAATATCAAAAGCTTTAGCTTTAGCTTCATTTGGAATAGGACTAAAAAGTTCATCTTCACTTTGAAGTCCTATGACTTCAAGCATTTCTTTTACTTCAGATGGAGTATGGGCTGTGTAAGGCATAGTTTTCCCTTATGATTTATAATGTTTTAATGTATTCTTCATAGCTTGCCTCATCCATCAAGCTATCAAATTCTTCTTTTGCAGTAATTTTTATTTTTAAAATCCAATTTGCATTAGGGTCTTCATTCAATATCTCAGGAGTATCCAACAATGCCTCATTAACTTCTTCAACACTACCACTTAATGGACTATAAACATCACTAGCTGCCTTTACAGACTCCACAAACACAACAGAATCTCCAGCACTCACTTCATCCCCAATTTCAGGAAGCTCAACAAAAGTAATATCTCCTAGCTGATTAACTGCATACTTAGAAACACCAATAGTAGCAATATCCCCATCTAAACTTACCCATTCATGTTCTTCGTTAAATTTTTTCATTTTTTATCCTTTTTTAATAAACGGCAAAGTCGCCTTAGAAGCTTTTATACTACTTCTTTCATCGCTTAATTCAAACTCTTTATTTTCATCAAATTTAGCTACATCAACCATAGCTAAACCAACCCCAACTCCTAATATCGGTGAAAATCCCCCACTAGTTACAAATCCTATTTTCTCATTATTTTGCATTACTACAAAGTCTTTTCTAGCACTTCTTCTTGAAGAAGTTTTAAAAGGAATTAATAATCTCTTAACCCCTTCTTCTTTTTGCTTAAGCAATGCATTCCTACCTATGAAATCTCTTTTTAAATTCACAAACATAGCAAGATTTGCCTCAAGTGGGCTGATGTCTTCCGTTAAATCATTCCCATAAAGACTATATCCCATCTCTAGCCTCAAAGCATCTCTCGCCCCAAGTCCAGCAGGTTTTGCACCATCTTTTACTAAAGCATCCCAAACCTTATTAGCCATATCATTATAAACATAAATCTCAAAACCAATTTCCCCCGTATATCCTGTGCGACTAAGCAAACAATACTCATCAAAAATCTTAGTTTCTTTAAATGAGAAAAAACCCATATCATCTAAATTTATATCATTAAAATAACTCTGCAATATCTCTTTAGATTTAGGTCCTTGTATATCTATTTTTGAAAACTCCAAAGAATTATCTTTTAGCGAACCAGAATTTAACCTAGAAGCTATAGTTTTATAATCATTCTCTATCCCAGAAGCATTAACAATAATCATTAATTTATTTTCTGCTAATCGATAAATAATCAAATCATCAATAACCCCACCACTCTCATTTAACAAAAACCCATACTTGCATTTACCAACAGCCAAAATATCAATATTAACAGTAGTAGCCTCATTAATCCCACTACTCCTAACATCCCCCTCAAAGAAAAACTCCCCCATATGCGAAGTATCAAATAAAGCAGCCTCTTGCCTACAATAACCATGCTCTTTAATGATACTATCATATTGCACAGGCATATCCCAACCACAAAACGACACATTAGTCGCCCCAAGAGCGATATGCTTTTGATGAAGTGCGGTATTTAATAAATTTTCTGCCATTGTTTAACCTTTTTTTATTTGTATGGTAGCATATTAGATTTAATTAAGGAGTAACTCGTCACTTGCCAAATCTTCATCCAAAAGATGTTTTATTGTTAATTTTGCTTTTTCTTCTTTGCTTATATCAAAAACAATCTTGCCTTTATGTAGTATGATTAACCTATCTCCGTAATCAATGGCTTGTTTCATACTATGTCTTACCATTAATGTAGTGAGTTTTTTTTCTTTGATTATTTTTTGAGTTAATTCAAGGATAAAATTAGCTATTTTTGGATCCAATGCTGCTGTATGCTCATCTAATAAAAATATTTTCATAGGATTAGAAGCACTCATTAATAAGCTCAATGCTTGTCTTTGTCCTCCTGATAATAGAGATATTTTATTTTCTAAACGGTTTTCTAAACCTAATCCTAATATGCTTAATTGTTCTTTAAAATAAGTTTTTTTTCATTACTAGCTGTTAGAACCTCTGAAGTTTTAACCGCAACCGCCTCAACAATTTAAAAATTAAATTAAAAACTATGAAGTTATACAATAATAATAATTAAAAATACCTCCTAAAGGGAACCTCTAAAAATACAAAATAAATAGATAATATCATATTTTCACTTTATGATAATTTAAAAATATTAGATGTAGCTACGGCTACACCGTAATATTTTAAAATCACCATAAAGCAAAAATCTGACACTATCTAAATTATTTGTATTTTTAGAGGTTCCCTAAAGCCCAAATAATCTAAATTGCGGTATTATCACCTATCATAATTCTATAAAAGGACTTTTCCCATCTTTATCAAATGCAGGAACTCTACCAACCATATACTCCAAGCCTCTTAGCTCATTGTCTGAATGAGTAGGCTCATATATAAATTGCTCTAATCCATAAAATAAACTAGTTTTTTCAACTTTACCATCTAAAATTTGCACTGAATTATGATGAGTAGCTTCAAGTTCTTTAAGAGATTTGCTATTTGATTTATCGCTAACTGTCGTTTTTCCATAGCAAGTGCAAAATTTTGTCTCTTTATCTGATACTGCTTCTACAAATACAGCCGTTCCTCTGATTCCCATAGTAGCATTAACGGTCGTTATTTTTCTTTGTCTTCCTGTTTTGAATGCCCCAAGAAGCCTACCTTTTTTTACATTTATGCTAGCAATATGTTTATCGCCACTAAATTTAACATCAGTATCTTTGCTTAACTTAAAAGCATCTTGCCCAACTTTAAATTGCACAAATGATTCTTTCCCTTCAATTTCTATTTTACTATTTGCATGAACTTTAATCTCATATCTATTTTTGATTACTTTACCGTCTATCTTTACCTTACCTCTAAAGCTTATTTTTTTTCTTATTTTTCTTATTTTTCTTTGATTTGCAGGTAAAAGACTAAATGGTGCAACTAATAATGTCGTTTCGATAAATTTTCTTCTATTCATTTTAATTCCTTTTTTTGTATTATATAGTTTTTATTTTAAAGATATTAATTAATAAGTTAATTTTAGTATAATCAAATCTTATATAAAGGCTATAAACTATATGAAATTCTTAATTCTATTTTTATCAATATCTCCATCTTTTTTATCCGCCTCATCTCCTGAAAGCCTTGTTTATCATCCTATTGGATATTTATTAGTAACTATTTTTATTATAGCTTATTATTTTATTTTAAACGAAGATACTTACACAGTAGATAAATCAAAAATATCTTTATTCGCGGGGACATTCTTATTTTTAATTATTGGAGCTTTTTATTCTTTTACTGGTAGGAATTTAGATTTACTTCATATTGAAATTAAAAATATCGTATTTGAAATATCAAATATAATCTTCTTTTTATTTGTAGCTATGACCTATATACAAGCTTTAATTGATAGAAATGTATTTGAAGTATTAAGATGTAAGCTAGTTTCAAGTGGATATAATTATAAAAAGATTTTTTGGCTTACTGGAATTATGACATTTCTAATAAGCCCTATCGCGGATAATCTAACAACCGCTCTAATTATGTCAACTGTCCTTATCACAATCACAAAAACAAATATAAATTTTTTAGTCCCATCTGCCATAAATATAGTAGTTGCCTCAAATGCAGGGGGTGCTTGGAGTCCATTTGGAGATATTACTACCTTAATGGCTTGGACATCTGGTAAAGGAGAATTTATAGATTTCTTATTTTTATTTCCTGCCTCTATTATAGGGTATTTAACGACAGCTTATTTATTATCAAGAATTATCCCTAATGGCAAACCAGATGTAGTAGCTAGTGAAGACATTAAACTTAAAAAAGGTGCTAAGATAATAATGAGTTTAGGAATATTCACAATATTATCTGCCGTTTTAGGACATCAATTATTTCAACTACCTATTATGTGGGGGATGATGTTTGGATTATCTGTCTTATCTCTTTATTCTCATTATCTTAAGAAAAAAGAGAAAGGAGAAAAAGACTTTGATGTATTCCACGGACTACTATCAGAAGAACATGATACTTTATTTTTCTTTTTTGGTATTTTAGCCGTAGTAGGTGCTTTAGGTTTTGTAGGATATTTAGTGCTTATAACAGAAGCTTACACTATCATAGGAGCAACATCATCAAATATAATAATAGGGATTATATCAGCTGTCATAGATAATGTGCCTCTAATGAGTGCCATCCTAAAAGCCAGCCCAGATATGGGGCTAGATCAATGGATGTTAGCAACACTCGCAGTAGGAATAGGAGGAAGTTTAATATCTTTTGGCTCTGCTGCTGGAGTAGGAGTAATGGGGAAATTAAAAGGAATATATACTGTCAAATCTCACTTTAAATATGCTTGGATGGTGACTTTAGGGTATATGATGTCTATGATTGTGTGGTATGTGCAGTATGAAGTGCTTGGTTTTTACATTAAGCATTAACAGGGTATTAATGAATGTTTATATCAGTATTTGACATATTTAAAATAGGCTTAGGTCCTTCTAGCTCTCATACATCTGCTCCCATGAGTGCATCAAAAAAATTCTTAAATCTTTCTTGCAAATACATAGACTCAAAATATAGCAAATCAAATACATTTAAAATTCAATGTATATTAAAAGGCTCACTTGGCTGGACTGGCAAAAACCACGAGAGTGATAAAGCTATAATTTTAGGGAACCTCTATTAATTCAAATAATTTAGATAATGTTAGATTTTAGTTTTAGAGTGATTTTTATAAAAT
>JAJVLF010000086.1 GCA_029255845.1 Campylobacterota bacterium | reverse complement strand
CCGTATTTTATAAAAATCACTCTAAGACTAAAATCTAACATTATCTAAATTATTTGAATTAATAGAGGTTCCCTTTATATATTTATCTTTATTATATCATTTTTTATTATTGGGGGTTAATGTAAAATAAGAAGTATTGTTTCATAATTAAAAATAATGAAAAATCAAGAATATAAAATAAACCTACTTACATACTCTTTGAATATAAGGAGATAAAGATACTAAAATATCATAGGATATAGTATCTTTTATCTTAGCAAGACTTTGAACATCATTAAATATTAGGACTCTTTTTTTGTCTGATTCTATACTAATCA
This sequence comes from Campylobacterota bacterium, assembly GCA_029255845.1. GTDB lineage: Bacteria > Campylobacterota > Campylobacteria > Campylobacterales > JAJVLF01 > JAJVLF01. Next base: position 8,953 of record JAJVLF010000086.1, on the reverse strand, counting down.
CACTCATAGACATTCTTCCTATTATTTTTTCATTATCTGCTGTGTAATATATGTCATTTTCATTTAGTCTTGGGAGTCCATCTCCATATCCTATGTCATAAGTGCTAATTTTTGAATGCTCTTTTGTGGAAGCTCCATGTCCTCCGTATCCTACTTTTTGGTTTGGGTTTAAAGTCCTTGAGGATGTTTTATCTGCATATAGGCTTAGTATAGGCTTTAAGCCTAGATTATGGGATTTATGGCTTGTGTAGCAGTATCCATATATAGATATGCCAGCTCTTACAAAGTCTTCATGTTTATTGAGTCTGCTTAATGCTGATGAGTTTTCTGATGAGAAAAGAGGGGTTTTTATGTTTTCTTTATTGCATAGATTTATTATTTCTTTTTTGCATTTTTGAAAAATATCATTTTGCCAGAAAAGTGTGGAGTCTAACACATCTGCACTTTTAAAATGAGTCATTACTCCCTCTAGGCGAAGCTCATTTTTTTGTATCAAATCAAAAGCTTGATTTATATCTTTAGGTTTTATTCCATTTCTGTGCATTCCTGTGTCTATTTTTAGATGGACTTTTGTGTCTTTAGGGATTTTGTTTATATTTTTTACATCATTTATAACTATTTCTATATTTTCTTTTATGTTTTCTGATGAGGTTTCTAGTAATACTATTATGCTTTTGAAGTATTTATAGATTATATTAGCTTCTGTCATATTTAAAACTACTGCTCTTTGCACACCATATTCACTACATAGTTTTGCCATTAGTTCTAGTCCATGACCATAAGCATTGTTTTTTAGGCATACAGATATTTTATCTTTGCTTCCTACTTTATTTTCTATTTGTTTTAAATTATGAAATAGGTTTTTTGACGATATTTCTATAAATGCCATTTGTTTTATCTTAGTTTGGGTATGATACTTGCTTTACTAATTAAAGGTATTGCTTTTTCATTTATATTTTATAAAATAAATAAGATAAAGTAAATATATTAATCCAATTTCACAAGGTTTTTTATGATAAAAAATATGTTTAAATCCCCAAATGTCTTATCAAAAGGAAGAGCTATTAAAATGTCTCCCTTAGAGGACTACAAGCATGCTGAGAATTTTAACTTTATAGTTATTAGTCAAGAAGAAGCTCCTATAATAGCAAAAACTTATCCTATATTTTTCGCAAAAGATGGAGAGGATGTCCTCCCTATAGCTATTTTAGGATTAGAAAAAAATAAAAATATATTTCTTGATAAAAAAGGACAATGGGAAAATAGATGCTATATCCCATCAGTGATTAGATGCTATCCTTTTGGAGTAGCTACTTTAGCAGGTAAAGATGGAGCGCAAAGCACTCTTTCTATAGCTTATGATGAAGAATATGCGGGATTAGATAAAAAAGATGGTCAAGATATATTTGATAAAGATGGTAGCTTAAGTGAGTTTGGTTCTAAAATAAAGAAATTTGTAGAAAATACATATTCGTCAATAGAAAAAACTAAAAAATCATTAAAACTATTTAGTGATTTAAACTTATTAAAAACAATAGATGTAAATATAGATAAGGGCGATAAAAAGTATAAACTAGAAGCTATGCTTCAAATAAATACAGAGCGATTAAATGAGTTAAAAGATAATGAATTATTAGCTCTTTTAAAATGTGGTGCATTTAATGTGATATATGCTCATAGTGCTTCTATTAGCAATATAAGTTTTTTAGCTGATAGGATAGAAGACTCTAAATAATCAATGAGACCTAAACTAAGCAAAAAGGTCATCAAGCTAATAGGCAAAACAAATGCCAATTATTCACTTATAAAAGAGAATGATAAAATCCTAGTAGGACTAAGTGGGGGCAAAGACTCTCTATCTTTAGTCCATAGCTTAAAACAAATCCAAAGACAAGCTCCATTTGATTTTGAATTTCTTGCTGTTACCGTTTCTTATGGTATGGGTGAGAATTTACAAGGCTTACAAGAGCATTGTAAAAAGTATGATATTCCTCATAAAATTTATGATACTCCTATTTATGATTTAGCGAAAGAAAAAATAAGAAAAAACTCATCATTTTGTAGCTTTTTTTCAAGAATGAGAAGAGGTGCTTTGTATTCAGTGGCGCAGGAGTTGGGATATAAGAAATTAGCTTTAGGTCATCATTTAGATGATGCGATGGAGAGCTTTTTTATGAATATGTTTTATAATGGTCAAATGCGAACTATGCCTCCTAGATATAGGGCGAAAAATGGAATTATGGTTATTAGACCTATGCTTTTTGTAAGAGAGCGAATGCTAATAGATATGGCGATAGAAAATAAATGGGAATGTATTAGTGATGAGGCTTGTCCTGCGATGAGGTTTGATGTGAAAATGCCTGTGGCTAGAGAAAAGATAAAATCATTTGTGTCCAATTTAGAGCAAGATTATAAAAATGTAGCTACATTGATTAAGTCTTCATTTGGAAATATTTCTGATAATAGCTTTTTTGATGAAAGCAGATTGGATAATTAATGAAAGATTTATATGAAAAAGAAATAAATGCGATAAAAAGAGCAAATAGATTTAGACAAAGAAAAATATATAGCGAAGAGATGTATGATTTCGCTTCAAATGATTATCTATCTTTAGCGAATAATAAAAAACTTCTAAAAAAAACCTATAAAAATTTAAAAAAATTTAAATCACATTCTCCGAAATCATCCCTATTAGTAGGAGGATATCATCCTATTCATAAGAAATTTGAAGATATGCTATGCAAAAATAATAATTTTGAAAAAGCCATAGTAGTAGGAAGTGGATTTTTAGCTAATATAGCCTTAATAGAGTCTTTAGTAAGAAAAAGTGATTTATTGCTTTTAGATGAAGAATACCATGCGAGTGGGATAATGGCATCTTTATTGGTAAAAAATAAACTCACATTCAAGCATAATAATGCAAAAGATTTAGAAGAAAAACTAAAAAATAACTCCTATAACAGAGCCATCGTCTGTATAGAGGGAGTGTATTCGATGAGTGGAGATTTAGCAAATAAAGAAATATTTAATATAGCAAATAAAGAAAATACTATCTTAGTAATAGATGAAGCTCATAGTGTAGGAGTAATAGGAGATAATTTATTAGGGATATTAGATTATTATAATATAAAAAGAAGAGAAAATATAATAAAAATGGGGACATTAGGAAAAGCCATATCAAGCTATGGAGCCTATATACTAGCAAGTAGCCATATTGTGTCATATTTAGAAAACAAAGCTAAAAGCATAATATACACCACAGCCCCATCGCTTTTTGATATAGAATTAGCAAGGCTATCTATGAAATATATAAAAAAAAATAAAGAAAAAATAAAGAAACAAATAATAATAAAACAATCCCTAGTTAAAGAAAAACTAAATATATCTAAACAAGCCTTAATATTCCCAGTCCCTACAAATGATAATAATCATGCTATCAAAGTCCAAAATACTCTTTTAGAAAAATCCATTTTAGTAGGAGCTATAAGAACTCCTACTGTTGATAAGGCTATTGTGAGATTGATAGGTAGAGGTAAGATTGAGAAATTTAATGAAGCATTGGATTTATTGAAAGAAGAATTTAATGCTTGACAAAATATTTTTTGTTTTATATAAAAACAAAATAAATATGGAAATTATGGCGGTTTAAATGATATTAACTAATAACTCATTATATAAATATAATCCTAATGAAATGAGTCAAGGTGATTTTTTAGAAAAATTTGTAGTTAGACTTGATACTTTTGATAATATTTTTAAAGATATAAAATCTACAAATTATAAAACAAAGCAACAGCATTATATGATAGTAGGGGAAAGTGGGCAAGGCAAGACGACTATTTTAAGAAAATTGCAATTAGAGGTTTTAAATGATTATGCATTATCTAAGTTTTTAATTCCTATAAAATTTCCTGAAGATATGTATAATGTCCGAAATCTTGCAAAGCTATGGGAAGAGGTAGCAGATATATTGCAATATAATTACGGAGATATTTTTCCAGATATTTATGATAATTTAGAAAAATATTTTGAAGATGATGATTATTTTTTAAAAGCATTTGGATATTTAGAAAAAAAATTAAAAAAGAAAGAAAAAAAATTAATTCTATTTTTAGATAATATAGATAAGCTTTTAGGAAAACTAAAACCAAAAGAAAAACAACAATTAAGAGAAATTCTTTTAAATAGTTCTAGTTTTAGAATTATAGGCACATCTACTAAGATGTTTAAGCTACAATGTGATTACTCGAAACCTTTTTATGAGTTTTTTAAAATTATTAAACTTGATGGGCTTGATTTTGAGCAAAGCAAACAACTCATATTATCTCTTGGTAATGAAGAGCAAAAAAAACATATACAAAAAATACTATATAATAAACCACAAAAACTAGAATCATTAATTATATTAACTTTGGGAGTTCCACGAACTTTAGTAATGCTTTATGAAATATTTTTAGATGGCAATAGGGATGTTTTTAATGATTTATTAAAAATATTAGATGAAATGACTCCTCTTTATCAGCACCGTATGGATGATTTGCCTACTATTTTACAAGATATTATGCATACTTTAGCTATGAATTGGGATGGAATGCTTACTAGCGAAATTGCTAAAAAAACTAAAATAGAAAGTAAATCTGTGTCATCTCAATTAAAGCAATTAGAAAAATATGAGATAGTAGAATCAATTAAGACAGGCAAAAATAAAATCTATATGATAAAAGAAAGACTTTTTAATATATGGTATCTTGTGAAGTTTAATCGTAAAGATGATAGAGATAAAGTCGAGTGGTTGGTTCAGTTTTTAAATAATTGGTATTCTAGGGATGAGATAGAGAAAAGAGAAAAAAAATTAATTAATTATGTCCAAGATGGTAATTCTTATAATGGATATTCTTTTTTTATATGTGAGTCTTTGGATTATGCTGGTCTTGATATGAGCATAGAACATAATGTAGAAAATATTGTAAGAGAATATCGTGATACAAATGAATCTTCATTAAGCAAAAACATTGAAGAGCCTGATATTGAATTTATAAAACAATTATTAAGATTACAAAAAAGTGGCAGAAATAATGAAAAAAATGAATTATTATTGCGATATGATAAAAACAATGAGGATATATTGCATTTAAAAGCAATCATCCATTATAATAAAGGAGAATATGAAATATCCATAAAGATACTTAAAGGCTTAGTTTCCAAAAATAGCAAAGATATAACAGTATTTGATTTACTGCTTAAGGTATTATATGAGCAAAGATTATTTGATAAAGAGACATTAGAGATAGCAATGCAAGCATATAATGTAGAAAAAAAAGATTCAAGTATTAAAATAATTATAGCACATTATTTATCTATAGGAAAGATTGAAGAATCCTATCCATTATTTGAAGAATTTTTAAATATTAAAAATCAACCCACAAATTGCATTAAAGATTATTTATTAACATTGATAATCTTTAAAAAATACCATAAAACAAAAGAATTTTTAGAGCTACCAAAACATAATCTAAAAGAAAAATTCAAAATAATATGGTATGCATTAATGTATTTTATGCAAGATGAATACCCAAATGAATATAAAAAAATGGGAAGTGAATTAAAGCAAATCGTAAAAGAGGTGATTAAAATATTAATTAAACTCCATTAATAGCATACTGCACAGCCTTTTTAGCATGAATTGTGGTAGTATCGTATAGTTTTATATTCGTATCTTTTTCATTTACGAGCATAGCAATTTCTGTGCATCCTAATATGATAGCTTCTGCTTTATTTTTTACTAATTCATCCATAATTTTTAAATATTTTTCTTTTGATTTCATATTAATCTTACCTAAGCATAGCTCTTGATATATTATATTATGGATAATTTTCCTATCATTTTTATTTGGAGTTAAGACATTTAGATTGTATTTTTCTTTGAGCCTATTTTTATAAAAGTCTTGCTCCATAGTAAAAGCAGTCCCTAAAAGACCTACATTTTTAATTTTATCATTTATTAAGATTTCAGCTGTAGCATCTGCTATATGCAATATAGGTATATCTATATTTTTTTCAATTTGTGGTGCTACTTTATGCATAGTATTTGTGCAAATTACTAAAAAATCAGCTTTAGCATTTTGGACATTTTTAGCTTCACGAGATAGTATATGAGCCAATTCATCCCATTTTCCTAAATGCTGTAAATGCTCTATTTCTTCAAAATCAACACTATTTAAAATAACCTTAGCACTATGTAGTCCCCCTAATATCTTCTTAACTTCTTCATTAATTATCTCATAATAATTAGCCGAACTTTCCCAGCTCATACCACCTAAAAGCCCTATTGTTTTCATTTGATAAGACTTAATTGATTGTCTATATCTTTTTTACACTCATTTATTAGTTTATCGTTTATATTAAGATTTTTTGCTCTGCTTTCAAATGTATTGAGTTTATTAACTATATTTTTAATTATATCCATAGCTGTGCTATGCTTTATAAGGTTTTGTTTAGCAATATTTAAAAAATCTTCTAGTAAAAAATCTTTCCCTTTCCCATTAATAGTAGTAGCATGTCTAGTGGCTAATCCTTTAGAGTATGTAATATCATAAGCAGGTGCTAAATCCCAATCTCCTAGAGAGTCCATCATAAACGAAAAGTTTTTAGCATGGTCATCATAATTAATGGATAATGCATTAAATACCATTATTTTAAATAATTCTTGAATGGTTGATTGCTTGTTGCATAGCTTAAATGCAAATGAAAATAGCTCTTCATATGACATTATATTAGAAATAGAAATGTCTTTATGCATTAGCCCTGAGGCTGTAACAATGTGTATTTTATTATCATTTTCATCTCTATCAAATCTTTCTATTATTAAATGATTCATTTCATTTTCTTGATACATTATAAATCTTGATGTATTTATGCCACATTCTTTAGCCATCGTCATATATAGATACTCTAGTTTTGTCCAATGCAAACTCTCATTTTCATAATATGCCTCATCAAATTTAATAATGGCTCTTTTATATCCAATCTCTAGTTTTTTATTATTAAATTTTATCTCATTAGTTTTCTCATTATAAATGATTAACATTTTTGGTCTACCTCCACCTACAGGAGAAACACTACCGATAATACTCATTAAAAACTCAATAGAATTAATATTTTTATTATCTAAAGTTCTTTTCATATCTTCATAAACTTCTTTAATATTAATTGCATTTTCAATATCATAATTTGAGCTATTCTCTTTTGGCTCATATTCAATTGCTCCCATACCTCTATCTCCAATAAATGCTAATTTATGCAATAAAGATATTTCTCTTACATTAAAACCTTTATTCTCAAAATGCCTATCGATAAAAGCCATACCATATTTATCAGGAAGTGAATCAAAAAATACACCAGCCATACCACCATATAAACTTTTATTATCCTGATTAGTATATAATTGTTTTCCTTGTGATGTGTGTAGCTTTAATGGAGATATTTCTAAATTTAATCCCATAAATACTTTATCATATTCAAAATATATATCACCATCTTGGAGTATTAATATGCCTATTTTTTTACCATAAATAAAAGCATTAATTTCAGTAATATCTTTATTCATTATTATCTTTTCCTCACTCTTTTTCTGCTCATTTTCTTTTGCTCTAATCTAATCTCATCAATTGATGTATATTTTTGTATGCTAAGCAACCCATCGATACTCGCAGACATATTTAAAGCAGATAATAACTTAATAATGTTTTTAAAAGATGTATTTTTGCTTTTTAGAAATTTAGCATAAGCAGAAGAAGACATACCAGCCTTTTTATATAAATCACTCTGTCTTAAATCTTGCCTAATTCTTTCTTTTTCAATAACTTCTACAAATTTAAACATAATATCAAATGGTGCCATAAGCTCAATCATAAATTATCTTTTATAATAAATTATCTTTCAATTAAGGTATTAATTTACTCAATTAGATGAATTATATCATATAATTATTATTAAATAATGTTAAGTTTTCATAAAAGGCTTATAAACATTAAAAAAATACACCTATTTTGTTATTATATTTGTTAGCCACTAGAACATAATTGACCTGTTATAATAGTTAGCGAGATATTTTTGATAGATATTCAACACCTTATCTTTAAATTTAATTTATATAATTAAGATTTTTATTCGTATAGCATTTGTATGCATAAATACATATCATCATCTTTTTATGCAAGATTGCTTAAATCTTGCTAGAAAACGAAGCAAAAAACCACTCTTTCACTTCCTCGACCACTTCGTGGCAAACCTTAAAAATATGTCTTAAAGCCTAAAAATTGCAAACTCGCCTTTGGCTCAGATGTCCGATTTTCTGGACAGCTTTAAGACATACTTTTAAGGCTTCGTCATAGGTAGAGGGCGGATAAGGATTTAATAGTCTGGAGTATGTAAATTTTAGTGATTAAGTTATTGTTTATCGAATTAATAAATATTTCACTTTGAAAATAAGTTTTTTATAGTATACCCCATATATGGCTAAAATAGATGAAAAGAAACATTAAATACTCTTAGTGTAACTTTAAGTATCGCATTTAGTATTTTAGTAGTGCTAGTGGAGAGCATAGTCCAAAGATATGATTCTTTAAAAATAGATATAGTATTTTGAGTAGGTGTTATTTTTGCATTTGTTATTTTAATTTTTATTACAATAGTAGTTATTAAAATATCTAATAAAACAAAAGAAATAAAGGATATATAAATGGATGCAGGAAGTTTAGCAATGCTATTAATTGCAATAGCAACAACTACTGTATTATTTTTTAGTTTAGATAAGTTATCTAATAACTAATGGTCTATTGATATGCTCATCATCTCATAATATGGGGTACGAGTAAATGTAAAAAAGATTAAATATGGGTTTTTGTAATGTTGGTTTTTAGCTTAATTTTTTATAAAAGTTGGGTTACCCATT
>JAJVLF010000085.1 GCA_029255845.1 Campylobacterota bacterium | reverse complement strand
CTATTTTATAAAAATTGCTATAAGGCTAAAATATAATATTAGCTATTTATTTTGAATTAATAGAGGTTCCCTTTAGGATAACTATTTCTTCTTCTAAGTCAATATCAAATTTGTCTTTTACTTTATTCTTTGCTAATTCTATAAGACTAATAGCATCATCAAAGCTACCTTTCCCATAATTTACCAGAAAATTAGAATGCACATCACTAAATCCCATATCCCCTAATCTATATCCCTTAAGACCTACTTTTTCTATAACTTCTCCAGCAAAATATTTCTCCTTAGGATTTTTAAAGCAACTCCCAGCACTTGCTATATTGGGTTGATTTGCCCTAAAGTTAGCAAATTTATTAACTAATTCTTGATTAAAGCCTTTTTTTATTTCAAAAACTCCTTCATAAATTATATCTTTTATGCTTGTTCTTCTATAACTAAAATCTATATTTTTTTTATCTATATATCCTTGATATGTTTTGATTGAATCAATATAATTAAAAATCTCATATTCTTTAACTCCCGCATTCATTTTTACCATACCACCTAATGAAGCAGGCAAAGAATATGCCCATTCAAAATTTGCTATATTATTTTTTTTGCAGAAATTAACTATTTTACCGCTAGGAGTTGCTCCACCTATATGCAAATAACCATTATTTATTTTAATGTAATCAAATTTTTTAGATAAGATAAATACTTCTTTGATGTCATTACTAATTAAAATATTATTTGCTCCACCTATAATTGGATAATGGCTTTTTTCATCTTCATCTTCTATATAATTAGCTATCTTAATGCCACCTATTTTAATAGAAGAGAATTTAGAAAAATTTATTTCTTTTTGATACATAGATGAATTAAGATTCTAAACTTGCTTTAATGTTTCCTAATCTTTGAGATATGCTTCCATCTATATTCTCAACATCGCTTAATATAAGAATCCCACCTTTAGCAACTGACATATCGCTTATTATCTCTACTTCTGGGTAATTAAAGTTATTTACTATAAAATCATAATCATAAAGACTTACCTTTAATGATATTTTTCCAGCTTCTTTAATCTCATTTATCAATGTTTTTGCTAGATGTAAGGCAACTTCTCCTGAGTCACTTTCTACTTCTTTAGCTATCACTTCTTTAGCTATATTTATAGAAGCTTTATATAGTTCATTTTCTAAAGAATTTAATATTTTATTTGCATTTTCTACATATGAAACAATATTTTTTAATGTCTCACTTAATCTAGCTCTATCTTGCTCATAATCGGATTTAAAGTTTTCTATTGTTTGCTTTATTCCATCATCAAAGCCTTGTTTGTAGCTAACTTGTTTTTCTTCATCACTTAAGCCATCACCTGATAGCCCACTAGTATCCAAGTTATCCACACTATTTTTTAAGTCATTAATGATACCTAAAGATTTATCTATTTTATCAGATATTTTTTTTTCTATACTCAATAAACTATCAGAGTTTACAGTATCTTTTTGAGAAGAAGTATTAGCCTGACTAGAAGGAATATTAGCTTTATTAGAAGAAGAGTTAGTAATTTCAGACACCGTATCTTCAGCATGAGTTATATTTCTACTTTTTCTTTTTTCTGTCATATGACTCTTAGTGGCATTATTAAAGTCTTCTTTATATTCATTTATGAGGTCATTTTTAGCTATAATTATATCAAGCTTATTAGCTTCTATGTCATTATACTTATCGTCATATAATGTATGAAAAGAATACTTCTCTACTAAATGCTTATTCTTTGCATCACTTTTAATAATATTGCTATCAGTCATTACTCTATAATCTCTTCATCGTTATCCATTTCAATAACTCCAGATTCAGCTAGTTTTTGAACTATTTCTACTATTTTTCTTTGAGCTCCCTCAACATCTCTTAATTTTACAGCCCCCATAAATCCAAGCTCTTCATTAAATGCCTCACCAGCTCTTTGAGACATACTTGCTAAAAATTTATTTCTCATTTCATCAGAGCCACCTTTTAATGCTAAAGTTAAAACGGCATTATCAGTTACTTTTAAAATTTCAGTTATTACTTTTTGGTCTAGCTCTATAATATCATCAAAAGTAAACATCATTTCTTTAATTAAATTAGTAAGCTCAAGGTCTTTTTGCTCTAGTAAGTCTAAAGTAGATTTTGATATAGCTTGACCTAATCTATTGAATATTTCTGCCACAGATTTAGATCCACCTACTTCTATTTGAGAGTCTGATAATAATTCAAGTTTATTTTCTAGCATAGCAGATATTTTTTTAACAACAGCAGGAGAAAGCTCATCAAGATTAGCAATTCTTAATGCAACATCTGCTTTTTTTTCATCAGGAAATGTAGCTATAACATCTGCAGCAGATGAGCTATCCATATGAGCTAATATTAATGCTATAGTTTGAGGATGCTCTTCTGAGATAAATTCTGATAATTGAGCAGGTTTGACTTTATGTAAATATGAAAAATTTTGCTGAGAATCCATATTTTTACTTAATCTATCCATAATTCTCTTAGCTTCTTCAGGTGGAAGAGTTTTCATTAGTAAATCTCTTGCATAACCCATACCTCCAGCAGACATAAAATTATTATTTTCAAAAATAGTATAAAAATCGTCCACTACAGCCATAGCGATATGTTGATCTATACTTTTTACTTTAGCTATACTTTCTGTTATCAAAATAAGGACATTGGTGTTTAAATGCTTAAAAATCATAGTGGTAGTTTCATCTCCAAGTTGCATTAGCAATATAGAGATTTTATCTATTATAGATAATTTATCGAATATTTCTTGCTTATCTTCTGCCAGTTTCATTTATATTTTTTCATTATTATATTTATTCATACAATTAACCCTCTATCATATTTGTTATAAAAGCAGATACATCTTCTGGACTTTCAGAAAAATTTTCTCTTAGTTTTTCAAGAATCAATTCATATCTTATTTGTTCTTCACTTTGCTGAGAGTCAGCCCCTAGCTGTCCTGCCACTTTTTTCCTCAAATCTTCACTTTGATCTATTGCTTCTTCTTCTTCTTCAATTTCTCCTAATTTAATAATAGATTTTTCTGCACTCAAATCATCAGAAGGTAAAGCTAGCATTCTATCAACAAAAGGAGTTAAAACTACTCTATAAAATATATATAAAATACCTCCAGCTATTACATAATTAATTAATTGTGCATATCTAGCTATCACATCAAGAATTCTTGTCCCAAATGTTTTAATCTCTGCAAGAGCAGGATTATCAAAACGAAAATTATTAATACTTAATTCATCTTTTCTTTCAGTATTAAATCCCATAGCTTTTTTTACTAATTCTTCTATTTTTTTTAAGTTTTCAGGACTTCTATCTTCATATACATGCTGTAAAACCCCATCAACTTCTGCAACTTTGTATTTCCCATCAATAGCCACAGCAACACTTATTCTCCTGATTACCGCAAACACACCTCTTACTTCTGATACTTTTTTTGATATTTCATAATTAATAGTAGCTTCATTTTTATTGTGAGTATTCTTTTTATCGTCTTCTGCTAGTCCTTGGACTGGTCCTATATTGCTAATAGCCCCAGGAACTCCCCCTTTGTTTCCCTCAGTAAATCCTTCTTTGTTTTCCTCTAAAGTTTGTTTGCTTCTAATTACACTCTCTGGTGAATATTCTTCACTTTTCACATTTGTTTGAGTAAAATCAAAATCTATTGAAGCTTTAGCCACAACAGCATCTATTCCTCCTAAAAAAGGAGAAAGTAAATCAATAATTTTAGCTTCAAGTTTATGCTCTTCTTTGTTTCTATAAAGAGATTGTATTTTAGCTATTTCATCCAGAAAACTAGCTCCATCGTCATCTCCTAGTGGCTGACCTGTGCCATCTGTTATTTTTACATTTCTAGGAGCTAGATCAGGAACTGATGAGGATACTAAATTTTTAACTCCTGTTATTTGCTTAGGAGTTAAAATCATATTATTTTGTAAAGTAATTGCTACAGATGCCGTAACTGGCCGTTTTTTTGATACAAATACACTTTCATTAGGAATAGCAATATGGACAATAGCTTGCTCAATGGGAGTTAATGATTCTAATGTATTTACAAGCTCTCCCTCTAAAGATCTTAAAAGCTTAACTTTTTGCTCAAAATTCGTGCTACCAAACTCATTTTTATCAAACAAGCCATATCCTAGTTGTTTGCCACCTTTATCCAAGTCCATAGCTGAAAATTCTATTCTTTTTTCATAGACTAAATCTTTTTCTAGTTTAATCCCATTATTTTCAGTGAGAATATAAGGTATTTCTTCTTCTTTTAATTTTGCAATTATTACAGCTAAATCTTTTGATTCTAAATTTTCAAAAAGAACTTTATATCCTGTTTCTACACTATGTTTTCCTGAATCAATCAAAGATAAAAAAACTAAAAAAAATATAACTCCTACCATAGTAAATGAAATTATTCTCTGATGGACTATGCTAAGAGATTTAAACTTCTGTAGAAGGTTTTGTATAATATTTTCTATTTCCACTTAATTATCCTCTATTATTTTTTATATATATTCTAAGCTCATCTAAAACTCTGATGTTTTGCTCTTTTTTGCCTATCGTAATACGAATTGCATTAAGATTATATGCCGATAAATCTCTTATAATAATTCCTTTTTTCAAAAGAGAATTAGCAATATCACTACTTTTAATATCTTCAAAAAACACAGTAATAAAATTCCCCAAACTAGATAGGTATTTTAATTCCATTTCATTAAAGTCTTTCTCATATCTTTTCATCTCATCAAAATTATTTTTAACTGAAATACTAATATGTTCTTCATCTTTTAAAGCCTCTATCGCACTATAATAAGAAAGCTGAGAAATATTAAAAGGAGCTCTTATTTTATATAAGTTTTTAATGATATTTTTATTAGCGATACCATACCCAACTCTCATCCCACCAAGAGAATAAGCTTTTGAAAAAGTCCTCAAACAAACCACATTATCATATTTATCTATAAAATCTTTAGGATTAACATATTTGCTTTTTTCTTGATATTCCACATACTCCATATATGCACCATCTATAACAATAAGAGTATTTTTATCACAAAACTCCATAAAACTATGAATGTCTTCAAGAGATAATGTATCTCCTAAAGGATTATTAGGAGTGCATAAAAAAACTATATTTGCTTTTTCTTTTTTATATTCTTTTTTAAACTCATCAATTATATGAATATCAGAAGAAGTAGTTCTTATCTTAATTCCTGAAATATTTGCATATATTTTATACATAGCAAAAGTAGTTTTTGCTGTCAAGATATTTGCATTTTTAGGGTCAATAGAACGAATGCAAAATTCTATAATTTGATCACTACCATTTCCAATAATAACCTCATCCATATCAACATTATACTTTTTAGATAATGCTTGTTTTAAATCATAATAACTATCATCAGGGTATATAGAAGCTAAATTAGCATAATTAGAAATAGCTTTTATTACTTTTTTGCTAGTTCCTAATGGATTTTCATTTGAAGCTAGCTTAATTATATCACTTGGCTTTAAATTATATTCACGATATAAAAGCTCTGTAGGTTTTCCTGCTTCATAGCTTTTGACATTTTCTAAAACTGGATTAAATTTCATCAACATCCTTAATAAAACTACCTAGTATTTTTATTTCTTCTTTATGCTCTTTAAAAACTCTCTTAAATCTCTCATCATCCCTATGAATTGAAGCTTCTGCAAAAAATAATGTCATACCCTGATAGATATGAGATTTTATTTTTAATAGATTTATATTTTCATTATAAAATGATTGCAAAAACTTATATAATGAGCCTGCCTCATTGCTTGTCTGGAACAATAAAGATGTTTTATATTCTATATTCTCATTACATTTTTCATAATTTGTATTGTTTTTTTCTATAACAAAAAACCTAGTTCTATTATTTTGAACATCTTGTATATCCTCATAAATGATAGGCAAATTATAAAACTTAGCAGCATGCCTTGAGCAAATAGCCAAGGTGCTTTCATTCTCACTAGCTAGCTTAGCAGCAATAGATGTTGAATCAACCTCAAAACATTTACTCTCAGAAGATAGATTGTTCTCATTTAAAAAGATAGAGCATTGAAAAAAAGCAATATCCTTAGAATAAATTTTTTCAATATTATCTAAATTACAATTATTTCCAGCAAGAATATGCTTAATATCTAAAATAACCTCAGAAACTATATTCATATCAAATTCATTTAAAAAGCTTAAAGTCTCACTAACAATTCCATTAGAGCTATTTTCAATAGGAACAACACCATAATGACTTACTCCTTGCTTGATATTCATAAACACTTTTTTAATACTAGTAGCTGGGATATATTTACTAAAAGATGAAAATTTATTCATCGAAGCTTCGTGAGTATAGCTATGCTCTGGTCCTAAAAAGCTTATTGTTTGAGTTTTTTCATAATTTCTTGAAAAAGAAAATATCTCATAAAAGATAGATTGGACTTGAGTGATGTTTAAAAATTTAGACTTTTTGCTTAATCTTTTTAATATTTCTAATTCTCTTTGGGGTCTATAAATAACAGAATTTTGTGAATTTTTAATTTCACCTATTTTTTGAACCTCCTTAACTCTTCTATCTATAAGAGATAAAATTTCATCATCTATTAAATCTATATTTTTTCTAACTTTCGTAAGCTCTTCAAGCTCCTTTGCTTTTTGTATATCAGTCATCTAAAAACTCAATTTCATTTTTTATTAAATCATCAAAGGTTTCTCTTCTTCTAACAAGCTTATCTTTGCCATTAATGATAGCCACTTCAGCACTTCTAGTTCTTGAATTATAATTACTAGATAATGAAAACCCATAAGCCCCCGCACAATAAACCACACTCACATCTCCATGCTTGCTATGCTTTAAATCTTGATTTTTAGCAAGAAAATCACCACTCTCACACACAGGGCCAACCACATCACAAACAGAGCTTTCATTATTATCAGTAAAAATCTCATTTTTATGAAAAGCATTATATAAAGACGGTCTAATCAAATCATTCATAGCCCCATCAACAATAACAAATCTCTTATTTCCATTTTGTTTCTCATACAAAACTTTACTAAGAAAATATCCACTTTCTCCCACAATAGCTCTTCCTATTTCACAAACCACAGTTAAATCTTTCATCTTCAAATATTTTTTAATAGTATCAGCATATTCTTGAAAAGTAATAATTTCTTCATCATCATACTTAATCCCAATCCCACCACCAACATCAAAAAACTTAATATCAACATCAATAGCTTTCAAATTCTTAACCATATCACTAACTATTTTAATAGAATCCTCAATAGGCTTCAAATCCGTCAATTGGCTACCTATATGAAAATGAATGCCCACAGGCTCCAAAAAATCACTTTGCTTGATATAAATATACATCTTAATAGCATCTTCACTATTAACCCCAAATTTATTTTCATGCAATCCTGTAGAAATATACTCATGAGTTTTAGCATCCACATTAGGATTAACCCTAACACTTATCCTAGCTTTAAGCTTTAATTTCTTAGCAATACTCTCAACCCTATATAATTCCTGCTCACTCTCCACATTAATCATAAGAACCTTCAATTCAAGAGCCTCTTCTATTTCATCATCTTTTTTTCCCACACCAGAAAAAATAACCCGATAAGGCTCAACCCCACAAAGCAATGCCTTTTTAATCTCATTAATAGAAACACAATCAACCCCACCATCAAGCGAAGCAATCATCTTAAGCAAAGACAAATTAGAATTAGCCTTCATGGCATAACAAACCAAAGAGCTAACCCCAGAAAAACTAGACTGCAAAAGCATAAATTTTTCTTTTATCAAGTCAAAATCATACACATACAAAGGAGTATCATATTTTTCAACTAAATATTTAAAATCCATTTAAATCCTTATAGAGGTAATCGTTGGAATAATATCAAACTAACCTTATCTTAAGCATAAGATAAACAAATGAATTTAAGGGAACTTATAGAAAGTTTCATATTCAATCAATTTTTCTCAAATAATCAAGCATAAAACCATCAGGTATATAATAATCAGACCTAGCTCGTTTTTTAATAAGTGCCATATCTTCTAATTTTCGCAATAAAATATATTTTGAAGCGGAAGATAAAGTTATCTCATTTTCTTTAGCTAGATTATAAATCAAAGCATATAGCCCTTGATATGATTTTGTCTTTTCTAAATCTGAAATTATTAGTTTTTTTGTTTCTTCATAAGCATTACTATATCCCTGTATTATGTCACCTCTTGTAATTTTTGTAATTTTTTTATCTAATGCTATAAAATAAATCTCTTGCATTGTTTTTGCTGTATTATAAGGATGTCCTTTTAATTTTTCCAAAATAAAATCAATATCTTTTTTATTTATGGATATATTTTTTGATTTAAATAATTCAAATATCTCTAAAGATATTTCTTTAATATCAAATGCCTCTAGCTCCATTATCCTACAAAACTTATAAAAAGAAGAGTTATTATCTATAAATATCTTATTCATAATTCTCTCAATACTACCTGCAAATATATATGTTATATTTTTATGTAATTGCATAGTAGCTCTTAATTGATCTAGTATATCTTTATTCATATTTAATATATCTTGAAATTCATCAAAAAAAATAACTATATTTATATTTTTCTTTTTTGCAAAATTTTGAATTAAATCTAAGCTTTGCAATAATCTTTGAGCTTCATTAGTATTTTTCTTATCAGCTATTTCTAGAGAAAGTTTTATAAAATCCATATCTATTTTTAAAGCAATTTTAATTTCATTTATTAAATCTATCACAGCATTTTTCGTTTTATCTATAAAGCCTTTTATCTTAAATGAGACATAAAACTTATTTAAAATAGAATCTGTAAGCACCTCTATATTTGGATATGACTGTAAGTTTAAAGATATATATATTTTATCATTATCTATGAGTAATGCTTGTTCTACTAATGAGCTTTTCCCATATCTCCTAGGTGCCTTTATCATAAAGTGCTGATTAATACCTAAATACATAGAAATTTTTTTTAAACTAGCGCTCCTATCATAAAAACTATCTCCCGTTACAATCATACCTACCTTAAACATAAATATCCTTAAATTTCTTATATAAGCTTTCATTATATAAGCTTTTGTTATATAAGTCAAATATTTATAAATTATTTACTATTTTGCTTGTAGATATTTGTTGTTTGTTAATTTTTTTAGTTTATAGATAGACTTCTTTCAAAACCCATCAAATTGGATATATGAATTATAGTGCATTAATTTGTGAAAATAAAAACTA
>JAJVLF010000084.1 GCA_029255845.1 Campylobacterota bacterium | reverse complement strand
GAAAAAATGTAACCGCAAAATGCTATGGAGGAGATATATCAAGAAAAAGAAAGCTATTAGAAAAGCAGAAAAAAGGTAAAAAGAGGATGAAGTCTATTGGAAGAGTAGATATTCCACAAGAAGCTTTTACTGCTATTTTGAAATTGGATTGATTGCTTTCACTATAGTTGCAATAAAAGTGAAATTAAGGGAACTGACATATAGAAAAGCTACAGCAACTATAAATAAAAAACAACCTAGCCAAAACTAACAAAAAATCCCTCAACAAATATAAAAATATCAAAAGCCTTTGGCACACTCTCCTGTTAATCTTCTTTTAAGGTATGAGTTAAAAAATTCAAGATTTAAAAAATGAATAAAACCCCAACATTTTTTTTCTAGCCTCATACAAAGAAATAGGCACAAATTTAATTTCGCAAAAAGCTTGTGCTTGAGCTAGCTTAAAGCAATCTATTGGCAATATGCTTCCTAGTTTAGGATAGCCTCCTATTGTTTGTCTATCTTTTAGTAAAATGGTCATATTGCCATCGGGCATAATCTGGACTCCACCATAAGAAATGCCTTCAGATATTATTCCATCTAGTTTGCATTTTATAGGGATTGGGGATTGTAGTTATTTTTCTTCATTAAAAGGTAAGAAATATAGCTTTATACATATTATTACCTTGTTTTAGGCGATATGATAACTAAAAAAACTTAATAAAATAAAATCTTAAAAATATAATTATTTTCTATATTTAGAATTTTATTCCAAGTTTTAGATATATTTGATATTATATCACTCATAAAAAATTTTCCTTTTTAAAAGCTAAAGGGAACCTCTATTTTTGCCTAAAAAGAAGTAGAGCTATTACAAGTAAAGATTTAGAGAGAAAATACCAAGCCATTGAAACACTGAATATATTTGGGTTAAAGGCTGATTATATGAAAGCATTTAAAGACTACCTAAAAGATGAGGGTGTTCCTACTGACGAAAGAGTAGAGTTTGTTTTACCATTGATATATAATGAAAATTATAAAAATAAAAAACTAAAAGTATTGGACTTGCAAAAGGGTAAAAACTTCAAAAAAGAAGTAAAACTTGATTTGGAATACTCTAATATAAAAAGTATAAGCAAAAGAGTTGTATTGAGCTTATATAAACAAGTAGATATATTAGAAAGTAATAATAAAACTGGCAATACATATGAGCTAAATAGTGAGATACTTCAACAAGAACACTTGAGTTTTGTAAGTATTGATAATTTATTTTTCGCACTTCAACAGTTTAAAAATGAAAAAAATTGGAGTAATCTAAATATCTCTAAGCCCGATATAAAAGTCTTCATCGATAGCAATGATTGGTATAAGCTTTATATCCCAAGTGATGATATGAAAGTAGGTAGCTTCAAAAATATCTCATACTTTGAAACTATTATAATTACACTTCTTAAAAAATATATGAAGTCATTTTATGAATATAAAAAGAGTGAATGGGAGAGTAAGTACCTAGAATACAGAGAATTGGATGAAACAAAAGACAAAGCAAACTTAATAAATAACTATACCATTACAGTAGAAGATAAAGAAACGGAGCTTATAGAGAGACTAGAAGAACTCAAAGCTATGCTTGAGAGTGGTGCTATAGATGATGTAGAGCTTCATAGATTATCTAGGAAAAATTTTAGAGCCTTTGAAATCAATAATCATCTTTATAATCCACTTGTATTTAAAGATAAAGGTGAAACAGCTTTAGCGATAAAGCCAATAGAGCTAAATGATGGAGAAAAAGAATTTGTTGAAGATTTAGATAATTATTTGAAAAAAAATAGTGGTAAATATGAAGATACAGAAATATTTTTACTTAGAAACCAAAGTAAAACTGGTCTTGCTTTTTTCACTGAAGGTAATTTTTATCCCGACTTTATTATGTGGATAAAAAAAGATAAAAAGCAATATATTAGTTTTATAGACCCAAAAGGCTTATTAAATCTAAATACTAAAGATGACCCTAAAATAAACTTATCAATAAAAATAAAAGAGATAGAAAACAAGCTAGCTGATGAAAATGTAATACTAAACTCATTTATAATATCAGTAACACAATACGGTGCAATAAAATGGGTTCAAGATACATTAGAAAAATCAGAGCTAGAAGATAAAAATGTATTCTTCCAAAAAGATGATAAAAAGATTTATGTTGATAAGATGTTTAATAAGATATATATGTGATAACATTTTTATACTTTAGCTACTAAATCTATGGCACAATTTTAGGTGCTAATGTCCCTTGTGATGTATTAATTTTATATACTACTCTTTTATTTTCTTTAAGTTTATTATTTTTAGGAATTTCATTTTTTATATCATCCAGTAGAAATATTTAGAATAGGGGCAATTTCATTTTCCTAACTAAAACTGGATCTACAATCTTAAAGATATCCAAAAAATAGGACAATATAGAATTGAGAAATTTTTTGAGAAAAAAGAAACCTCTAAACCCCGCCATAAAAATCTTTCTTCCTTAAGTCTCCATTATATTTAATATCACCTACTTTAATGTCATCGTTTTTAAGAATGTCTGGAATTGGGTCTGCTTCGTTTAGCTCTTTAATTGCTCCATCTAAATCCTCTTGATATGTTTGCATCATTTCTGCAGATATTACATATTTCATATTTTGTAGGAAGCTTGTTTTTTTAATTTCATCATCTACTTCTTCGCCATCTATTGTTACTATTATTTTGCCTTGTTCTTTGTCTCCAAAATGATAATCACATACATCATTTTTTTGTAATTCTTTGACTAATTCATCATAATTTTCTTGTTTTACTTTTATTACTATACTTGATATATTCATTTTAATTCCCATATTATTATATTTTTACTACTGATTGCTACAATCGTTTTTTCATCTTTAAACTCTAGCTTTATTATTCTGCTAGCTCCTTTTAAGATAGCTATTTTTTCTTTTGTTTTTGTGTTAAAAATACTTATATTATTATTTTCATCCATGCTAAAGGCTACTAGTTTGCCACTAGGGCTTAAGCTTGTGTTATATACTAAAAAAGGAGCTTTAAAATAATAGCTAATGTCTTTTTCATAATTATATATAGATGCTCTTCTATCTTGTCCAGCTCCTGATATAATTCCTTTTTTATAAGATACCCTAAATACATTATCTACATGTATTGGTTTTGGTGTTTTTATTATCTTTCCATTTTGGATATTTACTATATCAAATATACCGCTTTCTGATGAAAAAACAGCTCTTTTTTTGTTACTGCTTAATGCAAAATCTGATAATCTTGAATTGCGAAGTTTTGTTAAATAGTCGTATTTTTTAGTTTTTATATTAAGTTTTGATACCTCATTTCCTAAAAAACCTAATAATATTTCATTTTTATTTATAAATTTTGCTTTGATTATTACTTTTTTATCTAAAGAATTTATTATATTTCTTATTTTACTATTTTCATATATCCACATATTACTAAAACCATTAACTCCACTATCACTTATTACTAAATAAGCACCATCTAAGTAATCTAAAGAATATATACTAGGATAAGCTTCATCTCCCGTGAAGTCTTTTATCTTTTCTAAAGAGATAATTTGTTTTATTATTTTTGTCTTATAATTATAATTTTCTACTACTCCCTCATCATTTGCTACAATAATATTATCTTCACTTAAGACTAAATCTTGAGGTATTCCTTTTAGATTTATTTTAAGTGATGGGATAAGTATATTATTACTAAATGAAGAAACAATAAAAAGAAATAAAAATATAATTTTATTCAATATATTCCTCTATATCTATCGCATCATTAGGGCATTTGCCTACACAATATCCACAGCTTGTGCATTTATTTAAGTCTATCATAGGAGAAAACATACCATTAAAACTAATAGCATCATCAATGCAAGGCTCTTTACAAGATGAGCATATTACTTGATTATATGCCAAGCATTTTTCTTTTGATATTTTAAATATCGCTTTTATTTTATGTTCATTATCTAATAATAAAACATCATTAGGACAAGCATTCGCACAATCTTCACAAAAAGTGCAACCAAAATCTTTAAAATCTAAATATGGTATTTGACTTTCATCTAAAGAAATAATCTTAGTTTCACAAATATCTACACATTCTTTACTCTCACATTTAACACATTTAGATTGAAAATCATTTTCATTGCCATAAGGGGGTCTTATTTTGACATCTATTTTTTGATGCCCTTTAAAAAATCCCCTACGAGATAGCAATTATTTAACACCCTCATTCATTCTATCAATTAGAAAAGAATTTTTCTTAAATTCATCATCTTTAAAATCAGGCATAAATGTATTTCCTACAAGAGTATCTGTTTTAGATTGTGGAGCATGGCATTGTGTGCAATTAAATCGACCCATTGTTATATGCTTTTTGTATTGCTCTATTTTTGCTATTTTAATATCTGATGTATTAGCAAGCTCTTTACCTAAAATTTTTCCCTCTTTATAGACTTTATTTCTCTTCATAATGGTATGAGGTCTATAATTTGTAAAATGAGTATCAGGAATTGGTGTAGCTCCTACTCCTCTAGCAGTGCTTGGTGTATGGCACCCAATACATTGATTATTATTAGCTAAAATAGGTAAAAGACCCTCTACTGAATGAGGAATCATAGGAGGAGCATCTCTATAAGCTCTCTCAAATCTTGTAGAGCTTCCTGGTGCATTTCTGCTGTAATCTGTCTTAACTCCACCCTCATTTTGTGCTT
Organism: Campylobacterota bacterium; assembly: GCA_029255845.1. Classification (GTDB taxonomy): domain Bacteria; phylum Campylobacterota; class Campylobacteria; order Campylobacterales; family JAJVLF01; genus JAJVLF01. Next base: position 4,912 of record JAJVLF010000084.1, on the reverse strand, counting down.
CCTCATAAAGACTATTATGTCTAAGACCTATTTTAGTTTCAGATAATTCTTTTTTATTTCCTAAGCTTTCTTTTGCTATTCTATTTTTATTTGAAGCTTTATTATTGATATTTTTATGCTTTCCTTGCTTTCTAACAACATCTATATGATAAGTTTTAGTAATTTTATCAGCCATCTTTCTTATTTCGCTATCAGTATAGCTAATCATCACATTTACCATTACTCTAGCTTGAGAACGACCATAAGTTCCATCGTGATAACCTTTAAGGGCTTTCATAATTTGATCTCTAGTCATATGATTTACTTTTATAGAATTTCCTAATGCCTTTTTCTCAAAAAACCTACCATGACAACCTTTGCAAACTCCAAGCTCAATAGCATTTACATAAGTAAACATTATTAATATACTAAATAATATTTTTTTCATTATTTTCCTTTTTTTTATAAAATTACTAATGGGGACTTCTAAAAATCCAAATAACCTAAATATGATTTAGCTATTTATTCTGGGTTTTTAGAAGTCCCCTGATACCAAAATGCAATGCTTCATCATTGCATACATCTACACATCTTCCGCAATTCGTGCATTCCATATCTGTGATATACCCACTATTTTTACTAATAATAGATAAAACATCACTCTCAGGGCATACAACTTTGCATTCCATACATTTAGTGCAATTTTCCACATTATGCTTAATTGCAATTAAGCTTTTGCTTCCAGCTATAGAATAAAATGCTCCTAAGGGACATAAATGCCCACACCATCCATTTTTTACTCCAAATAAATCAAATAAAAAAATACCTACTAATACAAAAAAGCCCATTCCAAAACCAAAAATAATTCCTCTTTGCATAATAGTGATAGGGCTAAAAAACTCAAAAGCAGCCATACCTAAGATAGCTGACACTACAAAACTCATAGACATTATCCAATATCTACTGCTTCTTTTTAGAAATTTATACTTAACTTCTTTTCCATCAAGAGAAAGCTTTCTTCTAGTATAGTTTGCTAAATCTGTAATCATATTTACAGGACAAACCCACGAGCAAAAGCCACGACCAGCAAATACCCCATAAAATATCACAATAATAACCCCACCTAATAAAACATCAGCCCCTAAAATAAATCCACTAAATAAGACCTGTATAATAGTATATGGGTCAGATAAAGGGATAACTCCAAAAAGAAGAGAAGCCCCAAAGGTTCCCTTTAAAGCACTAAACCCATAAGCATTTCCTAAAAAATACAAAAGCATTAAAGATATTTGAACAACTCTTCTAGCTAATAAGAATTTTATATTTTTTATCAAAATGAACTCTCATTAAGATAATTGGTTATATTTTCTTTTGTATGTTTTGTTTTTGTCGTCAATCCTTTTGAGTTTTTTACTCTTTGTTGATCTTTCTCATCCCATCCTTTTACATAATGATCTCCTGCTCTTCCTTTGCTTATTTTATCTGGCAAAACAACAATAGCAGATTTTTCTGATATACAAGCCTGCTCACAAAGACCACAACCCGTGCAAGAATTACTATTAACCACAGGAAGCAAATAAGAATGCTTTCCTGTTCTTTTATTTCGTTTGTATTCAAGAGTTAAAGCATCATCCATTAAAGGACACACTCTATAACAAGCATCACATTGAATACCCCAAAAAGCAATACAAGATTCTTTGTGGATTACTGCTAATCCCATACTAGAATTATTTATATTAGCTTTATTATTTTTATCTAAAAGAGTTTTCATATCCAAAGCACCAGATGGACAAGCTTTGGCACAAGGAATGTCTTCACACATATAGCAAGGAATATCTCTTGGGGTAAAATACGGAGTTCCTATTAAAGTATTTCCTCCAGCTTTTGCTACTTTTATAGTAGGCTCTTTAGATAATCCTGTTTTCAAATCAATATTAGTATCTCTGTTTTTACAAGCAATAGAGCATAAATCACATTTAATACAAGCACTTAAAAAATCTTTCTCATTCAATGCACCAGGAGGTCTTAAAACTAGAGGAGATTTTTTAGTTAAATCCCCATATCCAGCCCACAATAAGCTTCCAACCGTAGCCAAACCTACACTTTGAAAACTAGTTGCTATAAAATCTCTCCTGCTAGACATCTTTCTACTTTATTTTATGCTTTATAAAGCTTTACAGCACATTTTTTAAAGTCTGTCTGTTTAGACATAGGGCAAGTAGCATCAAGACATACCTTATTAATAAATACCTTTTCATCAAACCAAGGCACAAAAACCAATCCTTTAGGAGGTCTATTTCTTCCTCTAGTCTCAACTCTTGCTTTTACTTTACCTCTTCTTGAGTCTATCCAAATAAGCTGACCATTTTTAAACTTCTTATCTTTAGCATCATTAGGGTTCATATAACAAAGTGCTTCAGGCACAGCTCTAAAAAGCTCAGGCACTCTCATAGTCATAGTCCCAGAATGCCAATGCTCTAGCACTCTACCAGTGCTTAACCACATATCATAATTTTTATCTGGCATTTCTGGAGCATCCATATATGGTCTTGCATATATTTTCGCTTTATTAGCTAATGATTTTTTATTTTTATTTTTAACACCTTTTAAATCGCCTTGAGCCAATTTCTTAGCTAAAGTCCCATAAAATGCAAAATCATTCGCACCAGTTTTTTTAGCTGCTTTAGCTGCATAAGGGTCATAATCTACATTAAATCTCCAATGAGTCTCTTTACCATTAACAACAGGCCATTTTAATCCTCTAACTTTATGATAAGTATCAAATGGTGCTAAATCATGTCCATGTCCTCTACCAAAATTCGCATATTCTTCAAAAAGATATTCTTGCATCATAAAGCCGTAACCTTTCCATTCTTTGCCATCAGAGCCTTTTACTCTTCTATTATCACCTCTTGAGTCTGTATCATCATAGCCTTTTTGAGGGAAAGAATTTGTATCTACTTTATATGATTTTGCTTTTTTATTTGCAAAAAGAATTTCATACATTGTAGTATCTTTTGTATATCCCATTTTCTTAGCATCTTTAATTACATCTGGAAGTTTTTTACCATTTTTCAGAGTATGCTCACCCCATAAATCCCCTACAGTAAATCTCTTAGAAAGCTCAGCCCATTGCCAAGTATCACTCATAGCATCACCTACTGGTAAGACTTGCTGTCTCCAATGTTGAGTTCTTCTTTCTGCATTTCCATAAGCTCCCCATTTCTCATATATCATAGCAGATGGAAGAACTAAATCAGAAACTTTCGCCGAAATACCAGGGTATCCGTCAGAGCAAACAATAAAATTATCAAGCTTTCTAGCAGCATCAATCCAATGAGATGCACTAGCTGTATTTTGATAAGGATTACAGCAATTTATCCAAGCAAATTTCATAAATTCATCTTCTATATCTCTATGTATCTGTGTAAAATGTTGATTACCGATAGGATTTAAAGTCTTCTCAGGAACACTCCATCCTTTTGCAGTAATTTTTCTATGCTTTTTACTTTTTACCATCATATCTGCTGGCAATCTATGAGTAAATGTCCCAACTTCTCTAGCTGTCCCACAAGCACTTGGCTGACCTGTAAGTGAAAATGCTCCACTTCCTGGTTTTGCTTGTTTATTTAATAAGAAATGCACATTATAAGCAAGAGTATTTACCCAAGTTCCTCTAGTATGCTGATTCATCCCCATAGTCCAAAATGATACAACTTTTCTATTTTCTTCTATGTAATAATTAGCTAAATCTTGAAGCTTCTTTTTAAATACTTCAATATCTTCATCTTTATCACCCTTAGCAAGATTAGCTGTGTATTCTAAAGTATAAGGCTCTAATGATTCTACATAATCATCAAAAGTAATTTCCCAATGCTTAAGAGTTCCTTTAGTATGCTTCATTTTATCACCCTCTTTATATCCATAAGGTTTTAATGATTCTCCTTCAGCTTTAGAAACTATGGTTTCCATTTCTTTATCAATAGTTTCTCTTTCTTTTTTTGAATATTTATTCATCTTCATAGAAGGATCATTTTTTCTTCTCATACCATAGCCGATATTTGTAGGTCCTGTAGCAAAAACCATATGTCTTTTAACGAAATCCCAATCTATTATCTTTTCTTTATCATCACGAGTAATAATTTCACGAGCAATATAATTCCATATAGCCAAGTCTGTATTTGGAGCAAAAATAATCTCTATATCAGCTATATCAGAAGTTCTATGCTTATATGTGCTTAAATTTATTACCTTAACTCTCTCAGGATTTAAAAGCTTTCTATCTGTTACACGAGACCATAAAATAGGATGCATTTCTGCCATATTAGAACCCCAAGAAACAACTGTATCTGTAAGCTCTATATCATCATAGCATCCACTAGGCTCATCAATACCAAATGTTTGATAAAAGCCAACAACCGCAGAAGCCATACAATGTCTAGCATTAGGATCAATAGCATTAGATCTAAATCCAGCTTTCATCATTTTTTGAGCTGCATAACCCTCCATAATAGTATGCTGACCTGATGAAAATACCCCAACACTTTCAGGACCATTTTCTTTAATAGCTTTTTTAATATGGACTTCCATCTCATCAAAAGCTCTTTCCCAAGATACAGGTTTAAATTTACCATTTTTGCTAAATTTACCACTTTCATCCACTCTTAAAAGAGGAGTTTTTAATCTATCTGCACCATACATAATCTTAGCATTAAAATAACCCTTAATACAGTTAAGACCTCTATTTACAGGAGCAGCAGGGTCGCCTTTAACAGCAACAATTCTATCATCCTTAGTAGCAAGCATAATCCCACAACCAGTCCCACAAAACCTACAAGCAGCCTTATCCCACCGCCACTCACTCTCAGCCTTTTGAGCCTTTGCTTTCGCATCACTAGGCACAGCAATACCTACGGCGGTAGCTGCTGCCACT
>JAJVLF010000083.1 GCA_029255845.1 Campylobacterota bacterium | reverse complement strand
GAAGATAGAATTGATGTTTGTGATATTTAAGGTTTGGTGTGTATAATGTTGGGAATTTTAGATGTTGGGGTTGGATACACAAAATTTTAAGCGGTCTCGCATTGGGAGGCTCAAAATACCCAAGAAGCATTTAGCTATATGCGAAGAGCATAAGACTTGATAACTATGGATATAACTATTCAAGGTTTGGATGGTATATATGCCACTCAATCAATTATGGAATATGATTCAGGCTCTAAAATAATTATGATAACTTCTCGTGGTCAAGAAGATATGGTAGTAGATTCCATTAAGGCTGGAGCTCTTGGATACATACTAAAACCTATTACCACAGATAAAGTATTACAATTACTTGACAAGATATTTTCAAATAAAACTAAAGACGATGAAGAGTTTTTGGATGATTAGTTAGGGATTACGGATTACGGAGAGCAAAGACAGGGTAAAACATTAAAGTGTTTAAAAGTTTTTTCTGTAATCCGTTCCCCATTCCCTAGAAAACAATTAGAAGGAATTTTTATTTATGAAACAAATGATATTATTATTGGTATTTGCTATCAATATAAATGCTAGTTATCTCAATTATATAAAAGTATGTGTAGATCCAAATTGGATGCCTATAGAAGAGATTGATGAAAACAAACAGCATATTGGTATTGTTGCTGATGTGCTAAAGCTTATAGAAACTACAACACATTTGAAATTTATTTTAGTTCCTACTACTTCTTGGGATGAATCTCTCTTGTTTATGAAACAAAAAAAATGCGATGTTTTGCCTTTGGCTTCCACCACTAAAGATAGAAAGCAATGGCTTAATTTTACTCCCTCATATCTAGAGTATCCTGAAGCTTTGGTTGTTAAATCAAGTGAAAGTAAAAAAACCTTAGAAGAAATTATTAAGTTACCAATAGGTTTAACTAAGGGATACGGTGCTATTGCTTGGTTTAGAGATAAGTATCCAAATATAAATATAGTAGAAGTAGAAAATATGGATGATGCTTTTGTTAAGCTAAGAAGTGGAGAAATATATAGTTATTCAGATACTCTTCCTATTGTAGGATACAAGCTTCAAGAAGAAGGTATCCTTGATTTAAAAATAACTTATATATTTGATAAAAAAGATTATAGCTTTGATGGGGGTATGGCGATTAGAAAAGATAAAGTCCAACTACATAGAGAATTAACAAAAGTCATTAATGGTTTAGATAAAAAGAAACTTGATGAGATTTTAGAAAAATGGGTCAAAATTAATATAGAAGATGTTGCTATGGATTATGTTTTGGTTTCCCAAGTTTTAGTTGTTATCTTTCTTATTTGGGCAATAATCTTGTATTGGAATTATAAATTAAATTTATTAGTTAAAATAAAAACAAAAGAAATAAAACATCTTTTAGATAATATAGGACAAGGATGCCTTACTTTTAATAAAGATTTTTTAATTAATCACGAGTATTCAAAAGAATGCGAAATAATACTAGGTAAAGATATAGCAAACAAGGATATAACAAAAATAATTTTTCAAGATATAATAGAAGCAGATAAGTTTAAGAAAATTTTAACTGTAGCATTAGAATCAACAAATAAAAATGCTCAAAACTCTGCATTAACTTTGCTTCCTAAAGAAATAACAATTAAAGAAAAAATATTAGATATTAAATGTAAAATTATAGAAGATAGCTTTATGCTAATAATAACAGATATATCTGATAAAAAAGCATTAGAAAATCAAATAGAAGATAGACAAAATATATTAAAAATGACAGTATTAGTCATTAAGGATAATGATGCATTTTTTGATGTTAAAAATGATTTTGAATATTTTACAAAAAATATAAATACTTATATAGATGAAAATAAAACAGCCTTATTCAATATAAATGAAATATATAGAGTAATACATACCTTTAAAACCTCATTTTTACAGCTATTTATGAATTCTACGGGACTACGACTAAATGAGGTAGAGTCTAAATTATCCGATATTTTACGAAGTGATAAGCTTATAGATAATAGTCAATTATTAAAACTTTTACAAGAGATAGAATTTGCAACCTTTATGGATATAGATTTATATAATATTATAAAAGTTTTAGGAAAAAGCTTTTTAGATAAAGATAAATTTTTATTTGTTAAAAAGCAATCCTTAGAGATTGTGGAAGACAAATTAAACTCACTAGTTAGCAAACATACAGACTATGATTTCTCAGATATGATAAAAAGTGTTCGGACATTATCTAAAAAAAGTGTTAAAGCCTACCTAGACCCATATACTGGGTTGTCATTACAAATATCTTATGAAGTAAATAAACCTATTTATGAATTTGAAATTATAGGCGATGAAAATATCTTTTTGCCAGAAAAATTCAAAGATTTTATGAATTCTTTAGGGCATGTCTTTAAAAATGCTATTATTCATGGTATAGAAAATGAAAGCATTAGAAGTAATTTAGACAAAAATGAAAAAGGTTCTATATCTTGTTCTTTTTCTAAAACACATAATCATTTAAAAATTATCATCGCTGATGATGGTTCTGGTATAGACATAGATAGAATTAAAGAAAAAGCAGGAGATAAGGATATGTCTGATGAGAAAGCATATTTATTGATTTTCAAAGATGATTTTTCTACTAATAATGAAGAAGATGAAATTTTAGAAAAAGGAGTCGGATTAAAGGCTGTTAAAAATGAATTAGATTTACTATATGGAAGTGTTGAAGTTAATAGCGAATTAAATATTGGAACTAGATTTATTTTTACTATTTCTTTGTTGTAATTTTTCTTGCCATTTTATTAGTTTACAGGCTCTCTGTAATCATCATTAAGACAGGTAATTTAATGTTTTGATTGGCTTGTTTTTTTGTTAGGATTGCTAAAATTACAATATTAATCTTGACATTATGTATCATTTAAGATAACATTACGATATGAGTAAAAAATGGGAAATTACTTTTTTTAATGAAAAAGTGAAAAATGAAACTTTATCTTTACCTGATGGAATATTGGCTAATTTATTAAAAATATTTGAGATGGCTAAAGAAGTAGGAGCAAACCTAGGTAGTCCCCACTCTAAACCTTTAGGTGATGGATTATTTGAATTTAGAGCTAAAAACAAAGAAGGGATTGCTAGATCCATTTTTTGTGTAGTCGTTAATAAAGGGAACCTCTAAAAATACAAAATAAATAGATAATATCATATTTTCACTTTATGATAATTTAAAAATATTAGATGTAGCTACGGCTACACCGTAATATTTTAAAATCACCATAAAGCAAAAATCTGACACTATCTAAATTATTTGTATTTTTAGAGGTTCCCTAAAGAAATTGTCATATTGCATACATTTATTAAAAAAACAAATGCAATATCAAAAAAAGATTTAAAATTAGCAAAAAAAAGAAAGAAGGAGTTGTTGTGGCAAAAATAACATTAGAAGATTTTAAAAAAGAAGCATTATCAAAACCATCTGTTAAAAAAATATATCAAGAAATAACACCTGAATATGATTTAAAGTTAAAACTTATTAAAATGAGAAAAAAAGCTAATCTAACACAAGAAGAATTAGCAGAAGAAATGGATACAAAAAGAAGTAATATATCAAGATTAGAAAGCTTTACTTATAAATCATCTCCAAATATAGCTACACTTATAGCTTATGCTAAAGCTACTGGTCATAAAATGAAGATAGATTTTTTATAATTTTATCTTTGAGGATGTGAAGTTATTCTATTCTTAATAGTTGGAAAAATCGTCATTAAGATGGGCGATTTATCGCTTAACTTAATGGCAATGGGAGGGGTTGGTATAATTATTTTTTGCTATTTTATTAATTTAGAGGCTTTTTAAGTTTGTTTTTTAAAAAATAATAATACAATAAGCACTATGTGTCAAAAGTCTTAAATACAATACAAAGAGGGTAAAAATGAAACTAACAATTACAATATTTATTTTATTTCTTACTAGCATATTTGGAAATAGCAATTCTGATATAAAGATATTTACAGATAAACATTTTCCTCCATTTAATATGGAAATAGATGGAAAATTGACAGGGTTATCTGTAGATATATTAGATGCTATGCTTAAAAAAATGAATTCAAACCAAAGCATAAAAGATGCTCTAATATCAACTTGGTCGAGAGCTTATGCTTTAACACAATTAAAGAAAAATAGTGTGCTTCTTTCGACATCAAAAAGTTCATCAAGAGAAGGTTTATTTAAATGGGTTGGCCCGATGTTTTCATCATCTATAGGGCTTATCGCTCTTAAAAAAAATAATATAAAAATAAAAAAAATATCTGATATAAATAAATACAAAATTGGAGTTGTTTTAAAAGATATAGGAGCAACTAAGCTATATGAAAATAATGTAAGTAGAAAAAATATGAATTACTCAAAAGGAGTAAAAGCTCCTATCTTTTCTTTTAAAAAGTTAGAATTAGGAAAAATAGATTTGTTTTCTTATAGTATATTGCCTGCTTTTTATGAAGCAAAAAATAATGGCTTTGATATAAATAAATATGAAGTAGTTTATACCTTTAAAAAAGAAAAAGTATATTTTGCTTTTAATAAACAAACAGATGATAAAATAATAAATCAATGGCAAAAAGCATTAGATGATATAAAAAAAGATGGTTCTTTTGATAAAATATTAAAAAAGTATAATGTTTAAAAATAGGCTTATAGTTAAAGTTTTAATTGCATTAAGTGTCATTATTGTTGCTATTGTTACGATATTTAGTTATATCTTTTGGCAAAATGATCAAAATATTTTAAATGAAATTAGAACTTACAGTAGAAACAGTGCCATAGAGGCTATTAATCAAAACGAAAAATATAAATTATCTGAAGATAGAAAAAAAAATAAGACAAATATTGAAATTATAGGAAGACATTCATCTGAACATATAAAAAATCTTGACATTAAAGGATTAAGAGAAATGCTATATTTAGATATGCAAGCAAACAATGTTGTGCTTATACAAATTATAGATAATGATATGGATGAGCCGTTTTTAACAGCTGTCAAAAAAGATAAAAAAATTATTTTCGTCCAAAAAATACCTAATGAATTAAAAGAAATGAAAAAGCTTCATAAAATAGAAGAGTTTAAGGCAAATATTATTGATAGAGGCTCTCATGATACTCATCGAATACACTCAGAAAAAAATATGTCAATAGAGCAAACTATATTAGCACATAATAAACATGATGGCAAAATAATAGGTCAGGCTATTTTGTATTATGATAATTCTATATTTGAAGAAAAAGTATCCATGCTTAAAAATGATGCGATAAAAAAAATAGATAAATTTGATGAAAAAATAGATGAAAAAATAGATACATTTATGATGAATAAATTTTTTCTTTATTTTATAGGATTATTTGCTATTTTAATTACAATGACTATTATATTAAAAGCATTAGTAAATACCCCATTGCAAAAGTTAAAAGCAGGTCTTGATGATTTCTTTTTAGTCTTACATGATAAAAAAAAGAATCCATCAAAGATACAAATATCTTCAAAAGATGAATTTGAAGATATGGCACATTCTGTAAATAAAAATATTGCAACAAGTGTAAATCTTCATAAGACATTAAGTATATTAAATGCAGTTTTAGAGACGAAAAGTAAAAAAGAAAAAACCTTATTAGATAATTCTGGACAAGGGTTTTTGACATTTGATGAAGACTTTTTAGTTGATAACACATATTCAAAAAAATGTGTCCAACTTCTTGGAAGCAATATAGGCGATAAAGATATATCAAATTTACTTTCCTTAGATGCTAAAGATACTTCTAGCTTTAAGTCATTTGTATTAGGAGCATTAAAGGTAGATAATAAAATTATACAAAAATCAATGCTATCACTTCTTCCTAGTGAGATTACGATACGAGATAAAGATTTGCAATTAGAATATAAAATAGTTGAAGGCAATAAAACTATGCTAATTATTACAAATGTAACACAGCAAAATATTCTTAGAGAAAAGCTAGAAATAGAGCAAAATACAGCAAAAATGATGATGACAATTATAGAAAATAGTGCTTCTTTTCATGATATAAAAAGAGATTTTGCATATTTTATAGAACATAGAAGCCATTATATTAGCACATCAAGAACATCTATGAAAAATATGAGTAATCTTTATAGAGAAATTCATACATTTAAAGGGGTATTTTCGCAATTTTTTATGAATGATATTGCTAGTGAATTACATGATATAGAATCACAAATTTCTAACTTTATAAAAGATGGTAAAAATATAACAAATGATCAAATTCTTAGTTTTATAAATGATATAGATTTTGATAATATAATAAATGATGAATATAACACCATATCTAAACTTCTAGGAGAAGAATTTGCATGCGGAGATAATGTCCTAATTATTGATGCAGATAGCCTCAAAAGCATTGAAGATAGATATGTCTCACTATTAGAATCTTGTAATATAAATAATGAATTATCAAATAATATACTTAATGATATAAAAAAGCATACACAAAGAAAGTTGAAATCTCAATTAAAGTCTTATATAGGACTTGCAAAAAGAGTATCTCAAGACCTTGAAAAAGAAATTTATGATTTTGAGATAGTAGGAGATGAAAATGTTATAATAACAGACAAGCTTGTCCCTTTTGTGAAATCATTAGTCCATGTATTTAGAAATAGTGTGGATCATGGTATAGAAACTCCAGAAAAAAGACTAGAATTAGATAAAGATGAAATAGGAAGTATTTCTTGTAGCTTTAATTCTAGTGATGATGGACTACAAATTGTGATATCTGATGATGGTGCAGGAATAGATATAGAAAAAATTAAGATGAAAATATCAAAAGAAGTAGATGTTTCATCTTTAGATGATGGAGACATATATCAGTATATTTTCGAGGATGATTTAAGCACTAAAGATGAAATAAGTGAGCTTTCAGGTAGAGGAATAGGGATGGGGGCTGTTAAGCAAGTAGTAGATAGCTTAAATGGGACTATAGAAATACAAAGCAAAATAAATATTGGCACAACTTTTATATTTAATTTACCAATTAATCAAGAAGAAGGATAATAAATGTTAAATGTTTTAATAGTAGATGATTCTTTAGTGGTAATAAAAGTTCTTAAAGAACATTTTCATAGCTTAGGTCATAATGTAATGGCTGTTGCAACTAACGGAGTTGAGGCTGTTGAATTAATGAAAACAATTAAGCCAGATTTAATAACTATGGATATAGTGATGAAAAAAATGGATGGACTAGAGGCATTAGAGATAATACATAAGATCAATAAAGATATACCAATTATAATGATAACATCAGTTGGGTTAGAAACTACTATCTTAGAATCCCTTCAAAAAGGTGCTAAAGGGTATATACTAAAACCAATAACCCTAAGAGCATTATCAGATGAAATAGGAAATAACTTTCCTAAATATAAAACAAGCAAAATATAAATTGCTTAATACCATTTATGCAAATATAATAAATAAGGAAAATAAATAATGTTAAATGTTTTAATAGTAGATGATTCATTAATTATGAGAAGACAACTTATCAGAATAGTAGGCTCTTTAGGTCATAAAGTAGTAGCTTCAGCAAAAAATAATGAAGAAGCCATATCTGCACATTCAAAATTTAAAATAGATTTAGTAACTATGGATATAACAATGCCAGGAATAGATGGGGTAAGCACTACTAAAGAGATTTTAAACAAAGATTCTAGTGTAAAAATAATTATGATTACCTCACATGGTCAAGAAGATATGGTGGTAGATTCTTTAAAAGCTGGTGCTTCTGGGTATCTTTTAAAGCCTGTTACTGACATCTCATTATCAGATGCTATAAAAAAAGTATATCCTAATGGAAGATCGTAGATATATTAAAGGGAGCCTTTATTGATATCAAGTAAGCATAATTCATCTATTTTAATGACGATTGCATATAATATAAAAGGAGTTTGGTATTGCTAAAGCAGACCATATTAGTATTATTATTTATTGTGAATATAAATGCTAATAATTCTTTTCATGTAAAAATATGTGTAGATCCAAATTGGATGCCTATGGAAAAAATTGATGAAAATGGGAAACATATTGGTATTGTTGCTGATGTCCTAAGATTTATCGAAACTAAAACAAATTTTAAATTTATTTTAACTCCTACTACTTCTTGGAGTCAATCTAAGGACTATATAAAGCAAAAAAAATGTGATGTTTTGCCTTTGGCTTCCCAAACTGAGGAGAGAAAACAATGGCTTAATTTTACTCCCCCATATATAACATATCATCAGACTTTAGTTATTAGATCAGGTGAAAATAAAAAAAGTTTAGAAGAAATGCTAAAACTACCGCTAGGTATAACTAAAGGATATTCTGCTATTGCTTGGTTTAAAAAACAGTATCCAAATATAAATATAGTAGAAGTAGAAAATATAGATGATGCTTTTTTTAAATTAAGAAGTGGAGAAATATATAGCTTTTCAGATATTCTTCCTATTGTGGGACACAAGCTTCAAAAAGAAGGTATTCTTGATTTAAAAATAGCATATATATTTGATAGAAAAGAACATAGCCTTAAGGGAACTATAGCAATTAGAAAAGATAAAATAGAATTACATAAAGAATTAACAAAAATTGTTAATAATTTAGATGAAAGCAATATTGATAAGATTTTAAAAAAATGGGTATCGGTCAATATAGACGATGTTCCTATTGATTATGCTTTACTTTATGAGATATTAGGTGGTATTGTTATTCTTGGGATAATAATGCTATATTGGAATCATAGATTGAATTTATTGGTTAAAATAAAAACAAAAGAAATTCAAGAATTTGCTAATACATTAGAAGATAAAGTAAAAGAAAAGACAAAAGCAATAAGAGAAAAAACAAAAAAAATAAAACATCTTTTAGATAATGTGGGGCAAGGGTTCCTTACTTTAGATAAAGATTTCTTGATAAATGAAGAGTATTCAAAAAAATGTGAGATAATACTAGGTGAAGAGATTGTAAATAAGGATATAACTAGAATAATTTTTGAAGATAAGATAAAAGCAGATAAGTTTAAGAAAATTGCTAATATTGCATTAGGGATAAACAATCAAGATGCTCAAGAAACTACTTTAACTTTGCTTCCTGAAGAAATAAGCATTAAAGAAAAAATCTTAAATGTTAAGTATAAAATTATAGATGATAGTTTTATATTAATATTTACAGATATATCTGATAAAAAAGCATTAGAAAATAAAATAAAGAATGAACAAAATATATTGAAAATGACAGTAGCAATCATTAAAGATAATGATGTATTTTTTGATCTTAAAAATGACTTTGAGTATTTTACAAAAAATATAGATACTTATGCAAGTGAAGGAAGGACAATTCTATATAATATAAATGAATTATATAGAGTAGTCCATACTTTTAAAGGCTCATTCTTACAATTATTCATGGATGATACGGGATTTTATTTACACAATATAGAGTCTAAATTATCTGATATTTTACAAAGTGATAAGCTTATAGATAATAAGCAATTATTATTATTATTGAAAGAGATAGACTTTGCATCTTTTATGAATACAGATTTAGATAATATTGTAAAAGTCCTAGGAGAAAGCTTTTTAGAAAAAAATAAGTTTTTACTTATTAAAAAACAATCCCTAGAAAGTGTAGAAAATAAATTTATCTCACTAGCAAACAAATATAAAGAGAATGATTTTTCAGATAT
>JAJVLF010000082.1 GCA_029255845.1 Campylobacterota bacterium | reverse complement strand
AAACCAGTGGCTTAATTTGTGTATATTAAAGCTTGTTATATATTTAAATGAATAAAATAACAATATTAATAAAGGAATATATACAAAAAAGGCATTCAAAAATTCCGAGCCTTTACTACCATCAGTTTGAAATAGTACATTGTATATACCTAATAAAATAATACTATCCTTGTCTGAATAATAAATAAAACATACAACAAATAATACCAAGTTAGTAAAAGAAAATAGATATATTGAGTGCCTTTCTTTATATTCCTCTAGCCCTATTTCAAACATTTTTATTTTTGCTGAATTATTCTCTTCTATGGCATCATCTCTTATACGATATAATTCTCTTAATTCTGTGTTGTAGAGTGAACTAAATATTGAAATTATTACATTGTTATTGTCAAACTTAAGGCGAATAAATGACATAACCCAAAATACAACACTAAAGATAAGACCTACCATGGGAATTAATATATTTATAACAATTAAATATGCCAATGTTAGTATTAAAATTGATTCAAAGTTGGATATTTCTAGATATTCTTCTAAAAACTTTTTTTTCAATATAATAGTAAAGTACATATCTAAAAATGTATATATTGATAAAAATATTAATAAAAATTTTATAGTTATTATTTTACCAATTGATGTAAGCGTGTTATTCATTTTTGTCCTTTTTTATTGTTTATTGATTTCACCTTACTCGTTTTTGTCTTTCAGGTAGAAATTAATATCTCAATCACTTCATCCCCTAAGAATACAAACTATCCCTCTGAGTAGGTTCAAAACCCGCACCAATTATATGATTATTAATTTCTTCTAGTGACATACCATTAGCTGATTTTGCTCCTGCTGATGATTGTATGGTTTCTTTGCTTATTGTTCCGTCTAAATCATCTGCTCCGAATTCTTGGGCTAGGATGGCTAGGTTTATTGTGGATGTTACCCAGTAGGCTTTTATGTGGGGGAAGTTGTCTAGCATTAATCGGCTTATGGCTATTGTTTTTAGAGCTTCTACTCCTGTGAAATAGGTTTTTACTTTTAGATAGTTGTTATATCTTTGGTAAACTAGGGGGATGAATGCTGTGAATCCGTTTGTTTTGTCTTGGATTTCTCTTAGTCTTATCATGTGGTCAATTCTATGGGTTCTTTCTTCTACATGACCAAAAAGCATTGTGGCTGTGGATTTTTTGTTTTTTTGATGCCATAATTTGTGTATTTCTAGCCAATTTTCACTGCTTACTTTTCCTTTGCAGATGTGATTTCTCACTTTTTCGTCAAATATTTCTGCTCCTCCTCCTGGCATGGAATCTACTCCGTTTTCTATCATTATGTCTAGCATTTCGCTGTATGAGTAGCCGTTGTGGTGGGCTAGGAAATCTACCTCGGCGGCGGAGAGTGCTTTTATGTGGATGTGAGGGTATTTGTCTTTTATTTTTCTGAAAATGCCCATATACCAATCTAGGGATACTTTGTCGTTGTGAGCTGAAACTATATGGACTTCGCTAATTCCTTTTTTATCTTCTTTATCTACTACTTCTAAAATGTCTTCGTGGCTCATTGTGTATGGGTTTGGGTTTTTTCTGCTTGCGCTGTATGCACAGAATTTACAGACATCTTTGCAAATGTTTGTTGGGTTTATGTGGCGATTTAGGTTGTAGAAGACTTTGTTTCCATTTAGTTTTCTTCTTATTTTATCAGCATATTTTCCAATGGTGTATATGTCTAAATCATATAGATTGGTGCCGTCTTCTAGGTTTAGTCTTTCGTTGTTTTCTAATTTTTCTATTAAGCTATTATGCATTATCCATCAAATCGTAAAATTGTTTAAATACATTTTTAGAATCCATAGGTCCTGGGGATGACTCAGGGTGATGCTGGACAGAAATGAAAGGGTGGTTTTTATATTTAACCCCTTCTATTGTGTTGTCAAATAGATTGGTCGCTATTATGTCGCATATTTCTCCTATTTCTTCTGGCACATTGTAGTTGTGGTTTTGGGCTGTGATTTCTACTTTGCCGTTTTCGTTTTTAACAGGGTGATTTCCACCATGATGACCGAACTTTAATCTATATACATCATATCCATTGGCTATACTTAGTAGCTGATGTCCTAGACATATTCCACATATTGGGATGTTTTTTTCTACCAATAGTTTTATTTGAGATATTTCTTCTTTTAGGTTTAGGGGGTTTCCAGGTCCATTTGATAGAAAAATGCCACTTATTTTATTTTCTTCATAGAGTTTTATTAAAACATCTGCTTTTGTGTCAAATGGATATACTTTTATATTGAAACCTGCCGAATAAAGCTCGTTTAAGATATTTTTTTTAATACCAAAATCTAATATGGCTATGTTTTTATTATTATTAATATCATTATTATATTTAAAGTCTTTCTCTATCCATACACCTTGTGAGTGAGTGTATTCTTTTTTGGTGCTTACTGTTTCTACATGATTGATGTCGTCTATGTGTTTTTCAGATTTTAATTTTTTTTCTAATTCACTTTTATCATGAATTTCACTTGATGCAATACACATCATGTTCCCATCAGCTCTAAGCATTTTGACTATGGCTCTTGTGTCTATATTATGAATGCCTATTTTACCATTCTTTTTTAATAAATCTTCTAAAGTGCCTTCACTTCTAAAATTTGATACAAAAGAATTATAATTTTGCACTATCGCCCCACAAGAAAATATTTCACTTCCCTCCATATCTTGCTTATTAACTCCTACATTTCCTATTTCTGTAGCAGTAAAAATGACAAATTGTCCCGCATAGCTTGGGTCAGTTATTATTTCTTGATAGCCTGTGATGGAGGTGTTGAAAACAGCTTCTCCTATTATCGTGGTGTTTGCTCCAAAACTATCTGCTTGGAAGTATTTGCCATTTTCAAATAATAGAGAAACCTTCACTATGCTAAGCCGTGTTTTTGTAGAGCAGCGGCATATAGTTTTTCATACACCACTTGATAATCTTCTGTTCCTGGGATTAGCTTTTGTTTATAGCTATTCATTTGTTCTGTTATTTCTTTTTCTACATTATCAAATTCATTTAGGTATTTAAATAATGCATCATATACTGTGTTTTTCACAATGCCCTCAGATACATCATATTCTATAGCTTCTTGCTTCCATAAATCATCTACTATTCGATGAGCTAAATCGCTATATCTATCATCATAATTAAGCTCAAAACCCGTCTCTTTTGCTAGTCTTCTTTTAACCATCCAAAAAACTTCTCTATAATCGACTTCTACATACTCAAATTCATCATTTTCTTCTTGCTCATCCATCATTTCATTTATTTTATTTTCTAAATCGATTTCTTTTTGTATGTCTGCTTCTATTAGTGTTTGTGCTATGCCACTCATATGCTCTATACCACTAAGAATTTTCACATATTTATTCTCGCTCAAGTCTTTGGCAATTTTTCTTGCCATATAAGAAGAGTGAGACATTTTGACTTTCATAGTTGGTTCCTTGATAAATATCTTATTATTACGATATTTTAGCATATAGTATATTTTATACAGCATAAAATAGTATAGAAAACCATAAATAGTTAAATATCAAGGAGTTAGCATTAAAAAATACTTATTTTTTATTCTTTTATTTTTTATCAGCAACTTGTATTCTAAAAGTGTAATTTTTGAGGCATTAGACTTTGGAGATATAGGGATATTAAAAACTGCTATTAAAAGTGGAGCGAACATCAATGATATTAATGATAAAGGTGAAACTGCCTTAATGTTTTCTATAAAGCATTCTAATATAAGAATAGCAAAATTTTTAATAGCTAGCGGATTTGATGTAAATGCTGTGTCTAAGACAGGGGCTTCTGCTTTGACTTTAGCCATATATCACAGCCATTTTAATATAATAAAAGAGTTAATAGAAAAAGGTGCTAATGTAAATATAATAACAAAAAGTGGAATTACTCCTCTTTTATTGGCAATATATAGAAACAGCCCCATTCATGTAATTAAACTCCTTGTAGAGAGTGGCGCTAGTATAAATTATTCTACCCCTGATGGATGGACCCCATTAATGTTGTCAATACACAAAAATACACAAAAATCTGTAATTAACTACTTACTAGAGAACAAGGCAGACACTTCTACAAACACGGAAGATGGATGGACTCCACTAATGATAGCCGTTGGAAGAAGATCATCTTTAAGTATTATAAGAAATATAGCTAGAACATCAAACAACCTTGATGCTATGAGCAATAAAGGACTAACAGTAAAAACAATAGCTACTGAGATTAGATTTACTCAAGCAAATGATGCTATATTAGAGACAAAAAAAGTAGATAAAGCATATAAAAACTTAAAATTTGGAGATAGAGATTCTAGCTTTTTTTATCAGAAATAGTTTTTAGGTTACAAATTACAGAAAACGGATTACAAAATATAAAATTTTAAAGGGAACCTCTATTTATTTTGAATTAATAGATGTTCCCTAAAAGAGACCAATGCAAATTAGAACCACCTAATCTAGGGAGCTACAAGACATCATAAAGCAATTTTTTTGTTAAAAACATAGCTTTTGCTATGATTTGAACAAAAAAATTGCTTTCTAATATCTTCTATCACCCTATCTTAGGCACTTCTAATTTGCATTGGTCTCTAAAATATAAAATTATAAATTTTATTTATATTATCATCACTAATGGAAAATGAGTTTCCAACCTCAAACAAGCTTTTAACTTCAATAGCCTTAAAAGATACAAATCCAGCACTACATTCATTATGATAAGGGGTTAATTCTTTATTTATTGTTAGTATATTTTCTATTGGTTTATGACAGCTTGCACATATGCATTCATCACCCATTAAGCCTTCAAACTTCCTCATAGACATAAAGTGCTCTATAATGGCTCTTTTATAGCATTGATGACTGATGTTACTGTTTATTGATTCTAGCAGCTCAAAATAAAATGAAGGGATATTGCTAACATCTTTTAGGTGATGATATAGAAGTTTAATAAACTTTTGCCAAGCAAAGAGTTTTTCTTTATTATAAATCCAAAGGAAATTTATATGCATTACATCTCGCATACGAGGTAAAAAAGAGCCATTTTCTTCTTCTTCAAAGTCAATTTTATGACCCATTAAAATAGCAGAATGCCTAGCCCCATAGAACCGATACAAGACCTTAAGAGAGTTAGAGGTAAGCACCTTTACTATTAAGTCTTCCTCTCTTGATTTTCTTATATCTAGTATATATCCTGTCAATTACAACAAAGAGGAAGCATAGTTCATTTTTGCGATAATTTCTTCAGTAATCTCAGAGTTTGCACTAACTTCACCAACTTCCTCAAAACCACGAGAAACATTTTTAGCTTGTAAAGCTTCATTTAACCTATTAAGAGAGTTTTCCAACTCACTTTGACTAATAAGCTCTATTTCTCTTTCGTTAAGAGGTTTGATTTCTGTGTTTATTTTAAAACCCATCATTATTCCTTCTTGAAAGTGTTGCACTTTTAAAATTAATATAATTATACAATATATTAGCTTTAATTTTCGATGCACATTACTTATATCGCCTAATATTAATTTGAGTTTAATTTGATTTTAAAATAAATTGACTTTGAGAACAGATTACAGAATACGGATTACAAACCACAGAAAAACCCCAACCTTTTCTCCACATTCTGCACTCTGTCCTTTGCATTCAGTTAAGGAAGCTGCCCCCCATCCCCACCAGCAGTATTACCATTATTATTGCCCCCACCATCTTCAGGTTCAGGTTCAGGATCATTTTTCTCAACAGAAGACTTCATAATTTGAGCCCCAACACCACCAGCTCCTGTTCCTGATTGTATAGCTAAACCAGAAGTTCCACCTATTGTAGCTTGAGATGGACTATTAATAAATGAACTTGGTTTTATGTCTCCACCTTCTAAGTTATATGCATTACCATCATTACTATGAGCATCTGTTGAAGCAAATCTTCCTTGATACAATTTACCATTAAAAGATATATAAAATATCTTATTTTCATATCCTGGTAAATAAGTTATAGAAGCTATAACATTTGTATTAGTAGCTCCTGTATTTACTCTTAGATACATAACTCTTGATCCACCAAAACCTGTTCCTGTTAATGACTTAGCTCCTTCTGTTTCTCCATCTGGATAATAAGCTATTTTAATATTCTTATTTGCACTAGTAATTCCTGTAATATCAACAGATGATTTAATGATATTTAATTGAACACCACCATTTACTCCATTATATTTTTCTTTAGTTCCATCAAACTCTGGATAGTTTTTAGTAACCCCATTACCATGATCATATTTCTTATTAGGCACTCTTCTAGTTAAGTATTGACCTTGTAAATATGAAAAAGGAACAATAGCTTTTGGATTAGCTAAATTAGCTGTTAAAACATGACCTTTATTAATTGGTGCATAAAGAATAGATTTCATATCTGAATAAAAACCATACTCAGTGCTTTTTGCTATTATTCTTATAGGAGTTAATCCTCCTTTTAAAGACACATTAGCATCAAAGTTCCATTCTAGTTGTGTAATATTGCTTTCAGATAAATCAGTTGATTTTAATCTTTTCTTATCTCTTTCTGCTTCTATATCACTTACAGGGCTTGCATATAATTCTATTGCTGTCTTATCATCTGTAGTTGTAGCTTGAAGATATCCTTTATCATTCCATGTAATCATAGGTGTTGTTGGTTTATAAAAAACCACATTAAATTGATTCTTTGTAGCATCTTTTTCAACTACTTTTGAACCTTCTCCATCATATACCTCTAAAAAGATAGGAGTCTTTTTATTATTATATGTTCCTGCTTTGATTGCCATTTCATTATCATTAATGCCTAAAGAAAATATATTACCTTTTCTTTTTAGATAATATCTTTTACCTGCAACAATAGCTACTACATTATAATAAGCACTATTACCATTAACTAATGAACTAAACTTAACATTTAGTTGATTATTAATATGGTTTTGAGTAGTTGCTATAAGCTTATCACTAAATGTATTTGATAAATGAACTTTAGCTTGATGTGTTACTCCTGAAGTAGCCACATTTATTATATCTTTAATAGTTTGTTTTGTTATAGTTTCTGCTTTACCTAAATTCACCCAATATGCTTTATTTGGTTGTATTCTAAATATTCCCTGATAGTCATTATTAAAGTCTTTATCATTATCAGTATTAAATGCATTACCATATAAAGTATCTATATTTTTAGTTAAATCTGTATTTCTCCAATAAGCTTCACCACTACCTTCATTAGCAGAAGAATAATCCATAGTTAATACACTATTTATTTCTCTTCCATAGGTATTTTTCATATCTTCTATAAGACCACCTTGCAACGGAAAGTCTAATACCCAATGAGAATCAGATTGTAGATCAGATTTTAGAGATGGGAAATCAGCTCCGTTTAGGTTGAATAGTCCTACTGGGGTTCCTGATACGGTTTTGTCTAATGCAGAGCCGTTTAAGTCTAGTGATGCATATTTTATTTTTATTCCAGTTATGTCTATATTAGATAGATTAACATCAGCATTAAAGGTTATTGTTTCTCCTGTTGGATAAAGCTGAGCATTAGCAGTTGCATTTTTATCTCTGTTGTTAAAGAAGCCCGTTGTAACTCTTGAAGATCTATTCAAGTCTAATGTAACAGTTGAGCCTATAGTTATTATTTTACCACCTACTCTTAAACTAGCAGGAGCAGCTTTACCTAGTCTAATAGTACTATTTTCAATAATCAAATCTCCACCTATAGTATGATCTCCTGTTAGGTTGAAGTCTGAATCTGTAAAATAAACTGTTTTTCTTCTCATCACATTTACTTTGTTTTGAGGACCTAGATGATTCCAATACATATATATCTATAATATTTTTTATTGTGTGTTGTAAGTTTAGACTTTATATGGATTATTAAATTTTCTTTCAGTCCTAAAGGTGCATATGGTGTTCCTATCCAATATGAAAGAAGTTTCCGATGGAAGTTGGGACAGTTCAGATACCTGTGTCAATCCAATGCATTACCAGGACATGTCAAAATTACTGTCTCCAGGGAAAATCTCTTTGAGGATTCCTTTGCTCAGGTACGTAAACATCAAGTCATGATACATTGACTTTATAAATAGTACACATACAAGATGTTGAGTAAACATTCTTTAGAATCATCATTGTTTGTAGTTTACAAAAAGCGAGAAATTTACTAGTATATGGATCAGTTGTTTCCTTTAATAATTTGAATGAAATATGGTCGGTCTGTAATATTCGTTTGTATTATATACCCCTTATAACTCAAATACTCAGTTACAGTGTATTTTGAAGTGAAATGACTTTGAGTGAATGAGTGAGTGATTGTTGTTTAACGGCAACTCTGCAATTTTTCAGCTATATCATGGCGAGAAGTTAATTTTCAATGAGATGATGAAAGGTTCACTTTGTACTAGACCAACACGCTTATTGTTGTATTTTATAGTTCTAGCTGACTGAAACAACAGTCCGTAGATAGACATGTCACCCTACTCGCACACATTATCATGATTCCGAGCCAACCAATATTTACTCTTTCTCCTTAATGTTGCAGGCTTAGCGTAGGAGCAACAAATATCAATTTTAGAATCTTTGGTTTGACATGATCTGGAATTGAACCCACGATCTACCACACTTGACATTTGACCTCGACACAACGTGGGTCGATTGTTATTTGAATTAATTATTAGAGAATCAAGAGAATGACTTAAATTGTAACAGTTTGTTTCACATTATATATCACAGGTATGGTAGGTAACTTGTGTGAATAAAAGCAGTTTAAACAAGTTTATATATTTACATATTTTTGCTGTTATTTTCAGATTATGCGTTTGCAGCCATTTGATCTTAGAAGAAGATTGTATATAATATTTAAAGGTGAAGAAGGTCTTGATTATGGTGGTGTAGCCAGGTAAATATGTTTACAAGAAATGGATATGATCATGTACTGTTAAAATAAATGAGTGCAAAATGTGTGATTCAACATGTTAAAGATATCAAGGCATTTTTTATGACATAATGTTCCTGTTGGGAAATATGCTATCCTAACAAAAATTTCAGCTATAAATAGAAAAAAACTATTTCAACTAACAAACATTTTAGCTTAGGTTAGATTTAGCCATCGTTCATAATCCTTTGTCAACTGTCCGTATTACAACCTTGGGCCGACCCTGTCTCTATCCAAGTAATGGCGGCTGTTACAAAAAAATGATTTTTTTCCCCATACATTTTAGACAATCTCCTCATTGGTCGTGGAAATAAAGCCTTAGAAAATGTGTTCAAATCTTGAAAGTAAATTAGTTAACTGATTGATCAGTAACAAGTACTAGTAAGCCCTGATTTGACTATTCTCATTGAAAACGTTGAACACTGTATCCTGGTTTTCATTTCAAGTGTCATTTAGATCTGTCATTAATCTCAAACTAGCTTTAATTCTTATATCTCATTTTTTGTGAAATTTAAATTTCATTCAGTTTTGATATAATTTGTAATATATTTTTCAGAGAATGGTTCTTTCATCTGTCGCATGATGTATTAAATCCAATGTATTGTTTATTTGAGTATGCTAGCCACAACAATTATTGTCTACAGATTAATCCAGCCTCTAGTATTAACCCTGATCACCTTATATACTTCAGATTCATTGGAAGGTTTATTGCTATGGTAAGCACATACATGTATTGATATAAGGTTCAATTTTAATTGATGGAGAGAAATGCATACATTTTGCAATTGTTTTTTTGTTGCTATGACGTCTACATCTGTCTGTAGACAATGGTTTC
>JAJVLF010000081.1 GCA_029255845.1 Campylobacterota bacterium | reverse complement strand
CATTTTAATTACTTATTTTTGGCTTTGTAGATACTTTGATACTAGAAAAAGTTTTATCATCTAAATACTCTATCAATGAATCAAAGTTTTTATATTTTTCATCTTGGATTATCTCGCTATCTGCATAGGCAAATTCATCAAGGGATAGTTTTGTTTTGCTTAGATTTGCTTGTTCTTGTTTTGCTTGTTTTGAAAAGATGCTATCAACAGATACTGAAATACTAGAGCTTATATCACTTCTAGCATTTGCTTTAGCTTCTATTTCGCTATTTCCACTACCATATCCTATGTAAAAAATTTTCTTACTTGGTAGATTATGATACCATTTAGGGGCATAGTTTCCAAATAAAAAAATGTTAAATAGTATTATATATAAGATATATCTCATATTATTTATAATTTAAGTCTAAAATTACCATTTATTGTAGGGCTTTGGGTTCGTAAATCCCCATATTGTGATAAGCTTGTATTGTAAGTTTTCTTTTGTGGTTGTTTTATATTATAAATTTCTAATGAAATTACATCATTTACTATTTGATTAAAATCTTTATCATTTATAGCTTCATATAAAGATTCTTTTATATTTGTTTTAGATATGTTAGATTGTGATCTTGATGAGCATGAGTTCATAAAAAACACTATAAGCAGGAACATTATAGCTAAGAATGTTTTTTTCATAAATAGACCTTTAAAGTAAAATACAAGCATTATATCAATAAAGTCTTATAGTCCCCATTTTTTAATTCTAATAGTAGAATTTGAGTTTTTAGAAGCTCCCGTGCTTTTTACGAAGAGCTATATAGGGGTTTTTATAAAGTAAATCTATTTCATTTGTCTAGTATGCTCTCTCTTTTAGTTTGTGATATTTTGAAAAACATTTAAAATAATAATTGATAAATTCATAAGTATAATTTGATATTATTCCTCGATAATAAGGAAAGTAGCTAATGGAAAAATACAATTCACAAAAAATAGAAAAAGAATATTATAAGATATGGAAAGATAGGGGGTATTTTGAAGTAGATGGGAATAAGAGCATTCAGAAAAAGGATAAATATTTTTCTATTATGATACCTCCTCCTAATGTAACTGGGGTGCTTCATATCGGTCATGCTCTTACTTATACTATTCAGGATATTATTGTTAGATATAAAAGAATGGATGGGTTTAAGACTTTGTGGCAACCAGGGCTTGATCATGCGGGTATTGCTACTCAAAATATTGTGGATAAGCAAATACGAGCAGAGGGTAGCACTAAAGAGGCTATGGGTAAAGAGAAGTTTATTGAGAGAGTTTGGGAATGGAAAGAAAAAAGTGGCGGGAAGATTTTTAATCAAATGGAGTCTCTTGGGGTTTCTCCTGCTTGGTCTCGTAGTCGGTTTACTATGGATGATGGGTTAAAAGAGTCTGTTAAAACTTCATTTGTTTCTTTGTATAATAAGGGGCTTATTTATCATGGTAATTATATGGTTAATTGGTGTGTTAAATGTGGTGCATTAAGCGATATAGAGGTGGAGCATAAGAGTAAAAATTCTAAGCTTTATTATATGAAGTATTTTCTTGAAAATTCGGATGAGTTTTTGAGTATCGCTACTACTAGACCTGAGACTTATTTTGGGGATACGGCTGTTATGGTTCATCCTGATGATGAGAGGTATAAGGGCTTTATTGGGAAAAATATCACTCTTCCTCTTATTGGGAAAAATATCAAAATTATTGCTGATACTCATGTGGATATGGAGTTTGGTAGTGGGGTGGTTAAGGTAACTCCTGCTCATGATGTGAATGATTATGAGGTTGGTAAAAGGCATAATTTAGAATTTGTTACTATTTTTGATGATAAGGGGTTTTTAAATGAGTCTGCTAAAGAATTTAAGGGGCTTGATAGGTTAAAATCTAGGAAAGTTATTATTGATAAGCTTCAAGAAGAGGGTTTTATCGAAAAAATAGAGGATTATAATAATTCAGTAGGGCATTGTTATAGATGTGATGAAGTTATCGAGCCTTATATTTCTAAGCAATGGTTTATTAAAAAAGATATTGCTACGAAGTCTATCGCGAAAGTTAATAATGGGGAGCTTAAATTTTTCCCTAAGAATTGGATAAATTCTTATAATTCTTGGATGAATGATTTGCGAGATTGGTGTATTTCTAGGCAATTATGGTGGGGGCATAAAATCCCTGTTTTTTATTGTGATGATTGTGATTATGTTTTTGCTTCCATAAAAGATAATCCTAAATGCTGTGAAAAATGCTCATCGTCTAATATAAGACAAGATGAGGATGTTTTGGATACTTGGTTTAGTTCTGGGTTGTGGGCATTTTCTACTCTTGGGTGGGAAAATGGTGGTAAGATGAGGGATAAATATCAAGATGATGATTTGAAGAACTTTTTCCCTAATTCTCTTTTAGTTACAGGTTTTGATATATTATTTTTCTGGGTGGCTAGGATGATAATGATGAGCGATGAAGAGCTTGATGAGCTTCCTTTTAAAGATGTATATCTTCATGCATTAGTGCGAGATGAGCATGGGAATAAGATGAGCAAATCTAGGGGGAATGTTATTGATCCATTAGATGTCGTTGAGGAATACTCTGCAGATATTATTCGATTTACTCTTGCTTATTTATGTGTGCAAGGTCGTGATATTAAGCTTAGCGTGAAGAGCTTGGGGGTTTATCGAAACTTTACTAATAAAGTCCATAATGCTTGTAATTTTCTGCTTTTAAATCACGATAAATTTAGCGATGTGGAAATTAAAACTCCACTAGGAAGATATATGCAAAGTAGGTTGAACCTTGCTACTAAAGAGATTAGAGTTGCACTTGATGATTATAGATTTAATGAATCTGCTAATATTTTGTATAGATTTGTTTGGAATGAATTTTGTGATATTGGCATTGAGCTTAGTAAATCTGATAAGGCTTCTATTGTGGAGCTTGGGGCGATTATGAAAGAGACATTGAAGCTTATTTCTCCATTTATGCCTTTTATCTCTGAGTATAATTTTCATCGTTTGAGTGGGACTAGCTTAGAAGATGGGGACTCTATATCTGTGATGGCTTATCCAGATAATGAGAGGCAAGATGAAGAGATAGAAAATACTTTTAGCACCATAATGGAGGCTATTAAGTCTATTAGAAGATTAAAGATATTAGCAAATATGGAAAGCCAAAAAATAGATAATGTATTTTTGCAATTTAAAGATAAAGTAGATGAAAAGCTTGTAATGCAATTCGCACCTAAGATGGCGAAAGTATTAAATATCACTTTTGTGAATGAGAAATTAGAAAATGCTATTGTGGATATAGGGGAAAATGTGGTTTCTTATCTGCAAACTAAAGATATTGATTTAACTCCATTATTAAATAAACTAAATAAACAAAAAGAAAAAACCGACAAAGAAATAGATAAATTAAGTAATTTATTAAATAATGAAAACTTTGTGAAAAATGCGACAGAAGAGGTAGTAGAAAAAAATAATACTCTACTTAAAGAAGCCAAAGAAAAAATGAGCAATATAGAAAATCAATTAAAAGATATATCGTGATAGAAGTATCAAAAGAAGCAAATCTACCCACAAAGATGGGGCATTTTAAAATAAAAGTATATAAAGAGGGCGAAAAAGAACATACTGTTATTTATACAGACTCTTTAGGCGAGAAGCCATTAATAAGGATTCATTCTGAATGCCTCACAGGAGATGTGCTTTCAAGCATAAAATGCGACTGCCAAGACCAGCTCCATCAAGCTATGAGGGATATACAAAAAAACAAAGGTGCGATACTATACCTAAGACAAGAGGGAAGAGGCATAGGGCTATTAAACAAAATAAATGCCTATCATTTCCAAGATAAAGGAATGGACACGATAGAAGCAAATAAGCATATAGGCTTTGATGCGGACATAAGAGAGTATGGCATAGTAGAATTTATTTTAAATGATTTAAAAATCACAAAAATAAATCTAATGACAAACAACCCAAAAAAAATAAAAGCAATAGAAGACATACCATCTATCACGGAGGTATCAAGAACCTCCTTAGTAACAGAAATAAATGATTTTAACAAAAACTATCTCGATGTCAAGAAAAACGATATGGGTCATTTATTATAAACAACCTTAGCGATTTTAATAAATCCATAGCATTTATGCTAATAGCCTCATTTTCATTCGCTATTATGGGTTCTATGGTTAAAGAGCTAGAAGATGAGATGAATTCAGTAGAAATTGTATTTTTTAGAAATATATTCTCAGTTATTGTTATTTTATTTTCCATATATAAATACCCCCTAAAGCAAAAAGGCGGTCGTTTTATGCTCTTGCTTTTTAGAGGATTTATAGGTTTTATGGCATTATTAATGTTTATTTATTGTATAGTCCATCTTTCTATCACGGAAGCTATGACTTTCTCAAGAACAGCCCCAATCTTCACAAGCATATTTGCCTTTATATTTCTAAAAGAAATAATGAATAAAAAAGCTTGGCTAGGTGTCTTTATAGGTTTCATAGGAATTTTATTCATCACAAAATTCACAGGAGAAAACCTATCTAAACTAGACTATCTAGGCATACTATCAGGCTTAGGAGCAGGCTTAGCATACACCTCCATAAGAGAATTAAGTAAATACTACGAAAGCCGATCAATAGTCTTATCATTCACCCTAATAGGTGTAATTTTCCCAATAATATTTATGTCCCTAGCCCCTTTCATCCAAACAAACACATTTGATTTTATAATATCCCCTTTCATAGCCCCAACCCCAAAAAGCTATATCTTCATATTTATCTTAGGATTATCAGCTTTAATAGCACAAATGTTTATGACAAAAGCATATCAATTAAACAAAGCAGGGATTATAGGAGCTATAAGCTATAGCGATATAGTTTTTGCTACTATTATAAGCTTGGTAGTTGGGTATAAAGTGCCTGATTTGTTGTCTTATGTTGGGGTTGGGTTTATTGTTTTTAGTGGGGTTTTGGTTTCTTGGAGGGGTAATCGGACATAGTTCCTTGGGGAAGATAGGCTTTTGTAATAATTATTAGCATAAATCAAAGATAATTTTTTAAAATCATAAAATAAATAATTAAAAAGGTTTCATATTGCAAATAATAACTTTAAAAATTGAAGATAAAATTTATGAAAAATTTACTTGGCTATTAAGGGAACCTCTATTAATTCAGAATAAATAGAGGTTCCCTTAATATATTTAAGCTTAAGTTAAACTAAAAAACGATATACTTTGCATTACAAAGTGAATGGATGTTATAATATAACTTTATTCTCAAACTGCAAGGAAAAAAATGAAAAATTTATTGTTGGTAATTGCTTTTTCTATTGGCATATTTGCTATCACATTGGAAGATTTGGATAGACAGAGGGTTCAGATAGAGGAAGGGTTTGTTCAGACTAGGATTGTTTTTACTAATAAAAGAGGTAAGGTG
Source organism: Campylobacterota bacterium (assembly GCA_029255845.1). GTDB lineage: Bacteria > Campylobacterota > Campylobacteria > Campylobacterales > JAJVLF01 > JAJVLF01. Next base: position 4,419 of record JAJVLF010000081.1, on the reverse strand, counting down.
GTTAAGAAGATTTATAATGTTTTAAGGAAAAATTCTAAAAATTCTTTGGTTGTATTTGCTCATAAGAGTGAAAGAGGGAGCTTGCTGGTAAAAGAGCAGAATAATTTATATATTAAGACAGGGAGAAGCAAAAGAGCTGTTAGGGTTTCTCCTATACAGAGATTGGTGGGGGATAGCTCTATTGGGGATATATTGGAGCTTAGGTTTGGGCATTATTATGAAATATCAAAGCAAGATGGGGATATTTTATTTTTAAAGGCATTAGATGATAAAAGCACTTATGCTACTATAAAGGTTTATCTTAAAAAAGACAAACTCTTTAAGGCGGATTTATTTTCGTTTTCTGGTAAAATGCTAAAGACTATTTTTTATGAAAAACAGGTAAATTCAAAATACATAGATAAATATAGATTTGTATCAAGAAAAGGGGAGTCTATCATTACTATCAATAATTATAACCCTAAAGAATTACCATCAAAATTATTTAAAAAGAGGAATATAAAAAATCTCTATCAGCTTAGCAAAAAGTATGTAAAATGAAGAAAATAATATTAATAGTATTGATATATAGTAGCATATATGCAATGCCAATAGATAAGATTTATATGTTTGGCTTGTATAATCAAGATGAAAAAGAGAATAAAAGTTCTTTATTTAAGCTATCAGTAGAAAAAACACTTGATGTTAATGATAATGGCTTTGCTTTTATTGAGGCTATAGGCTCATTGGATTATGATAAAGACGAGAAAGAGACGAGTGATGGCATAGTAAGAGAGGTATATTATGACCAATATTTTCTACATTATTTATTTAATATAAGAATAGGGCGAAGTATAAAAACTTTTAATTTCACAAACACTTATAATGTGCTTAATTTCCTCTCTTTTTCGGGTAATATGGAAGATATAAATGATAGGGTTTTGGATAATAAGCCATTAGATGGTGTAAGCTTTGTTATAAATGATATAACAAATGAAGAGACTAGCCAGTATGTGGCTATACATGCTTATGTCGATGATATAAGCGATAAAGATAAATCAGAAAATCAGAAATATCTTTTGGAAATGTCGACATCAGAAGATAAAGAATCTAAATCAATATTTATTTTTAATAATAACCAAGGCCACCCAGCTATAGCAGCAGCAATATCAAAAACCATAAGCGATAAAATAAATTTTAATTCTACGATAAGATATGATTTTACTTCAGATGGTGAAATTTCATCTGTATCAGGGGGCGAATATAATGTAAATGAGAAGCTATTATTAGGGCTAGAAGGCATAACTCTAACAAAAAACATAGAGGGAAGGTTTGATAGAGCCAAAAAACATGCAGAGTTTGAGAGTAGAGATGATTTTATAAACTATTACAAAAACTTAACATCACAAAAATACATTTCTATGTATTCACGGTATAAATGGGATGATACAAGCCTTACTTTTAGTTGGTTAAAAAACTTAAATGATAGCTCAAGAAGATTTTCTACTCAAATAAATCATCAATTTGAGACCATAGAGATAGACTTACAAGCTAATCATTTTCAAGGTAGAGAAAATACAGAGTTTGGGTATATCGGGGAGCAAAAAGCTTATGAGATTAAGTTTTTTATGTCTTATTTGTGGATGAATTAATAAAAAAAGGATAAAAAATGAAAAAGATAATTTTAACTATATTAGTAGCGATGAGTGCGACAATCACAATGAATGCAGATGAGTATTTATTTTCTAGTGCAGAATTTAAAAGTGGGGGATTTGGGGGATTTGGTTTTAGCTCTATGAAAGTAAATGGAAAAACCACAAATTTAACCTCAGGTGGAGGAGGATGGGTAATCAATGATACCTTTTATGTAGGTGGTAGAGGGTATTCTTCTAGAGAAAATGTAGGCGAGAAAAATAGATTTAGTTATGGAGGAGTAGAGCTAGGGTATATGCATACATCAAGCTCTTTTTATAATCCATTTATTTCTGTTATTTATGGATATGGGGGAATAGGAGATAAGCATAATTCGGATGATAATTACAAATATGAGCTTAGCTCCACATCAATAGAGACTGGAGTCCAAATAAAAGTAATAAAATGGTTTAGAGTAGTCCCGTTTATAGGATGGACATCTATACAATTTGATGAAAATGATAAATATAAAGATAGTGATTTTGGTGGCTTAAATTATGGGATAAGATTAGATTTTGGTAGCTGGAAGAAATAAATTATATTTTTTCCTAAATTTTATAGCTATAGCTAATCTTCATATTATGAGCTTGGAGGGTTTCTTGCACTATATGTAAGACTAATCCAAATTCATTTTTATTATAAATTTGGAATATTAATCTAATGCATAATTAATGGTTTGTTTTTTATTTAGTTCTATTAAAACTTCTCTTGTTTTACTAACAATATTAATAATTATTTCACCTTTATCCATTCCTGTTTTTAGCTGAATGCCATACATTGAGCACCCATCATTAAATGAATTTTTGGTATCAAAATTATTTAAATAATGGTCTATTTTTTCTTGGTATTTCCACTCTTCATCCATAATGTATAGCCAAATTGGTGTATGATTTTCATATGTAAACCAATGATAGCTTGAAAAGCATAGCTGACAACCAAATCCAAATGCTTTAAAATAAAAACTATGCCCACCTTTAAAGGATGTCGATCGTGTTCCTTTAAAATCTGATTCTTCCCATTTTCTTATGACACTGTTGCATTCATCAATTAAATCTATAAATTGATATGTAATTTTTCCATTCATTGGGTCAAGGTCTGATTGGCTTAATGGTGGCATACCTTCATTATCCATTTTATAACACAATTCTTTAAGTTGTGTTATATCTGATATTAATGCTTGATTGTAATTTTTATTATTTTCAACTTCAATTAAATCTAAAAATTCATTCCATGAAAAAATGTATATTCTTTCATCATTTCCACTAAGTCTTTTTTTAATCTCTGCCTTTAAAGATATTTTTCTTTTTTGTGGAACTAAAAATAATAATTTCCCATTTTCTGATAACTCTTTTAGGTAATTTACTGGTTGATTATCTGTTAATTTTGCCCAAAACTTGCCCTCAATTATAACTTGTTTATCTCCATTGATATCTAATCCCGTTATATCTGGTCTTCCATTTAATTTTGTTGCTAGCTCTGTTGCAAAATATGATGATATATCATTAAGTTCTAAAATATTTTTTAATACTTCCCTAGAAGTTGTATATTTATTTAGTAAATAAGAAATGCTACTATTAGCTACATTTTCATACTCTGATATAAAATTACTTGCTATATGTGACAATAATGATTCTTTCATTTTAATTCCTTGTTGTTTTACTAATTCCTCACTAGTTTCATTCTTTACAGAGATGGAGTGCATCGTATAATCCCAAAGTGCATCAAATAAGTTTAAATAATAATAATTTTGCTAAATTTATAAGGCATAATAACTAAGGTGGAAACTGACCTTATTTTTTTATTAAACTAAATATCTGCTCTATTGATTAAATCAACATCCCTATTCATTCTATCAATAGGGTGCGACCAATATTTATAGTTCCCTAGTTTCAAAACTCTCCAGCAAGACCCAAATTTATATTCTAGCTCGCCCCATTTTCTTATATATGAACTAATGATATAAAATTTCTCTATATCATCACCTTTATAGTTCTTTCTTAAAATATAATAATGTGGATTTTTTGGCATAGTTTTAGCAAATATCCATTTACCATCTTCTAAGAAACTTTGAACCTCTTTACTCGTAAGCCATTCTCCTATATCTTTATTCTGATTACCATAATCATTTGTATGCGATATTTTATCAAAATTATCTTTTGAACAATTGTAATAGCTTATTTCCTCTATTTCTATATTCATATCTTTTGTTATATTTTTAATAAAATAATCTGCCATAATAAACTTTAAACTATAATCTGTATTGCTTCCAATTATAGCTATATTTTTATCTATTCCTATGTTATTCATTAGTTTTATAAAATTATTATGTTTCTCACTTAAGTGATGATTAAAAGCTGTCGTAGTTGCTTCATAATCTTTAGCTAGTAAGTCATATCTAAGCGTCCAATTGCTTAGTCCTACAACTATATTTAGATGTTCTTTGCTTTTACATTCCCCTCCTATGCAAGTAAAACCTTTTACTTTCAAATCTTCTACATCTTCAAAATTCCCTACTATTACTTTCATTTTTTTCTTGTTTTCTCTCTTCCATCATCCTAGATGATAATGTATATCTTCAAATAAGCAATAAACAAGCTCTCTCGTTCCACCTTGGGAAAGGTGGAACGAGGTAAAAATGATTTGACATCAAACAATAATCATGTAAAATAACTTGATATAATTTACAGGCTTTACATACTATTTTTAAAAATGTTTCGTAGTCTTCATCATCTTTATATATATTTGAGT
>JAJVLF010000080.1 GCA_029255845.1 Campylobacterota bacterium | reverse complement strand
GTATATCAGACTATCATTTGGTGGAGCTGTGCGGAATCGAACCGCAGTCTTAAAACAAGACAAAAATAACTGAATTACATGCTTCTTTTGGTTGAAGGTTTCATTTTTTTAATACAACCATCTTAAAAAATATAGATTTTAGTTTTGCTTATTATTCAATCAATTTAATAAACTATCTATCTGTTGATTAACTCTGAATGGAAATAGATAGAATCAATCCTTCAAAGCCTCCTAAAGGCGGGTTAACTTACGCGACTCTCGCGAAAGCTGGAGTAAAATTTGCATTGTTTGCATTTAAAATTCGTTTGAGCCTTTTATACTGTGTGCTCTGACAGACATGCAGTCATAATCCTCTTTGCTTCAATCGAGAACCAAGTTCAGCCCCAAAAAGATACAAATGAAACTATATTTTATCTAAATATTCTTTGTTTTTTGTATAATTCTTATAAAGATTTTAATTTATTTTAGATATAATAAAATTTTATTTTTCCCACTCTAAATCAAAGGATTCTATATTGAAATTTGTAGTAGTTGATGATAGTTCTACCATGAGAAGAATTATTGTAAATACATTAAAAAGCATGGGGCATACAGATGTTGTGCAAGGAGAGGATGGAGTGGAAGGATGGAGAGCTATTAATTCTAATCCTGATGTTGATGTTATTTTAACAGATTGGAATATGCCAAATATGAATGGGATGAGGCTTGTTCAAAAAATTAGAGCTGATGCTAGGTTTGAGAAAATTCCTATTGTTATGATTACCACTGAAGGTGGGAAAAAAGAAGTTATTAGTGCTATGAAAGCTGGTGTTAATAATTATATTGTTAAGCCATTTACTCCTGATGTATTAAGAAAGAAACTAGAATCTGTTTTAGAGGGGTAAATAAAATTGTCTTATTTTGAGGCGACTATTACAAGCAATAAGCTTCATATATTTGCTGATTTATTAAATGATATGTCTAATGCTTCTGATATGGTTGTGGAAACTGGGGAAGATGATACATTTATTAAGATATATTCTGAAGATAATTTAGATGATTTAGTTATATCGTTGCAGTATTTTAAAGATAGTCTAGCTTCTACTTATAGAGATATATCTTTGGAGATTAAGCAAGAGACGAAAAATAATAAAGACTGGGTTTTGGACTTTGAGAAAAGCATAGACCCTGTTATTATTGGGGATTTTTTTATTAAGACATCTTTTCATAAATATAATGATGATTATGAAAATATAGAAATTAATCCGTCTTTAGCATTTGGCACGGGTCATCATTTTACGACTAAGTCGATTATAGAGACTTTGCCTTTATATATTTCTAGTGGGGATAAAGTTTTAGATGTTGGTTGTGGTAGTGGGATACTTAGCATTGTGGCTAGCAAGCTTGGTGGGGATGTTAGCTCTTGCGATATAGATGAAAATGCTATAAAGGTTAGTAAAGAAAACTTTTCTAAAAACGATATTAAAAGTGATAATTTATATTTAGGTAGTGTTGGTGATTATAATGAGAAATGCGATATTATTTTAGCCAATCTAGTAAGTGATGTGATTATCGCTTTAAGTAGTGATTTTAGAAGTGTTTTAAAAGATAATTCTTTTCTTTTTCTTTCTGGGATTTTATATAAACATAAAGATAGAGTGTTAAAGAAATATGCTTTTTTAGAATGCATTAAACAAATAGTTTCCGAAGATGGGGACTGGATTACATTAATTTTAAGGAATATTATTGAAAAATAAAAAAAAGAACTTTTTTAGCGAGAACCCAATATTAACATTTGTGATTTTCTCAACAACTATGATACTTATTTTTAGTTCTATGAATGGCGGTTTGAATTTAAATGATAAAGATAAATTTAATTCATTATCAACAAAAAAACAAGAAGTGACTTATTATGATTTAAAAAAACTAGTGGCTTCTGGGGTTATTGATAAAGTATTTATTGGTGAAAATACGATTAAGGCTTATTCATCTTCTGGAGATATTAAGAAAATATTTATTTCTCAAAGAGTAAAACCTGATAATGGATTAATACCGCTTTTAGAATCAAAACAAGTCCCATATACGGGCTATGATGAGACTAATGTTTTAAGTGAGATTTTATTTGGTTGGGTTGTGCCTATTATTATATTTTTTGCTATTTGGATGTTTTTATCTTCTAAAATTCAAAAGAATTTAGGTGGAGGTATGCTTGGTGCTGGTAAGTCTAATAAAGTAGTTGGTGAAGAAAAGCCTGATATTAATTTTAATGATGTAGCTGGAAATAAAGAAGCTAAAAATGAGGTCGAGGAAATTACGGACTTTTTAAAAGATTCTGCGAAATACATAAAACTAGGGGCGAAAATTCCTAAAGGAGTTTTGCTTGTAGGACCTCCAGGAACTGGTAAGACTCTTTTAGCTAAGGCTGTGGCTGGTGAAGCTCATGTGCCTTTTTTCTCTGTGAGTGGGAGTGGGTTTATTGAGATGTTTGTTGGTGTTGGTGCGGCTAGAGTTAGGGATTTATTTGAGCAGGCTAAAAAAGTAGCTCCTTCTATTATATTTATAGATGAGATTGATGCTATCGGAAAAAGTAGAGCTAATAATGCCAATATGGGCGGTAATGATGAGAGAGAGCAGACATTAAATCAATTATTAGCTGAAATGGATGGCTTTTCGGCATCTACTAAGCCTGTGATAGTTTTAGCAGCTACTAATCGTCCTGAGGTTTTAGACCCTGCATTATTAAGACCAGGTAGATTTGATAGACAAGTCTTAGTTGATAAGCCTGATTATAGAGGAAGAATTGAGATATTAGAAGTTCATATTAAGGGATATAAATTAGCAAAAGATGTTGATTTGAGTAATATCTCAAGACTTACAGCGGGACTTGCTGGAGCTGATTTGGCTAATATAATCAATGAAGCAGGGCTTTTGGCTGGTAGAGCAAATGAGCTTGAGATTAGACAAAAGTTTTTCATGGAAGCTATTGAGAGACAGATAGCTGGATTAGAAAAGAAAAGCAGAAGAATATCTCCTAAAGAGAAAAAAATAGTCGCTTATCATGAGAGTGGTCATGCTATCATCGCTGAAACGACCAAGGGAGCTAAAAAAGTATCTAAAGTATCTATAGTTCCTCGTGGATTAGCAGCTCTTGGATATACTCTTAATACTCCTGAAGAAAATAAATATCTAGCTCAAAAGCATGAGCTTATGGCTGAGGTAGATGTGCTTCTTGGTGGTAGAGCAGCGGAAGAGGTATTTTTAGGTGAAATATCTACTGGTGCTGGAAATGATTTAGAAAGAGCAACTGATATATTAAAATCAATGGCTTCTATATACGGTATGACCGATGTAGCAGGACTTATGGTTTTAACTAAGCATAATAATGGATTTTTAGGTAGTGGGGCAAGTAGTAAAGATTATAGTGAAGCTACTAGTGAAAGATTAGATAATTTTATTAAAGAAACTTTAGATGAAAGATATAATGCCGTGATAACATATTTAGACACTCATAGAGATATAGTTGAGGATATGGTTAGTGAATTAATGGATAAAGAAGCTATTGATGGTAAATCTGTGGTTAGAATAATTAAAAAATATGAAAAAAATAAAGAAGAAAGTGCTTAGATGTTATACGATTTAGCGAAAAAGAAATTTATAGTATCTTTAATTATTGCTGTTGTTTTATATTTTTTTAATTTTGGTTTTTTAGCTTTTATCGTTCTTGCATATAGTTTAGGTGTTTTATATTTATATAGACAAAGCAAGAGGTATAATTTATTTAATGAAAAAGCGATACATATTCCTGTAGATGGTAGAATTGTTTCTATCGAAAAGCTAAAGGATAGTATTTGTATTAGTATAGAAAATGGTATTTGTGATTTAGGGAGCATATTAGCTCCGATAAATTCTGATGATGTGAAAGTTAATAAAATCAATGGTCTTAATTATTCTCTTTTTACTAGACATGCTAATACATTAAATGAGAAAATACATTTTGATTTTAATAAAGATGGGCATACTATAAAAATGACTGCTATTTGTAATTTTATGCCTAATTCTTTATATAAATATAGATTTGAAACTGTTAATAATGGGGATATATTAGGGCATACTATTTCTGGACTTGTAAATATATATGTCCCAAATACATGTATTTTAAAAGTGGACATAGGCGATAATGTTAAAGCTAGAGGTATTTTAGGATATTTTTAATATGAGAATATCCATATTTATACTTTTTAGTTTTGCTTTTTTGTTTTCTAGTATAGATGATTTGATTGGTGATTTTGATTCTGAATATAATCAAAAACCTAAAAAAATAACAACAAGTAAATCATTTAATAAAAATGTGGTTATGGAGAAAAAGATGTCTCCGATGAAAAGAGTGGATAAAGTGCCAACCATAAATCGAGACATTAAAAATCAAAAATATGCCAATAATCAAGAAGATATATTAAAAGTAATAGATGATGCCATAGGGGAATATATGGGTAGTTTAGCTCCTTTTATTATTGTTGTTAGTTTGTTTGTTTTTCTTATTTTAATAATGTATGTGATAGTGTCTGCTGCAAATACTGCTACTTTAAAACATAAAATAAGTGTTTTAGAAGATATTTTATCAAATAAGTTTAACGACTTAGAAACAGCAGAAGATGAAGAATATGATTTTTTATTAAATGAAAATAAAAAAATAAACCTTAGAGTATCATCATTAGAATCTTTGAGTAAAAAAATGCTACTTGATGCTCAAAACTCAAATCCATCACAACCTGATATAAAAAAACCTATTAAACAAATGATAAAAAAAAGAGCTCCTACAAAAAAACAAATTCAAGAACAAACAAATATTATATTAGATGATGATTCTGCTATGGACGCTCATGATGATGAGGGCTTAAGTTTGGATTATGAGAAAAAAGATAAAGTTAATAAAGGTTCTAAGCCTTTATCAGATCTTTCAAATTTAGATATGAATATAGATACAAGAAGCACTTCAGGGAAAAAAAATAAACCAAATATAAAAGAGATGGAAAAATTTAGTATGGATGATTTTGATGAATAAAGAAAAAACAGACATCCCTTATGCTCTTAATAAAATACTTTTACAATCTAAGAAAAATGTTTTTTCTGCATTAGCAGGAAGAAATATATCTAAATTTAAAGGCAGTGGATTAGATTTCGCGGATTTAAAGGAATACTCTTATGGGGATGATATTAAATTTATTGATTGGATTATTTCAGCAAAGCATAATAATCTAATCATTAAAGAGTTTTATGAAGAAAAAGAATTAGATATAAAGATATTTGCTATGTATGGTGCTAGTATGTATTTTGGAAGTAAAGAATTAAAATCTGATATTTTATTAAAAATAGTTTCATTTTTAGGATTTTTATCTGTTAAAAACACAGATTTATTATCCATATATAATGCTTCTGATGATTGTGAGCTATTAAACAAACCAACAAAAAATATTCATATAATTAGAGAATGCCTAAAAAAGATTTACGACTTCCAGCCATTAGGTAAAACAGTAAACTTTGATAATATGGTTCATCAAATAAGAAAATCAATAAAACGAAAATCAATGATGTTTTTCATAGGAGATTTTATAGGAGATTATGATTTTTCTAAAATATCAAATAAGCATGAAATTATATGTATTATAATAAGAGATAGGCTAGAAGAAAATATGTTTATAGCCAATAATATAGATTATTTAAACCCTAAGACTCTTAACAATAATAAGGTATCAATAAGTAAAAGCACTCAATCTGAATATAATGAAAAAATAAAAAATAATGATAAAAAACTTTATAAAAATATGAATAAAAATAAAATAACTTATCTTAAGATATATACTGATGAAGACCCTTATGTAAAACTTGTTAAGTTTTTAAGGTAAATTATGCGAAAAATAATTTTTTTAATACTTTTAAGTATATTCTCTCAATTATTAGCTAAGAGTATTGCTACCAATAAAATAAAGCAAGTTTATGTAGTAAATTATATTAAAAATACTAATATTAAAAAACAAATTAAAAAATATTGGACATCTTTTGATAATCGATTTGTAGGTGTTAATGTGGTTTATAAAGAATTTAAAGATGATGGTTTTTATGATGGTTTTAGAGAGAAAGGGCTTAGTTTTTTGGATGATTTTATGGTTAAAAATGATAAAGATGTGGTTTTTATCTTTTATCAAAAAAGGAAGAAAAAGAAAATCACTTTAATATCTCAAAAGAAAAAAGTTAATGCTACTAGAAGTATAAGCATTTCTTCTAAAAAATTCTCACAAGATGTGGTTTATGAGAAAATAATCTCTAAAAGCCTGAAAATGTTAGGGGAGCTTTTGATTATCCAGCCTAGTAAGAGGCTTCTTTGATGTATAGGTATGTCATTTATATTGTTTTAGCTATTTTTGTTAGTGGGTGCTTTTTTAGTGGTCAAAAAATAGAAAAAACATATACTAAAAAAGAGTATGAAATAATAAAACAAAGAGAAGAGTTTATTGCGAGGGTTAATCCTTTTTTAACTCATAAAATGAATAAGGATGTTGTCTCAAATTATATAAATTTACCTACCTTATCTCAGCAAATGATATTCATCATTCCTACTGATGGGCTGTTAGATAAGGTTCATTATATTATAAATAGAGAAAATGAGAAGATAAATATTAAATTTCATCTTATAGATAGAATGGAATATTTTTATGACGGGGTTAATAAGGAGCTTTTGGTTGTTTATAATTTGCCTTTTAGTTATTTTTTGCAAAATAATATAGTTTATAATCTTAATATTGTAGGCTCTCTTGACGGTGAGATTATGGAGAAAAATATACTTTTTGATTTTACTTATAATTTTATGAAACAGGCTAAATACTTTAATGAAACTACCAATAATCCTAGTTTTGAATTTGCCCATTTTGATGATAAGGCTTTAAGTAAGGATATTAAAAGAATTTTAAAGCAAGAGAGTAAAAGAATTAATATTAAAAAATTCTCAAATGATTATAAGACCTTGTATAAAAGGGTGATTAAATGAAATTAATTATTCTTATTTTATTATCTGTTTTCATAGTGGCAGATTCTTTTTCTATCTTGCCAGGGACAAAGGCAAAAGGTATGGCAGGGGCATATAGTGCGATAGTCGAAGATACTACGGCGGGGTATTATAATCCTGCTGGGTATATGGTTTTTTTTGATAATGATGTTAAGGATTTTGATTATATAATCACGGTAGAAGTTATTGATATTTTGTCTTTTGATGATTTTAATCAACATAACTTAAAAAATAAACTAAGCAAAAAGAAAAAGCCATTTATTGGGATAAGTGCTATTACTAGCAAGTATGGGATAGGTCTTTCGGCTTATTCTTTTTATGATTATATCTTGCAAGATAGAAATGCTATTATTAATAATACATATAATAGTGAGACGAATTTGCCTAAAACTCTATACACAAATATAGATTTTTTCCATCAAAAGGCAGATATTATTCAGCTCGGTGGGGCTTATAATGTCTTTGAATATAATAAATTTAATTCTAAAATTTCTATTGGGGCTAGTATAGGGATGGCTTTAGTAGGTGGAGAGTATGGGACGGATACTAGAAAAAAAGCCATTAAACAATATACTGATAAGGCTAAAACAAATCCTTATAATTTAGCATTCGCAAAATCTGTTTATAGTGGGATATATTCTGATAGTAGCTTCTTTTATGGTCTTGGAGTTAAGGCTAGGCTATATGACAGTGATGCTTATGCTTTAAATGCTGGATTATCTCTTAAAACATCTTCAGCTTCTAAAATACAAAGTAGCAAAGAGAGATTTACAGCTACATCTAAAGAAATTAAAGGTAGCTCTATTTTAAATATCCCCTCTTGGGGGATTCCTAGCTCAAGAAATTTATCTGTGGCTTTAAATGTAAAGAGAGATTTTGGTTTTTTTACATTTGCTTATGAAAATAGCTCAAAAGATTTTGCAAAAGTAACAAATGGAGTGCAAGGAGATGTAAATACAAATGCCTTTGGATTAGAGGCTTCTTTAATGCAATACGATGTCCAGCTAAGAATCGGAAAATATGACTCAACTTCATCAAAAACCAATGACATAAACTCAAATGCTTGGACATTAGGAGTTAGTTATATGCCAGAGGGATTAGGGCATATTTTAGAGTATTCTACGATAGATATATCTCTGGAATTAAAGAGCTATAAGCAAGGGAGCGAGATTATGGATTTGAATTTAATATCTATATCTTTAAATCATGAACTTATATAAGATATGTCTTTTAGGGGTTGTAGTTCTTTATAATACCGCTTGTGATGGTTATTATGGGAATGATAAAAATCCTTTTAAGACCTCAGGACAATGTGATAATGAGATTTATAGCTATAGTAAACTAGACTTAGCTAGTGAGGATTTTGGTAAAATTGGAGTAGTTTCAAATATCAAAGAATACCCTAGAGCAGGAGTTAATAAAGTATTTACTTATAATGATAATAAAATACTAAGCATAGAGGGTAAGTTTGCTTCTTTATGCAAAAGCTCTATAATCAATAAAGTAAAGATGGAGCTAAGAAATGATAGAGGAGAGCTTAAGACTTATTACCCTGATATATCAAGTGGCTATCGTGGAGATATATCAAAAGAAATAGATGTCCATAAAAATCAAGAAAATAGATGTTTTTTTAAAGACACGAAAATAAATATAAAAACTTGGGCTAGAGATGAAGATGGAAATACTTATTATGCTAATAAATACACAAGCTCTCCTGATATTAATGTGAAATCTGATATTTCTTGGAATGCAGGATACCAGTATCAATACAGAAATGAATACAGAAATAAAGAAACAAATACAAGCATTAAATATAAAATTGAGTATAAATATGAAGATAGAGAAATATTTGATGTAAATTGGACATACAAATATAAATACACATACAAATATAGGTATGAATATGAATATGGCGATAAATATAGATATAAATACCCTATAGAGCTATCTATAAACGCTGATAATACTTATAAAGGAAAGTATTATGCAATGAATGTAAATATCTCTTTCATAGAGACAAGCAACCCATATCCTATAGATGATGATTATAGAAAGGTGTATTTTTCTTTATCTGGAAATTCAAAAATGAAATCAGGAGAAAGATACAATATTAAAGTTAGCTTGATGGAAGAATTAAAAAATTGCAATATTCGCTCAAAAATAATTACAAAAAGTGTGTATATACCTAATGAATCTATTGATGACATATCATATAGTGTATTAATAGATACTAAAAAGGTGTTATTAGATACAAGAAAGAATTATGTTAGTAGAGTGAGGAAAGATTAATGAAGACTTTACATATAATAAAGAGCTGTTAGGGGTGGGGTAAATTTGGGAATTAAAAGGAATTTTAAAATGGTCTTGATAAAGGGGGACATAATATGAGTAAAAAATAAATTAATTCCTACAACTTTTAATAACTTCTATTTATAATTAAGCATAAGTCATTATAATAATATATAAAAAAGGTAATGGTAATATACAATGACAGACAAAGAATTAAAAGACTTAGTAACTTCTTTAGCAATAGAATCTAAAAAAACTGATGAGCAAATGAAAAGAACTGATGAGCAAATGAAAGTTCTACAAGCAGAGTCTATAAAAACTGATGAGCAAATGAAAAGAACTGATGAGCAAATTCAAGAACTTAAAAACGAACAATCAAAATCAAATAAAAAATGGGATGGTTTCTTAGGAAACTACGGAGAAGTAGCAGAAGAATACTTTTATAGAAGTTTAGAAAAAGATAAAACATTAGGAAAGTTAAGGTTTGATGACATAGAAAGAAATGTCCGAAAAACAGGTAAGAGTGTAGAGTTTGATATTATATTAATTAATGGAAATACTATAGCTATAGTAGAAGTAAAAAATAAGGCACATCCTA
>JAJVLF010000008.1 GCA_029255845.1 Campylobacterota bacterium | reverse complement strand
GGTTGAATTTGGGAATTAGTGGGAATTTTAAAATGGTCTTGACAAAGGGGGACATAATATATTACTAGCTTGTTTGTTTTTAGATACAAATCTATCTGTAAATTCTCCTCCATTATCTGTTAAAATATGGGTAATGTAAAAAGGAAAATATTCTTTGCATTCCTTTAGAAATAATATTATGTCCCCCTTTGTCAAGACCATTTTAAAATTCCCACTAATTCCCAAATTCACCCCACCTTTAACAGGCTTTTATCTCCAACAAAATCTATATTATTAACCCCTTTATAATAAACTTCATCAGGAGTATTATAATCAATAGCTGAATGCAACCTTTTAGTATTGTAAATATTGATATATTTACTAATTCCCAATCTAGCCTCCTTTATATTCTCATAACCACTAGGATATACATTTTCATATTTTAAGCTCCTCCAAAACCTCTCAATAACAATATTATCAAAAGTAGCGAATAGCGGTTGCTTTAGCAAACTTTCTTTAGTAATACTTCTACCCTACTCATATGCTGTTCGCATATTCCTCCATAGATATAGAAATATTATTATTTTTCAATATATTAATATGCTCATAAGCTGTATATTGTGAGCCATCAAAGAGATATTATCTCTTTTTCTTCTGTATTAAGTATTTTAGGTTTAGGATACCTGTATAATGCTTCTCTTAGCACACTAGTAGTTAAATGAGTATCCATAGTATTAGAAAGCTTCCAACTAAGTATCTTTTTAGTATTCCAGTCAATAATAGCAGATAAATAAGCAAATCCTTTCCCTAGTCGAATATAAGTAATATCTGTACTCCATACTTCATTAGGAGTATTTATAATCACTTGATTATTGTCATTTTTATATTCACTCAATAAATATGGATACTTTTTATGTTCTTTATTTGCTATAGTTGTTCTAACTTTAGGGTATAAAGCTTTTATACCCATAAAGCTCATAGCTTTCTTTACTAGCTTTCTTCCTGTATGAAAACCTAATCTAGCTAATGCTTTTGATAATCTTCTTGTTCCATAGTATGGATGCTCTGTATGTATTGAATCTATTAGTCTTGTTAGCTTTATATCTTTATTACTACTAAATGGTTTCACTTTCTTATAGTAATAAGATGACTTATTAATTGAAAGTATTTTTAATTGTTTATTTAATGATAGTTTATGCTTAGTATCTATAAGAGTTTTTCTGCTATTAAATGATACCAAGCTTTTTAGCTTTCCCTCTAAAAAGTCCCTCTCTATAATTACTTCACCGAGTTTTTTAGATGTAGCATCTTTTTCTTTTACTAAAACATCTATTGTTTCTTTATATTCTCGGACTACTGCACTTTTATCAAATGCTAAGCTCATATTTTCTAAGAATTGTTTTTTCCAATCTCTTAGACTTTTTGGTAACACCTCATACTTACTAGCTATTTCATTTAATGTTTGTTCACATTCTAGAACCTCTAATACTAGTTTCGATTTGAAATCTGCTGTGTACTTTTTTCTTTTTGTGCTCATTTTTTTTCTCCATTTTTTTATGTTTTATTTTATCATTTTGGAATAAGGGAATTCTTATTTTTGGTTATAAATATGGGGGACATTATAATCCTCTAGCTTTAGATTTAGTAGCTTGTATAACAGAATTTAATCCTTCTAATATTCCATTATTAATTTTATTATCAAACCAAGTAATAATCCCAAATATTTCCACAACCTTTCACATACCCTCCCAAACATAAAACTTAAAGTTTTTTCAAAAAATAATCACA
>JAJVLF010000079.1 GCA_029255845.1 Campylobacterota bacterium | reverse complement strand
ATATAATTTAATATAAAAAATATAAATATAGATAGAATTATACTCTCTATAATGTAAAATTTATCCATAGAAAAAAAGAAAAAAGAACAAGATAAAAGTACAGATATAATATAGAAAAATATTCTAATAGGTTTAGAATTAGGAGAATCTATATCAGGAGATATACTACCAATAACCCAAAGTAATAAACATAAAATACCCTCTAAAGAGCTTAATATAGATAATGACACAAAACTAGTAGAAGATATTATTCCACTTACCAAGCCTACATTATAATGTGTTTTAAAATTAGCCAATATTTTTCCTTATATAAAAAATATCAAAAAAATTATTTGTATTAATAGAGGTTCCATTAAAAAGTCTAATATCTTTTCTTTATTTCTTGCTTAGACCATTTAGATGCTTTACTTTTTGGAAAATTGGTAACCACTGAATCAAAAAAATCTTTTGCTTGTTTTTTATTACCTGTATAGACATAAGACATAGCAGTATGATATAACAATATAGGCATATAGCTAGCTTTTGCATATAAATTTACACTTTTAGTATAAAAATCAATGGCTTTTTTATATTGCTTTTGACGAAAGGATATTTCACCTAAATAAAAAGATGACTTAGCTGGATGGTATTTATTTTTAAGCAAAACCTCATATAGGGCTTTTGCTTTATGATAAGATTTTTTCTTATATGCTTTATATGCTAATTTCTCTCTCTCTTTATTCGATATTTTACTTTTAGCTTTAGGTATAAGTTTTTTTAATAAACTTAATTCTTCTTGCGATACAAAGGTATCATTGATATGTAAGATAATATCTCTTAAGCCTAAAAATGATGTTTTTAATGCATTATTTGTTTTAGTTAATTGATTAATCATTTCCTCAGATGATTTTGTTTTATCTTCTAAGTATTTTATTTTAGATGCTAAATTATCTATTTTTTCTTCAAGACCAAATATATTTGTAGTTAAACCTTTTTTAACATTATTAGATGAAGATAAATTAGCAGAAATTAAAGATTTTAAAGTTAATAAATCATCTTTAATGCTTTTAATATTTTGATTTTGAAAGTTGTATTTAGCATTTATTTTTTTTAATTTTTTTTTATTTTCTATTATAGCTTTTTCAGTAGCAGTAAGACCATAAGGTGTTTTTGAGGATAAATCACCAGCTCCAAAAGCAGATGGAGCTGCTGAGTTAAGAGAATATGTAATAAATATTAATAGTAATACATTCTTCATACTATTTTAATATCTAAACTAAGGAAGAAATTTTGTTTCTACTCTTCTGTTTTTAGACCAGCAAGATTTATTTTTTTCACTACATATAGGATTACTTTCTCCATAACTAACCATAGAAATTCTTGATTCATCTATGCCATTAGAAGTGATAGCATCCTTAACCGCTTTAGCTCTTTTTAAGCCTAATGCATAATTATACTCATCGCTTCCCCACTCATCACAATTGCCTTCTAGTTTAATACTTGCAGAGCTAGATGATAGAGAGTCGGCATTTGCTAATGCAATATCCATATTTCCTTGAGTAAGAGCAAATTCATCAAAATCAAAATAAACAATTTTAATTGATTCAGAATTTGCACTATTAACACCAGAATCAGCTGAGTCCGAACCTTGCTCATTTTCAGATGCATCATTTGCTTGAGTATCAACATTTTGAACATCATTTGGTAAAGCATCATCTGGAGCAGGCTGACCAGCACAAGATGCAAAAAATAGCATCAAAGCTATAGAAAGTAACACAATTTTCATATTTTTCATATTTTTATTTTCCTTTTTTAATATGACTTAATTATAACATATATATCGGTAAATTACCAATCAATAGATTGTATTTTCCCTCTTTTTAATGGAAATAAATAACTCTGATTGTATTTTAATCGAATCACCCCAATAGAGCTTTGATTTCTATAATGTTTGATAAATAAAACAGACTCTCCATCATTAGAAAATTTTGGAAATTGATTAACACCATTTGATGTTAATTTTTTTATCCCATTATCTTCTGTAGATATCATATATAAATTAAATGATTTCCTTCTAGCATTATCTCTACTAACAAAAACAACTTGATTTTTAAAAGCCGTGCAAGAATTATTATTTGTCCCGTGATGAACCAATAATTCAACTTTGGAATCATAAATAGATTTAGAAAAAATATTAGGTGAGCCTAATCTATCTGAAACAAATGTTATAGATTTATCGTCATTAATAAAATGCCCTCCAACATCAATACCTTTATATCTAGTAAGTTTTTTTAAGCTCTTTGAGCTTAGATTATAAAGAAATATATCTGTTTGACCCTTAGGCGACATAGTTATTAAAAGTTTTTTTTCATCATTACTTATATCAGATACAATAGCAACACCATCACTATCTATAATTTTATTTTTTCTTGCAGTTCTTAATGATTGCTTATATATAGTAGGCTTTCCACCTTTTTTCAAATAAGTATAATAAAAAGCATCTTGTTTTTTATTTGCCCATTTTGGGAAAATATTTATACCACCACTTACTACGGTTTTTTGATATGTAAGAGTGTAATCTGCAACCATTATATTGGATCTATTCATCTTTGTTTTTTTAGCAAAAATGACTAATTTTTTCATCCAAGAAATATCAGGAGCTCCTAAATCATCATTTAAATCTATTATCATTTGATGAATTAAAAATGGATAATTATTTATCTTGCCCACATTGTATGTTTTAACATATGATGTTTTGTTTGTATTAATATCATATGCTTTAACCCCTAAGCTTAATTCATCATCATCAATTACTAATTTATAATAAACAACTATATCAGCCTTTAAATCTTTAAATTTTGCATAATCTATTCTGCTTATAAAGGTTTCATCACCCTGATCATACTCTACAGGTTTCATATGCCCACTTATGGTGGCATCTCCTACTATAAGCTTAGAAACTCTTTTTTGTATATTTTTATTTACAAAAGAGTCTGTAAAGTTAATAAAATATACATTAGGAGTTGCTACCGATCGTTTGACTATCTCAAGCTTAACATCCGCAGAATACACATTTACATATCCTAAAAACAATATAAATACTAGTTTTAAAAAATTCATTTTATTCCTTAATTTTAAATATAACCTCAATTTCTTTTTTATTACTTCCATCTAAAGAAACAGGAAACTTTTTTTGCGATAAATACTTCAAAAAATACTTCAAAGAAACATTAAACTTTTGATTAGACGAAAGTTTTTTTATTTTATACGATGATAAAATACCATTCCTATCTATATTAACTAAAACGACCCCTTGATGATTTCCTTTCATCTTAATATAAGAATTCCACTCATTAGTCATAATTCTTACTATTTTACTATAATATTCATCATATTTCTTTAATGAGTTATTTGTTGAATTCATTTTTTTTACATCATTGAATAAATCATTAATATTTTGCTCTTTTATTCTCCCTTGTCCATATTTACGACTTGCTAAATCTCTATTTTTTGTTTGACCATATTTACTGCTAACTTTTTTACTGCTTTTAGATGCTTTAGCAAAAAGAGATTTAAATTTAGCTCCATCTACTTTGGATGTTGTGCCATCTTTTTTAAAAGTTTTTTTTATAAGAGATTTTGATTTATGCTCTTTTATGTCTTTTTGACTTTTTACTTTATTGAATTTTGTATCTTCAAAAAGCTCAATTTCATAAATTGTTTTTTGTTTAAAACCATAAGAGTCTACATTCTTTTTTTTTTGAGATGTATTTAAAATAAGAAAAAGAAATAAGAAATAAATAAAAAAGGACAGAAAACCACTAAGAAAAAATAAATCTTTATCTTTATCCATCTGTAATTAATGCAACTTTCAAGAAACCAGCTTGTTTCACTACTCTTAATATATTCATAACTTCAGAGTATTGAAGCTTTTTATCAGCTCTTATATGGACAATAGTTTTCTTACTATGCACTTTTGTTTTCAATAAAAAATTATCTGCAAAGTTTTTAAATGTATATTTGTCTTTTTTTAAATAGATATTTCTTTTTTTATCAACTCTAATCTCAATAAGAGCTTGATCTTTCTTAGGAGAAGTAGCACTTCCCTCAGGAATAGATATTTCTTCTTTATAGGTAATGCTTGGAACAGTAATCATTAATATAGCTATTAAAACAAGCATTACATCTATTAATGGAGTTAGATTAAGTTCTGGCTTTTTATGGAAATCAAAATCCATTTATTAGGCTTTTCTAGAAAAAAGTATATCTATTTGAATTTCAATATTTGCAATAAATTCATAAGTTTTTCTTTGAATTATTTGATGAAAACTATAAGCAAAAATAGCAACAAAAATACCAGCCGCAGTAGCCACAAGAGCCTCAGATATAGCAGGACCTATGATATTTAAACTAACTTGACCTCCAGTATCAAAAGAAGCAAAGGCTGAAAGAATTGAAACAACTGTCCCAAATAAGCCTATAAAAGGAGAGGTAGAAGCTATTATAGATATAAAAGTTAAGCCTGTAGTAGCTCTTAAGGTAGCTCTTCTTCTAAAAGCATCTAAAATTCTTTTAGAGCTTGAGCCATCTTTAAAAGCCTGATATAAAAAAGATTTTTCACTTACGGATTTGCCACCTAGCAGGATAGCATCTATAGATTCTTTTTCATTCATTATCATTATTTGTAATTTAGAATATTTATATAAAAAAATCCAAAATACAACTATCAAATAAAATGAAAGAGAAAGCATAACTATTAATGGAATAAGCCCATTTTCTCCAGTTATATACTTAATAAGATATTCCATTATAGTTATTTCCTAATAATTTTGAGCTACTTTTTCCATTTTAGCTTTTAATGCGGTTATATCAACAGAGCTAGATTTTGCAGAATCTAATAAATCTTTTGCATCATCTAAATGCTTTGATATCTCACTATCAGAATTTCCTGCAAGAGAAATTGCATGATCCACAAGAACAATAACTGATTGCTCTTCAACTTTAACATATCCCCAATCAATTACTATACCATCTTTACTGCCATCAGCTTTTTTAATATCAATAATTCCTGCATCAAGTAAAGAAAGTAAAGATGCATGATTTGGATGCACCTCAAAATCACCCTCACTTCCAGGAAGATTTACATAAGATATTTCACCATCAAATATATTACCTTGTGGGGTAGTGATAGATAAATTTAATGTTTTATCAGACATTTTTATGCCTTTTTAGCTAATGCTTCTTTAATAGAACCTGTCATATAAAATGTAGATTCTGCTAAGTGGTCATGTTCGCCATTTAGTATAGCTTCAAAGTCATTTAAAGTATCTTCTAGTGTTACATATTTACCAGGGCTTCCTGTGAATATTTCTGCAACGAAGAAAGGTTGAGAAAGAAATTTTTCAATTTTTCTAGCTCTTTCAACTGTTTTTTTATCTTCTTCGCTAAGCTCATCCATACCTAAAATAGCGATAATATCTTGTAAGTTTTTATATTTTTGTAAAACCCCTTGAACTCCTCTAGCTATAGTATAATGTCTTTCTCCTAAAACTTGAGGCGAAAGAATTCTACTTGATGAATCAAGTGGATCAACAGCAGGATAAATACCTTTTTCAGCAATTTTTCTATTTAAAACCGTAGTAGCATCTAAATGAGAAAAGATAGAAGCAGGAGCAGGGTCAGTTAAA
The DNA here is from genome assembly GCA_029255845.1 of Campylobacterota bacterium. Lineage (GTDB taxonomy): Bacteria > Campylobacterota > Campylobacteria > Campylobacterales > JAJVLF01 > JAJVLF01. Next base: position 9,792 of record JAJVLF010000079.1, on the reverse strand, counting down.
TCATCCGCAGGAACATAGACAGCTTGAACTGAAGTAATAGAGCCATCTTTAGTAGATGTAATTCTCTCTTGCAATGCACCCATTTCTCTACTTAATGTAGGCTGATAACCAACCGCCGAAGGAATTCTTCCAAGTAATGCAGACATTTCACTACCAGCTTGAGCAAATCTAAAGATATTATCAATAAACATTAAAACATCAAGCTTCATTTCATCTCTAAAATATTCCGCCATAGTAATACCTGTCATTGCAATTCTATTTCTTGCTCCAGGTGATTCATTCATTTGACCATAACATAAAGCAACTTTATCTAAAACATTAGATTCTTTCATTTCTTCATATAAATCATTACCTTCTCTTGTTCGCTCACCAACACCAGCAAATACAGAATATCCACTATGCTTGAAAGCAACATTATGGATTAATTCCATGATAATTACCGTCTTACCAACACCAGCACCACCAAATAATCCAACTTTACCACCTTTAGAATAAGGAGCAAGTAAATCAATTACCTTAATTCCTGTTTCAAACATTTCTGTTTTTGTGCTTTGGTCTTCAAATTTTGGAGGAGTTCTGTGGATTGGCCATCTTGTTTTAGTTTTTACAGGTTCGCCCTCATCAACTACATCACCAAGAACATTAAAAATTCTACCTAAAACATCTTCACCAACAGGAACAGAAATAGGAGCTTTAGTAGCTAAAACTTCATTTCCTCTAGTTAAACCCTCATTTTCTCCCATAGAAATAGTTCTAACTCTATTATCTCCAATATGAGCAGCTACTTCTAATACTAATTTAATATTATTTCCATTTAAATCTATATAAGTTTCTAATGCCTCATTTACTTCTGGCATATAATCAGTAAATTCTACATCAACAACTGGTCCAATAATTTGAACAACTGCACCTTTATTATCTGACATTTTTTTCTCCTTTTTTTATTTTTTTTATTTCATAGCCTCAACACCACTAATAATCTCTATAAGCTCATTAGTAACTAAAGCTTGTCTTGTTTTATTATAAGTAGTAGTTAAAGTGTTTGATACTTCATCTGCATTTTTAGTAGCACTTTCCATAGCTTGCATTCTAGCACTATGCTCTGCTGCTAATGAATCAACTAATGAAAAATACATGCTATATTCACAATATTTTGTAATCAAACTATCTAAAATTTCTCTATCATCATCTGGCTCAAAATCCAAAGCAGATAAACCAGCTTCATTAGAAGCTATTGTATCTGTTTGAATTGGAATCATTTCATTAGTAGAAAGCTCTTGTAAAATCATATTTTTAAATCCATTATGGATTAAAATAATTTTATCAGTTTTTTTATCTTTAAAATCTTCAATAGATTTTGCCATAAACTCACTAGCTAATTTATAATCAGGATGTGAGCTTTCCATATTATCAAATATCTCATATCCTCTATAAGAAAAATAAGAATATCCTTTTTTCCCAATAGTTTTTAATCTAATATTTATACCATTGTATTTTTCTATCATTTCATTCACAGCTTTTATAGTTTTGGCATTAAAGCCTCCACATAAACCTTTATCTGATGTAATAAAAATAATATCTACAGTTTTAACTTCTCTTTTCTCAAAAAAAACTAAATCATCCACTGAGCTATATTGACTTAATTTAATTGATATTTCAGATGTCATTTGCTTTAAAGACTGAGCATAAGCTTTAGAATTTTTAGCTAATGATTCAGCCTTTTTCAACTTTACAGTCGAAACCAATTTCATAGCTTTTGTAATTTTTCTAGTATTATCAACAGTTTTTATTTTTTCAGCTAATTGTTTTAGAGTTGCCATATTTCTACTTTGTAGCTACAAAAACTTGCTTAAATTCGTTAATAGCTTTAGTTAACTCTTTTTCTGTATCTTCATCTAGTTTTTTATTATCTTTAATTGTATTTAGTAGATCTTGATATTTAGATTCTAAAAATGGTTCAAATTCTTTCTCAAATCTAACCACATCACCAACAGGAATATCAATTAAGAAATCTTTAACTCCAGCATAAATAAGAACAATTTGCTTTTCAATAGCGATAGGAGAATAAGGAGGTTGTTTCATAAGCTCAACCATTACTTGACCTTTTTCTAATTGTGCTTTAGTAGCTTCATCTAAATCACTTGCAAATTGTGCAAATGCTTCAAGCTCTCTAAATTGTGCTAAATCAAGTCTTAATGTTCCAGCAACTTGCTTAGTAGCTTTTATTTGTGCAGCTCCACCAACTCTTGATACTGATAAACCAGCATTAATGGCAGGTCTAATACCTGAGTTGAATAAACCAGTTTCTAAGAAAATCTGACCATCTGTAATAGAAATTACATTTGTAGGAATATAAGCAGAAACATCACCATCTTGAGTTTCAACGATAGGAAGTGAAGTTAAACTACCAGCACCTTTAGCATCTGAAAGCTTAGCAGCTCTTTCTAGTAATCTTGAATGAATATAAAAAACATCACCAGGGAAAGCTTCTCTTCCTGGAGGTCTTCTTAAGATAAGAGAAATTTCTCTATAAGCAAATGCATGTTTTGTTAAATCATCATAAACAGTTAATGCATGTCTTGAGTTATCTCTAAAATATTCACCAATTGTTACACCAGTATAAGGAGCTAGGTATTGTAATGCAGAAGATTCACTTGCTCCAGCATTTACAACTATAGTATAATCCATAGCACCTTCTTCTTCTAATCTTCTAACAGTAGAAGCAACTGAGCTTTCTTTTTGACCGATAGCCACATAAATACAAATACAGTTTTGATCTTTTTGATTAATGATTGAATCAATAGCGATAGTAGTTTTACCTGTTTGTCTATCTCCGATAATTAGCTCTCTTTGACCTCTACCAATAGGAACAAGAGCATCAATTACTTTTACTCCTGTTTGTAGTGGCTCATGAACAGATTTTCTATCCATAATCCCTGGTGCTTTTCTATCAATAAATTTCATATCACTATGCTCTATTGGACCTTTACCATCGATAGGCTCTCCAAGAGCATTAACAACTCTTCCTATTAAGCCATCACCTACAGGAACTTCTAGTAAAGAGCCTGTTCTTTTTACACCATCTCCCTCTTTAAGGCTAGTAGCAGAATCTAATAAAATAACACCTACACTAGTTTCTTCAATATTAACAGCCAAACCTTTTGCACCATTTTCAAACTCTACAACCTCTGATGCCATAACATTATTTAATCCATAAATATTAGCAACACCATCCGCATACGAAATTACTTTTCCAGTCTCATTGATATCCATATCAAAATCAAAATTTTCTATTCTTTCTTTGATGATAGAATTAATCTCATCAGCTTTAATTTTTACTTCCATTATTTCTCCTTATTGAATTTAATTTAATTTAAATAGCTTTTAAAATATGACTTGCTAGTTTATTTCTAATATAATCTTTAGAAAAAACTAATTCAAGGTCTAATTGTTCAATCGAAATCTTGACCCCATTAAACTCACTATCTTTTTTATATGACAAACTAACATCTTTAGATATTTTCTTAGATACAAGTTTAGATAAATTATCTACATCTTTTTGACTCATTGCCTCTGAAGCAAAAATACTACCTTCATATTTACCGCTATCATTTAGATAAAAAAGATTTAAATAATTGATAATTAATGGCAATACGATTAATTTATTTTTTTTAGCAAGTAGCTTAATAAAATTGATAACTTTATCTTCTTTAGTATCTATTATAGATAAAACAAACTCAGATTTTTGTGCATCACTAAAAAAAGGGTTTTGGATTACTTTATTATAATCATCATTATCAGAAGCCGTGATAATCTTAGTTAATGCTTCTAAGGCATTCTTAGTATCTCCTTTATAAGAATCATAAATTGATCTAGCATATTTTTTAGCTATTACATCTTTTCTCATTTATGCCACCTTCTTATTGATCAAGCCAACAATTACGTCTTGCTTTAAAGAGTCAATAGAGTTAGAAAATACATCTTCATTTAGCACTTCTTCTACCACTTGCATACTAGCTTTTTTATTACTAACTTCTGCTTTTTGATTATATGATTTAGTTAAATCTTCTATTCTTGTTTTAGTATCTTTTTTAATTTTAGTTTGAATAAGTTTAACCGTATTTTTAGAGTCTTTCTCAATATCTAATGCTCTTTCTTCTGCTTTTTGAATGCTTTTTTTAGATAGTTTTTCTTCTTTTTTCAAATCTTCTAATTTATTTTTAGATTCTTCTATTTTTGACTTTATATCTTCTGATCTTCCTTTTAGAAAAGCAACTGCTTTATCAAAAACTAAATAATAAATAATACCTGCAAAAAGAGTAAAATTAAAAACCCTTTGAATAATATCAGTTTCCCCAGAAGCACTAAAAAGTGGAAGAGAAACTATAAATAAAATTAATATTTTGTTAATCAAATTAAACCTTTTTTTTAAATTATAAACTAACTAGTTTATTGTTAATTGCTTGAGACAATTTATCAGCATTAGCACTTATAGATGTCTTTAATTGACCTTTTGCTAATTCTAATTCTTTTAAAAATGCCTCATATTCAGTTTCTAAACCATCCTTAGAAGCCTGTATTTTTTCTTCTGATTTACTAAGAGCATCTTGTTGTTTCGCATGGATAAGCTTCTCTGCTTTAATCCCAGCATTTTTAATTATCTCATCATGAGTATTATTATTAGCTATAATAGCTTCTTGACAAGCTTTAATAGCACTTTCATTACTACTTAAACTATTATTTCTATTATCCATAAAAGAAATCATAGGCTTGTATAAAATATTATTTAATACAAAAAGCATTGTTAAAAAAGTAGCGCCACTAATTAATACGAGATATGGACTGATATCTAACATATATAAAAACCTTTCTATTTATTTTGTAAAATACATTTGAACTAGTTAAAATAAATAATTATTAAAAACAAGACAAATTTTAAGCGGTTATTCTACTATATGAAACTTAAACATCTTTAAAAATATTATTAAAGTTAAAATATTCCTCAACTTTTAAATGCTAAGATAAAATCTCATTTTTGAATTATTTTATTGACTTTTACTATAAAAAATACGATAATACTATCCATATTTGCTAATTTTTATGAATGTGGCGAATGTAAGCAAGACCGATAGGGAAACAAGATGGACGAAATTAACGATTAATAAATGATAGAATTTCTTTTAAATATATATTATTGGTATTGTCGCAAGTTATGTAGCCTCTATGTATTTTCAAAAGAAAAATAATAAAAAAAATCTCCCATAAAGAAATTTTATTTATTAAAAAATACGATAAAGCTGATAAGCAAAACTTTCATTATGCTCATAGGGTTTTATTATTTAACGATACTAATATTATTGAAGATAAAAAAAATTTCTGATGTTAGAATTTCTATTTTTGCTATATGTCCATATTATGGGACTTATTCTATAATATCTAAAGATCAATCATCATATAGCTTTAATGCTGGAGATACCGTTGATGCACATCAGGGAACCTCTATTAATTCAAAATAAATAGCTAATATTATATTTTAGCCTTATAGCAATTTTTATAAAATAGATGTAGCTACGGCTACACCGTATTTTATAAAAATCACTCTAAGACTAAAATCTAACATTATCTAAATTATTTGAATTAATAGAGGTTCCCATCAATAATAAAATAAAGGATTTTTAATGGGTAGAGCCTTTGAATATAGGAAAGCTGCTAAGATGAAAAGATGGGGGACCATGTCTAGGGTGTTTCCTAAGTTAGGTAAGACGATAACTGTTGCGGCTAAAGAGGGTGGGTCTGACCCTGATATGAACCCTAAGCTTAGGATTGCTATTATTAATGCTAAGGCTCAAAATATGCCTAAGGATAATATAGAGTCAGCTATTAGGAGGGCTAGTGATAAATCTCTTGCAGATATGAAAGAGATTAATTATGAGGCTAAGGCCAAGTATGGTGTTTTGCTTTTTATAGAATGTGCTAGTGATAATGGGACTAGGACGGTGGCAAATATTAAAAATATTTTAAAGAAAAATTCAGCAGAAGCCCTTACTAATAATTCTCTTGATTTTATGTTTACTAGAAAATCTGTTATTGTTTGCGATAAAGGTGAAGATATGGATATAGAGGAGCTTGAGCTTGAGCTAATTGATTATGGACTAGAATCTATAGAAGAAGACAAAGAGCCTGTGGTAAATGAAGACGATAAAGAAATCATTAGAATTTATGGGGATTTTGCTTCTTTTGGTGAGCTTAATCATATCATTGAGGAAAAAGGCATTAAGATTAATAAATCAGAAGCACAAAGAATTGCTAATTCTCCTATTGAATTAAATGATGAGCAAATGGAAGAGATTGATATTCTAATTGATAAATTAGAAGAAGATGAAGATGTGCAAAATGTATATACAAATATAAATTAAGGAAAAAAATACAATGAAAAAAATAATACTTTTACTAATAACTTTAGCTATTTTGATTGCTAAAAACCCAATAGCTGTTTTGGAAACATCATCAGGCAAGATAGAGATAGAATTACGAGCAGACATAGCTCCTCTAGCAGTTGAAAATTTTACTACTCATATTAAAAATGGTTTTTATAATGGGATTATATTTCATAGAGTAATAAAAGGATTTATGATTCAATCAGGCGACCCAAAAGGCACAGGCACAGGAGGTAGGTCGATTTGGAATAAAAGCTTTAAAGATGAGTTTTCTCCTAATATAACTTTTAATAAAAAAGGCATTCTAGCTATGGCTAATAGAGGAGCTAATACTAATGGAAGCCAGTTTTTTATAACAACAGCACAGACACCTTGGCTAAATGGCAAACATACTATTTTTGGATATGTAATTAATAATACATATAAAACTGTGCAAAAAATAGAAAATACTAAAGTCGGAAGAAGAGATAAACCAATAAAAACACAAAAAATAATAAAAGCTTACATCAAATAATCCGTAATTATAACTAAGGAACAACTTTTGCTTTAAGGCACCTAGATAAACAATAAAGGTATCCTTATATGGTAGGCAATTTAGAAAATTTCATTTATTTTGATGTCGATAAAATTATGTCAAGTATGACTAATACGAGCAACTTAAAATTCCAAGACAATAAAGATTTGTCTATAAATATGCTTCATGAAGTCTATGGAGAGGATATTGATATTTCTGTAGATTTAATTAAAGTTTGCAATCATTACAATATCAAAGTAGAAGAAAATGATGATTTGGAATATGATAGTTTAGCATATTTTAATCAAACAAATATAGTAATAGAATTTAAAAATCACAAAAATATCACAAAAAACAACATCAGTGTAGCAACAGCTATGGGGCATATATTTTTACATATGGTAAATAATAAAGGAGCTATCTTTTTTGTAAGAACGAATAGCAACTTTTTAGCTCATCACAGAGCAGCAAATAATATGAATTTTAACACAGATGTAGATGAAATGAAGAAAAATGCCCACATATTTGGATGTGAGCTTTTAGTTCCTAAAGGTGCATTAGAGTATTTACTTTATGAAGTAGCTTCTCCTAAGCATAGATTTTTAATGAGTGATTTATGTGATGCTTTTAAAGTATCTAATGGCATAATGTATGAAGTTTTAAACACTTATGATTTATGGATGCCTGAAAAAATATACGATAATTACGGGTAGAAAAATTGCTACAAGTAAAAACAGAAATTGAAATAAATGCTAACTCAGAAAAAATTTGGAGCATATTAGTAAATTTTGAAAACTGGGGCATATGGAATCCTATCATCTCAAAAGCTCAAGGTATCGCCACAGAACAATCAAGCTTAAACATAACTATGAAATGTAAAGAAGGAAAAGATGCAAATAGCTTTTCTCCCATTATTACAAAAGTAGATGACTTAAAGTCATTACATTGGAAAGCTAAAATGATGGCATATTTTATTTTCACTAATGAAAAAATATTTGAGATTGAAGAAACTAAAAATGGCTCTAAATTCATCCATATCGAAAACTTTAGCGGTCTTATGATTCCATTATTTAAAAATAAACTAAAAGAATATGTCCCATCTATGCTAAATGAAATGAATGAAGCTTTAAAAATAGAGGCTGAGAAAAGTTAATTTATTTTCTTTTTTTGTTGTTTATAAAAATATTTTTTATTGTGATTAAGCGAGTAAGCAACTATGGGGCAAAAATATAGTAATATTGGTTTATTGTATAGTTTCACAAGGTTATACCCCTTTTTTTTCCAAATTTAATAAAACCAAAAGCAACAGCTTGATAACATAGTAAGTCTTTAACCATAAAGGATTCACATATGTCTCAAGTCTATCACTCTAATGCAAGAACAAATTCTCACATTAGAGACATTATACAAAAATCTAATTTAAGTAATCTTGAATTATCTAAAAAGCTATCTGTAAATAAAAAAACTATATCTAAATGGAGGAATAGGGATTTTACTAACGATAAAAGTTCTAAGCCTCATAATATAAAGTATGCTTTAAATAGCTTAGATAAAGAATTAATAAGAGTAATAAGAACTTTAACTTGGTGGCAACTAGAGGAAAAGCGAAGCTTTGAGTATAGTAGATATTGTTTCACCTTCTATACCTAAAGCTAATAGAAGCAATGTTTATAGAACTCTAAAAGCTTTTAATATAAATACAGTTCCTGTAGAACAAAAAGCTAAGGCTAAAAAGTTTAAAGAATAGGAAAAAGCGAACAGCTTTTGAGTAGGGATACTTACATATTGATGTAACATACTTACCAAAGCTAGATGGACAGAAGTATTATCTATTTGTAGCCATAGACAGAGCTACAAGATTATTGTATTATAAAGTTTATGAGAATAAGTCTAGTGATAATGCAGTATTATTTTTAAAAAAATGTAAAGAATATTTTCCTTTTTATATAACTCATATCTTAACAGATAATGGATTAGAATTTACAGATAGATTTGTTTCTTATGATAAAAAAGTTAGTAATAATCATAAGTTTGATAAAGAATGCAATAAAGATAATATAAAGCATAGAGGAGAATACCTAGTAGGTATTCGAGTAGTTCCATATACTCCTGCTACTAATGGAATGGCAGAGAGAGTAAATGGGACTATAAAGAATGCTACTGTTAAAACACAAGAATATGCTAATATAGAAGATATTAAGAAAGATTTAGATAAGTTTTTGATATACTATAACTTTAATAGAAGCCATGGGAGTTTACGAAAAGAATTAAAAGTAAGAACTCCTATTGAAGCTGTTATTTATTGGTTTGGAATAAAGCCAGAAATATTTAAGATTTTACCTGATGTTTTTCAAGATGTTGTTTTTGAAAAGAGGGTATAATGTTGTGAAACTTGACAATATTCAAAAAGAAATAGAAAAGATACTTGATGGAGATGGCGGGATGAAGGAAGCTTATGATATTGACCAATCCGCATTTGAGCATTTAGATACTTTTGAGCTTTTAGCTAAGAAAAATGTGGGGACATTATTTCAAATTATGGAGTTTGAATAAAATCAATATTTTATGAAAGAAAAAGAAATATTTAGAAAAAAATGTATCCAAAAAAATAAAGAGTTATTAAGAAAAACAAATTTTTATAAATTGAAGAAAAAATCTTCTTATAATTTAGAAAAACTTCTTGATTCTCTCTTATTTAAAAAAATGAATATATTATTTTACACTTCAATGGAAAGTGAAATCCCATCATTAAAACTAATATACAAATATAGAAAAAACCATAAAATTTTTATCCCGTTTATACAAAAAGAAAGCTTTAAAATGATAGCATTTAGGCTTCCT
>JAJVLF010000078.1 GCA_029255845.1 Campylobacterota bacterium | reverse complement strand
TTTTTGAGTTACTCCTTTTTGTGTGAATGTCAAAATGGTTTGCTTGACTATTTTGATGGCTTCATCTTCATTTTCTAGTTTTGTTTGTAATGCACCTCTAAACATAGAAAATAATTTTTCTATTTGCACATCAGAATGCACAGAATAAGCCAAGCCTTTTTTAACTCTAATTTCATTCATTAATCTGCTTCCAAATCCACCACTTCCTAGGATAAAATGAGCTATTTTTGCTTTATAATAATCCTCATCATGGACTTTTAAATCAAAACTAGAGCCAAAATTAATGTATGCTTGTTCTGTTTTGGCATTTTCTTTTATTGTCTCACTTTTGTTTTTTACTTTAAAAATCTTTTCTTCTTCTTCTTTTCCTTTGTTTAGAGAAGATAAAGCAATGATAAGTTTTTTTATATCTTTTTCTTGATAGTCTCCAGATATTACGATGGTGGCATTATGTAAAGTGATATGTGATTTAATAAAATCCTTAATATCACTTAATTTTATATTTTTAATCGATTTCAAATCCCCTATCAAAGGATTAGCCATCGTGCTACCTTTGAACATCATTTTATTAAAACCTACACTTGCTAGATAATCGAAGTTGTTTTGTTTTTCTAGGATAGAGCCTTTTATTTCTTTTATAGTTTTAGACAAATTATCTTTTGTTAATCTAGGATTACTCAAAACGGACTTTAATGCTTTAATGCTCGTAGCTAACTCAGAGCTTAAACTCGATAAACTAAAAATAATATTTTCATATCCACTATGAGCTTCAAAATATATAGCTCTTGTTTCTAGGTCATCATAAAATTCACTTTCATCTTTTTTCTTAGTTCCAGATGATAAAATTTTAGAAGTGATATAGGATAATCCCGCTTTATAGCTTGTATTTTTACCAGCATTTTTAAATATCACTTGAATATCCGCTTTTGGTAATCTATCGCTTTTAAGATAAATAATAGGGACTTTCACATCTTTGATTTTTAAATAATCAATATTTTTACTCATTAATAATGCTCCAAAAAATAATATAAATAAGACATATTTCATCATAAATTAGGTAAGCTACATAGATAAATACACATAATAGCCTTCCTTGTTTAATTTCATAGGTGGGATTATATCAAAAGACTTTTAATACCTATAGGGAACCTCTAAAAATACAAAATAAATAGATAATATCATAATTAATAATCAATATAAAAACAGCTAAAAAAATATTGACAAAAAGAGTATAATTTCATATAATTCCCTTTCTTTTTACAGGTATGACCCGTTAGCTCAGTTGGTAGAGCATCTCCCTTTTAAGGAGAGGGCCGTTGGTTCAAGCCCAACACGGGTCACCATTTAATTACATAAATCATCGTTGGCTCCTTCGTCTAGTGGTTAGGACCTCGGGTTTTCATCCCGGTAACAGGGGTTCAAGTCCCCTAGGAGTCACCACTTATTGTTGTTTGTGGTCGATTAGCTCAGTTGGTAGAGCGCTACCCTTACAAGGTAGATGTCACAAGTTCGAGTCTTGTATCGACCACCACTTAATAATTTTATATTATTATATTTATTGTGCGGTTGTAGTTCAGTTGGTTAGAATGTCGCCCTGTCACGGCGAAGGTCGCGAGTTCGAGTCTCGTCAACCGCGCCACTTAAAACTTAGAAACAATATGAAAACAATAATAGTCCTTTTTAGCGGTAGTGGAACAAATCTACAAAACATTATCACCACTTATCAAGACAAATACAAAATCACAACAATAACAAATAATAAAAATGCAAATGGCATAAAAATATGCGAAAAACATAATATAAAATGCCTAGTAATAGATGAGAAATCATTTGAAGATAGATTATCATATAATAAAAAACTAGTCCAATCTTTAAAATCACTAGAGCAAGACTTAATAGTTCTAGCAGGATATATGAGAATAATCCCCAAATTCTTATTAGATGAAATACACACACCCATCATAAACCTACACCCATCACTTCTACCAAGACATAAAGGCTTAAAAGCCATAGAAAAATCATTTGAAGATGAATATGAAAATGCTGGAGTAACCGTGCATTATGTAAGCTTAGAGCTAGATTCTGGCAAAACTATACTACAGCTTTCTTTTAATAAAAAAGAATATACAACTTTTAATGATTTTAAAAACAAAATCAAAACTTTAGAATATGAGATTATGCCTATGGCTATTGATAAAGTTTTTAGTATAATAGAGCATTTTTAAAAATCCCTCAGGAGAATTTATGTTTTTAACCTTTTTTAATAGAAGTTTCGTATTCACATTTTTAATGCTTTTTTCTTTGATTTATCAAGCTGGTATTGAGTATGATTTATTATCTTTGTATTATATTATTACTATCCCTTTTTATTATTATTTTATTATTATGGCTCTTACTCTTCCTTTTGTGATTTTTATTGGGAGTAAATCTTTATCGTTTTTAGTTGTGCTTCCTAAGGCTGTATTTGATTTTCTTTTGATTATCACTTCTTTGATATTTAATATTTATCAATTTCATTTAGATTTGATGTTTGTTAATATGGCTATATATGATTTTAAGGGTATGGGTATTCCTATTTATTATATGGTTATACTTTTTGTTGTGTTTTTGCTTGTGTTTTATGGGCATATCTTGATTTTAAGATTGAGCAAAAAGAAAACGGGTTTTATGAGTGTTTTTATTGCTTTTTTGATTTTGCTTTCAGGTCAATTAATCCATGTGTATGGAGACTATTTCAAAAAAGATAAGATTATTAAATATACTCCTTATGTGCCTTACTATCTACCTTTAACATCTTATAGGGAAATGTCAAAACATTTTGAAAAAGTAGTCCATAAAAAACCTATTTTTGGAAAAAATGAAGGGATGTTAAACTATCCTTTAAAAGAATTAGAGTTTCCTTTAAACGCTCCTAAGCCTAATATCTTATTTATAGCCCTTGAAAGCTGGAGATGGGATATGCTAAGTGAAGATGTATCTCCAAATATGTTTGCATATTCTAAAACTGCATATAATTTTAATGACCATTATTCTAATGGCACATCAACCATAGCGGGTCTTTACTCACTTATGTATGGTATTTTTCCTAATTATATGAATTTTACTAAAGCAGAACCATATAAATTTCAGACTACTTTTACTAAAACTCTTAAAGAATATGGCTATGATATAGAGTCTTATTCGGCTTCTAATTTTAATCGTTTTGCATTAAAGGAGATGTTTTTTGGGGATATTAGTGATGATAAATTTCATGATGACCATGATGATACATATATGGCGAAAATTTTTAATACACATGGAGATAAGCCTTGGTTTAAATTAATATTTTTTGTTGATTCTCATTATGATTATAAATACCCTAAAGAATTTACAAAATTCAAGCCAATACCAAAAGCCAATGAAACCTTTGCTATTAATAAGCATACAAACCCTGAGCCATTTTTAAATGATTATAAAAACTCTATCTATTATATAGATAATCTATTTGCTAAAATCATAGCTAAAGTAGAAGATAAAAATACTATAATTGTTCTTACATCTGACCACGGGCAGGAATTTAATGAAAATAAACAAGGCTTTTGGACACATGGGAATAATTTCACAAAATACCAAGCGAAAGTCCCTTTGATTGTAAAATTCCCAAATCAAAAAGAGCCTAAGCAAATTCATCATAGGACTTCACATGTAGATATAATCCCTACTATTTTTGAATATATGAAAGTCAAAAATGATAGAAATGATTATAGTTCTGGTGAAAATCTTCTTGATGATAAAGAAAGATTATTAGTTCTACAAAGCTATAAAGCTAAGGCATATTTTATAAAAGATACTATATATGCTACAGGGATTAAATTTCAGACCTATAATGTGAATGATATGAATATCAAAAATGAAAAGTATTACTCTAAAGAAATCCAAGAATTAAGGAAAAAAGAAAGAATTTTCTTAAAATGATAAGCAAAATATTTTTTGTTAAAAATATATACATTGCCTTAAAATTAGCTGATAGTGGATATGCTGATAATGGCTCAAGCTATATTAGAAAACAAAAAATGAAAATAGTTTTTTTTGCTATTATTTATCCTTTTTTTACTAAAAGGTGGTTTCGCTTTCTTGAATCTGATAAATTTAAAAAGATTTTCCATTATCGTCCTCGTATTTATATCAAGCCTTATAGAACCTACATATCTACCAAATGGGGTAAAGATAGGAAGATAAAAGTCATTCTTGATAGCTATAAATTTATTGATAAAAATAAGCAAATATTAGAAAATGTATTAATAAACGAGCAAGGTATTAACATAGCTAAAATATCTCTAAATGAAGAATATAATGCCTTTATTAGAGTGGGATATAGTGAGAGATTTAGAAAAGAGGGTGAATTTGTTTTATCTTTGGAGTGTGATTATTTAGGAGGCAAGGTTGCTTCTGTGGCATTTTCTTTAGAAGAAAAAGATGAGGGAAAATGGGCTTGTGTTGCTTCTTGTGTGCAGGGGCATAATGATAAAAATATAGATGATGTATTTAAAAAAACACAGAATTTATTATATAAAATGAGACCTACTTCTTTAGTGATTTATGCTTTGCAGGACTTTATTAGAGAGCTAAAATGCGATGAGATTTATTGTGTGGGAGATAAGATACATACATATAGACAAAAACATGCCATTCATCTTCATTGGTTTCATAAAATTGATTTTGATTATGATAAATTCTGGCTTGAAGTGGGAGCTAGTAAAATGAATGAAGATTGGTTTTATCTTCCTTTAAACCCAGCAAGAAAAGATATTGCAGATATTAAATCTAAAAAAAGATCATTGTATCGTAAAAGATATACTATGCTTGATGATATTTCACTAAGTATTCATAATGCTTTAAAGACCACTGCAAATTAGAAGTGGTATTTTTAAATAACTTATAGTAAAATTGGCGACTAAAAATAAACTAGGAAAACGAATTTGAAAATTGTAATTTTTGCTATTATGCTAAGTTTTTTTCTTTATGGTGAAATTAAAGATATTAAGTTTAATAATTTGCATTTTATTTCTAATACTCGTGCATTAAATATCATAGATATTAATATAGGCGATAAATTTGATGAAAATAAAGCTAATGAGGCTATTAAAGAGCTTTATCAATTATCTTATTTTAAAAATATATCTAGTGAATACATAGATGGTGTTTTAACTTTTGATTTCATATCACAAAAATCCATAGGGGAGATTGTTTTTAAGCATAAATTTGAAAACAAAAGCAAACAAGAAGTTTATGCTATTATTAATATAAAAAAAGGAGATATTTATTCTAATTATAAAATAAACAAGGCTAAAAATCTTATATTAAAGCTTTTACACGAAGAGAACCTTATTAATTCTTATGTGGAGGTCGTAGAAGAGATTGATAATAATCTTATTAATATTACTTTTAAAATAAAAGAAGGAAGCAATGTATTTATAGAAAATATCTTCATTAGTGGAAATAAGCATTTTTCTGAGGATGTCATTAAAGATGAACTTTTTATTAAAGAAAAACATCCTTATTTCTCATCTGTGCCTTTTTTTGATGATGGTAAGCTTGATTTTAAAATGCTTGATTTTAATGATGATAAACTAAAAGAATTTTATTTGCAAAAAGGATACCTCGATATTAGCATAGAAAAGCACCTTGTAGAGGTAGATATAAATAATAAGAAAGCTTCTTTATATCTTTCTATTGATGAGGGTGAAGCTTATAAGCTTAATAGCATTAGTATTTTTATGGCTGATGATTTAGAGAGGGATATTGTTAAAGATTATAAAGATTTATCGCTTGAGGTAGGGGAAGTATTTGATATTAATAAATTTAGAAGAGATTTAAGATATATAGAGGGGAAGTTTAAAAACAAAGGCTATGCTAAGGTGAATGTTTTGCCTAATATAGATAAAGAAAAGAGTAATATTAATCTTTCTTTTAATATAGACAAGCAAGATATATATACCATTAATGATATCCTAATTCAAGGCAATACCAGAACCCAAGATACGGTGATAAGAAGAAATTTATATATGTTTTTAAATGATAAATATAATAAAAAAGACATTGATGATTCTAAAACTTCTTTACTAAGAACAGGATTTTTTGAGAGTGTGGAGATTAATGAAGAGTTTATAGAAAATAATAGAATAAATTTGACAGTAAATGTAATGGAAAAAAGAACAGCTCAGTGGATAGCAGGTGGTGGATATAGTGATTTGGATGGTCTTTTTATTAATTTCTCTATAGAAGACCCTAATACTTTTGGCTCGGGAGTCTCTAGTAAGGTCTCCATTAAGACATCAAGTGATAATAAAAAATATACATTTAGCCTAACTAATCCTATGATTTTTGATTCTGATTATAGTGCTGGGTTTAGTATATATAAAAAAGAAGAAGCAAATACAATATACACTAAGCAATCCGTAGGCTCTGAAATCACTCTAGGTAAAAAGATTAATAGAAATACAAATGTATTTTTTGCTTTAAATAGTGATGATGGTATAGTTAGTGATACTAATAATAGTGAAGATAATATTAGCATTGGTGAAGATAGAAATTTTCTTGAAAACTCAATATCTTTAAGATTAAAATACAATTCCACAGATAGGTTTTTTGACCCTACAAAAGGCATAACTTATACTTCTTCTGCTAAATTAAGCGGTGGTGCTTTAGGTGGGAATGTGGATATTTTAGATATTAGTAATTATTTTACTTTTCATAAAACTTTAAAGCCTTATATTAATTTTGATAGTATTTTTAATTTTAAGTTTTCTTTGAATAATATCATCCCTTTAAATAATGAAAAAATCCCAATCCACAAAAGAATATTTTTAGGTGGTTCTAAAAGCATAAGAGGTTTTGAGCATCACTCTATATACCCAAAACAAGATGATAATACAAAAGGCGGGACAGATTCTTTTAATACGAGTTTTGAGATTTCTAGTATTATCCCAAACCAAAATACTTTTAGATTTGTTGTTTTTGTAGATTATGGAACTATAGGTGTTGATAATACAAATTATGTCGAAAAAGCCTCTTATGGAATAGCTCTTAAGGTAGGTGCTGGTATGCTTCCTATTTCTATTTATTACTCTAAACCTATTATATATGATGATGATGATATACTTAAAACGATTGAGCTTGTTATAGGGAATTCATTCTAATGAAAAGATTATCATTTAAAGAAGCGATAGATTTATACCAAAATGCAAACTTAAAAGAAATAGGAGAAATGGCTTTAGCTGTAAAGAAAGAACTACACCCTAAAAACATAACTTCTTTTATAGTAGATAGAAATATCAATTACACAAACACTTGCTTTGTTGATTGTGATTTTTGTGCATTTTATAGAAAAGTAAGTGATAAAGATTCTTATACTCTAAGCAAAGAAGAAATAGCAAAAAAAATTGATGAGCTAATAGCAATAGGTGGAAACCAAATACTATTTCAAGGTGGAGTTCATCCACAATATAAGATAGATTATTACGAAGATTTAGTAGAGTGGCTAACTAAGACCTATCCTAATGTGATACTTCATGGATTTTCTGCTGTTGAGATTGCTTATATCGCTAAAATATCAAAACTTAGCTATGATGAGGTATTTAAAAAACTAAAAGCAAAAGGCTTAACTTCTATGCCAGGAGCAGGAGCAGAAATGCTAAGTGATAGAGTAAGAAACATAATCTCCCCTAAAAAAGGAAGCTCCCAGCAATGGATAGACATCCACAAATCAGCTCATAATAATAATATAAGAACAAGTGCCACAATGATGTATGGCACAGTAGAAAATGACGAAGAAATAATAAAACACCTAGACCTACTAAGAACCCTACAAGACGAAACAAACGGCTTCCGCTCTTTCATAGCATGGAGCTTCCAAGGAAACGGCACAAAACTAGCAAAAAAACACCCAGAAATAAAACCAACATCATCAAATAAATACCTAAGAATACTAGCAATATCAAGACTATACCTAGACAACATCCCAAACATCCAAAGCTCATGGGTAACCCAAGGAAGCTTCATAGGACAACTAGCCCTATTATTTGGAGCAAATGACTTAGGCTCTACAATGATGGAAGAAAATGTAGTATCAGCGACAGGGACTTATAATACAATGAACCAAGATGAGATGAAAGCTCTTATTAGGGATATAGGAGATATTCCTGCTAAGAGGAATACTTATTATGATATTTTGGAGACTTATTAAGGGAGCCTCTAAATAGGAATACAATCTTTTTAACGACAATTATGCAATAAAAGTTTAGTTTCATCACCGACCCTTAAATTTTAAAGATTACAATCTGTATTATTTATTTTTATACATAAGTTTTTTAATATTAAATCAAAATATCATTTTAGTAACTGCAAATAATGCTATAAATCTAGCACCTAAATATTCCGCATCAGAAGATACTTGCTTTAAATCTGACATAGTAGCTACTATTCTTTTTGAGATGAGTGATTTATCGTTGCTTGAATTTTCATTTTTTAAATCTTCTAAATCTTTTTTTAATTGCTCATTATCTTTACTTAGAAACTCAACTTTCTTTAATACCTCATCTTTTTCTTCCTGTGAGGCTAGATTATAGTATAGCTTATTTGTTTGTTGCATTTTCTCTGTTTCATCATCATAAAACTCTGTTTGTTTTCCTTTTATAAGTTTTTTGACCTTTCTCAAAGACACTACTTGATTGAAATCTTCACCGATTTGAATATTATAATCATACTTCAACCCAGAAAATGAACTAACACATACATTTATCTCATCTGTTATTCTCCTCCAAGTATCTGTATGATTTTTTGATTTATCTTTTATAGATATAATCAATTCTTTTGTGTTTTCATCAAAATTTATCATTATTTGATTTGGATTATTCTCATCATAAGAAAATATAATTCCCTCATTCCAAGCATTATTAAAATCAGCCAAATGAAATAATTTAGCAATAAGCATATGCATTAAGGCAGAGGGCATAAACCCATTTTTAGGGACTATCATACGATAAATCAAAGAATCATCAAATTCATCTAGGTTTATTTGTGGGTCTGGTTTCAAAGCTGATGGGATTATAATGCAATCTTCTTTTTTGTCTTCATAACATAAATAAAATTTCTCCATAATAGAAATTAAAAAATCATAATGCTCTTTCTCATACTTAAATCCAGCTACTCCACCTAATATTTCTTCAAAGTCTTTTTTATATATTTGCCCATATTGGTTTTTTGTTTTTTGACTTGTAAGTAAAGAATACACACCATTAGTAATCCATTCAGGATTTAAAACCTGCATAGAATTTACATTATCATCTTCAAACCAAGTAATATCCCCTAAATCATTAAGATAATTAAGTAAAGATTTCTTTTCGTCTGAATCGCTTAGGTCACATTCATCGCATATTAAATTATAGTTTTTAAGGCTAATATGATGAGTTCCATCTGCACTATGCTTTTTTAAAGTATGCTTAATGTCCATCCATTTTTTTAAAAATAAAGTATCTATTAGCTCTAAGTTCGCTAATTGTTTTTTTATTTCTTTTTTAAAATCATCAAGACCATATTGGCTTTTAGAAGAAATATAGAAAAAAGAAGCTTTAATATTTGGATAATTTTTTCTTATTGTTTTTTCAGAAAATTTTTTATCTCCATTACCATCGCATTTATTTACCACAATCAACACAGGAGAATTTTTAGCAAGAGTTTCAATATGCTCTAGCCAATAAACCGCCTTATCTTCTTTCCTATGGTCAAGCATCACAATATATAGAGTTCTTTTAGTAAAAAATATACGATGCATTGAGTGTTGCATATGCTGACCACCAAAGTCCCATATATTTATTTTGATATTTTTATTATCATAATCAAAATCAAATCTTTTTATATTCACCCCATGAGTTTCTTCTTCATTATCATTAAATGAGCCATCAACCAATCTATTCATAAGAGAAGTCTTACCTACTCCACCTTCTCCTATTAAAATCATCTTAGCTTCTCTTAGAGGTATTTTCTCATTTGATTCATCAAACCAAGCCCTTATGACTTTTTCACCTTGTTCTAGTATTTCATATGGTGGAGATTTTAAAGGATTATTTTTAATTGTAAGTCCATCACCTAAAAAAAAATCTGTAATA
>JAJVLF010000077.1 GCA_029255845.1 Campylobacterota bacterium | reverse complement strand
AGAAATGGCTTAAATAGGATGATGGAAAAAAGAATAAGGGAATTTGTTTAGTTGTCTTGACAATTTGGGGTAGAATAATTATACCAAAATTGTCAATTTTAAGAAACTCTAACTTATTTTGTTTGTAAGACAATTTATAAAATTATACATCTAAAAATAATGCATTCCTAAAGTAGAAAATATAACAAAATTAAGAAGTATATATATAAGTTTTTGATATACTATAGCTTTCATAAAGGTTGTAAATGACTACCTTAAAATATATAAAGAATAAATAATTGAATGATGAAAGTATGCATTTAGCTGTCATAGATGATGATATAAATATGAGGAAATCTTTGGAGTCTTCTTTGATGGCTTCTAAGGATAGCTTTAAAGTATCTGCTTATAAATCTGCTACTGAGGCTTTGAAAAAGCTTGATGATACTGTGGATTTATTGATTGTGGATATTAATATGCCTAAAATAAATGGTATAGAGCTTTTGAGTCGGTTAGATGGTAAGTATGATGCTATTATTATTACGGGAAATGCTACACTTGATTTAACTATTAAGGCTATGAGAGCGGGGGCTACTGACTTCTTGCAGAAGCCTTTTGAGATTAAAACTCTTTTGGATTCTATTCATCGTATTAAGAAAGTTAAAAAGAGGGTGAAAGTAAAGACTCCTACTCAAAGCAATAATCAATTTTATGCTTCTTCTCCTAAGCTAGATGCTTGTTTAACTTTAGCTAAAAAGGTGGCTAAAACGGATGCTTCTACTATTTTACTTGGGGAGAGCGGGGCTGGTAAAGAGCTTTTTGCTAATTATGTTCATCAAAATTCTAAACGAGTAAATGCTCCTTTTGTGGCTGTAAATATGGCGGCTATTCCTCATAATCTGATAGAAAGTGAGCTTTTTGGGTATGAAAAAGGAGCTTTCACCGATGCTACTGAGCCTAAAATGGGTAAGTTTGAGTTAGCAAATGGTGGGAGTATATTCTTAGATGAGATAGCAGAAATGCCTATTGAATTACAAGCTAAGCTTCTTCGTGCATTGCAAGAAAAAGAAATCCATAGGCTTGGTGGAACTAAAGTTATTAAAATTGATATTCGTGTTATATCTGCTACTAATGCGAATTTACAAACTAATATAAAAAATGGTCTCTTTAGAGAAGATTTATATTATAGGATTAATACAGTTCCTATTGAGATACCTCCTTTACGAGATAGAAAAGAAGAAATTATTCCTATATCTAATAAATTTTTAGAAGAATGTTTTAAAAATTATGAAGATATAATGGAAAAAACTCTTAGTAAGGAAGCGGAGAATGCTTTGCTTGCATATAAATGGCCTGGAAATATTAGAGAATTAAAATCAGTTATTGAAAGGTCTTTTATTTTAAGCGATAATAAAGCAATTACTAAAGAAGACTTAGGTTTAAGTGCTAGAGAGCCTAAAGAAGATATTGAAGATTTAGAAAAAAATCTATATATGGAAGCTTATGAAACTAGCAATAAAGATAATAGAGAATGTGCGAAGCTTTTAAATATAAGCGAAGAGGTATTATTAGAAAAATTAAAACAATTTAAAGTTATTTAAAGAGGAAAAAATGAAAAAAATAAATTTGGCTATAGTAGGAGCTACTGGAGCTGTCGGAAGTGAAGTATTTAGAGTTTTAGAAGAATTTAACTTGGATGAGCATATAGAAAATATTTATCCATTTTCAAGCAAGAGAAGTGCGGGAAAACAAGTTCTTTTTAATACTAAGGTATTAAAGAGTATAGAGTTAGAAGAGGATTCTTTTGAAAAATATAAAATAGATATAGCGATATTTTCTGCTGGTGGCTCTATCTCTAGTAAGTTTGTTCCTTATGCTACTAAAAATGGGACTATAGTTATTGATAATACGAGTCATTTTAGGATGAATGAAGATGTGCCTTTAGTCGTGCCTGAAGTTAATCCTGAGAAAATTGAAGATTATAAAACGACAAATATAATAGCAAATCCTAATTGCTCTACCATCCAAATGGTTCAAGTTTTAAAGCCTTTAGATGAATTATTGAAAATACAAAGAGTAGATGTAAGCACCTATCAGTCAGTTTCTGGTGCAGGAAATCAAGCTACTGAGGAGCTTTTTTTACAAATGCAAGATATATTTTCTCTAAAAGGAAATGATGATTTCAAACAGAGAGTGCTTCCTCATAAGATAGCCTTAAATTGTATACCTCAAATAGATAATTTCTTAGATAATGCTTATACTAAAGAAGAAGTCAAAATGATGGAAGAAACAAGCAAGATATTAGGAAGAGAAATACCTCTAAGTGCTACTTGTGTTCGAGTTCCTGTTGCTAGTTGTCATTCAGAGGCTTTGAGCATTAGGTTTGATAATGAATTTAATATTAATGATATTTATAGAGTGCTTGAAAAAGCTGAAAATGTGGAAGTATTTGATGATATAAACCACTTAGAATATCCTATGCCGATTATATGTGCAGGAAAAAATGAGACTTTTGTAGGAAGAATAAGACAAGACTTATTTGATAAAAGCATATTACATTTATGGGTAGTGGCTGACAATCTAAGAGTAGGTGCTGCTACAAATGCTGTGAGAATACTAGAAAAACTAATAGGACAATTATAAAATGATTTTTATAGATGCATGTTTTAAAAAACCAACAGATTATACTCCAATATGGATAATGCGACAAGCTGGTAGATATATGCCAGAATACAGAGCCTTAAGAGCTGAAGTAGGAAGCTTTTTAGATTTATGTAAATCAGTAAAGCATGCCACAGAGGTAACTTTACAGCCTATAAATTATCTTAATGTAGATGCTGCTATTCTTTTTTCTGATATTTTAACTCTTCCTAATGCTATGGGATTGGATTTATCCTTTGAGGCTAATAAAGGACCCGTATTTGCAAACCCTGTGCAAAATGAAAAAGATTTATTGAAATTAAAAAATAATGCATTTAAAGATATGCAATATGTATATGACACCGTGCAAAGTGTGAGAGGAAAACTAGATAAATCAAAAGCCTTAATAGGCTTCGCTGGTTCTCCATGGACGGTAGCTACATATATGGTGGAGGGAAGTGGAACTAAAACATTTTATAATATTAAGCAAAAACTATACACCGACCCATCATTTATGCACAAGCTATTAGAGATACTCACAGAGCAAACAAAATTCTATTTAGAAGAGCAAATAAAAGCAGGAGCCGATGCTATTATGATTTTTGATTCTTGGGCAAATGCATTACCTTATGAAGATTATTATGAATTTTCATTTAAGTATATGCTAGAAATATCAAATTATTTAAAAGAAAAATACCCCCATATCGCATTAATATTATTCCCTAAAGGAGTAAGCTCATTTCTACCTCAAATCAATGGAAACTTCGATGTAGTAGGAATAGATTGGTCAATTTCTTTAGAATATGCGAGAGATACATTATCTCATAAATATACCCTACAAGGAAATATGGACCCTAGCAAAATTCACTCAAAAGAGACAATAGATGAAGCAGTGGAAAGAATTGTGGATATAATGAAAGGCAAAAGTCATATATTTAATTTTGGGCATGGGATTATGCCTACGGCAAAACCTGAGTTGGTTAAGTATTTGGTGGAGCAAGTTCATAAGAAAAGTGGTATTGCTTCTCGATAAAAAATGTTTAGTTTTTAATAGATGAAAGCTAGGGAAGCTTAATAAATTAAGGGAAAACTTAGATTTATTTATTATTTAAAGGTATGTATTCCACCTCAGGAGAAGATAGAATGATTGAGGTGGAACCAGTGAGAGAAAATCAATATTTAGGAGAACAATAAACAAAGCATCAAGAAATGAACTATATTGCATCAATAATTACAATAATTAATTTCATTTATTCGTTATTTGTAATTACAGAAAAAGTTACAATGCCTCATCTTCCTTTCTCTTCTCAAGGGCTTCCTATGAGTTTTATCTTTATAGTGTTTTTAGAAATATTTTTAGCTTCGGGATTTGGGTATATATTAGTTAAATTTGCAGAGAAAGGTCATGGTATACCATTCATGTTATTTATCACAGTTGCACTAATATCTGCTTGGACAACAATGTTTAATATACAATGGATAATTATAAAGGGTCCACTAAATACATTTGTAACAATTTTTACATTAGTAATATTATCAGTATTATTCTGTGGTTTAGCTTGTTATTTTATCGTGATTCATTCAAAAGATAAACAACATATTGACTTTGATAGTGATAATGTGGTGCCGATAAATCAAAATTCACGATTAATTGAATGGCAGTTTTTAGCATTTATTGTTATGTTCATATTTATAATGAGTTCCTAGGTGTATTAGATGAATATCTTCCCTCACTGGTTCCACCTTTCCCAAGGTGGCAACCCATACAAAACAAAATATGTTAAAGCAAATCATAAAGTAAAACACTAGATTAATACGATAAAACATAACTCCAACACTAAAACCCACATACTCCAGACTACAAGCCTTAGCTTGTAGTCTGTCCTTTAAACTATTAAATCCTTATCCGCCCTCTGCCTATGAGCAAGCTTAAAAATATGTCTTAAAGATGTTCAGAAAATCGAATATTAGAGGGCTGAGCGAGTTTGCAATTTTTAGGCTTTAAGATATAATTAAGGTTGCCCTTAGGAGTCGAGGAAGTGAAAGAGTGGTTTTTGCTTCGTTTTTTAGAAAGATTTAGGCAATCTAGGAAAATTTAAGCAATTTTCCATAAAAAAATGATGATATAAATGCGAATAAAAATCTTAATTGTGCAAATATACAAAATTAGAGACTTACAATAAGTTAATCTTGTTCATATATAAGATAGAATATTCCACCTCAAGAGAGGATGGGACGAGATAAAAAATGTTTAGTTTTCAGTAGATGGGACTAAAGTCCCATGTCCGAATTTGGAAGTGAGGTTTTAACCTCAGCCTTGTTGTAGAGGAGAAATATAACTAGTTATTAATATTTAATAAAATATACCTGATCTCTTTTCTGTTAATTTTATGCTTTGCTTTATTGTATATATTATCTTCTAGCTTATTGATGTATTTTTGTATCTCGTCATTATCTTTATGTCCTACTAATAATGATAGTAGTTCTTTATCATCTTTTGGTATTTTTATTTTCTTTTTGTATTTTATATTTTCTATAATAGAACTTATAGATTTAATTATAAAAAATAGCATTATGGTTAGGGCTGAGCCTAATAATGCATATAAAATCTTTTCTTTTAGGGGTGCTTCTTTATATACTATTACTTTTTTTTCTTGGATTTGGACTTTTGTGTTTGCTTGATTGTTGTTTACTAAAAATAAATCTTGTTTTTTCTTTCCGTTAACTTCTATATTTACAGACTCTACTCTTTTGGTGATTATCTTTTCATCTTTTAGAGAGAAAAATGAAAACTCCATATTAGGTATTGTAAAATTCTCATCAGCTACTATACTCCATACTTGCTTAAATGTATCTCCCTCTATCTTTGGTTTAGATGCATAGCTATTGGCATTTTCTATATTTAATGTAAAGTCTTCAATGTCTTCTAGGTTTCCTTTTCCTTTGATGATTAACTCTAAAGATATGCTGTCATTTGCTTTTGTTTTTAATTTATTTGCTTGGACTTGGAAATCAAAATCTCCTACTATATTGGTTCCATTTGGGATGTCTTTCACATTTATATTTAGAGGGTTTGATGCTATTTGTTTTTGGACTCCTGTGTTTGTAAAGAAAAAAGAGCTTCTTGCGTTACCTGGGACTGTTATAGTTATGATAAAGCTATCTATGGTTAATGAGCCTATTTTTTGAGGGTATATGTCATATACTATTTCTTGTATTATATAATCACCTTGTTTGTATTGATTATTGGTTTTTGTGTTTTTTATCCAAAAATCAGATAAGCTTGGATTTTGTAATGATATGTCTAGTATCTTGAAATTCGCTCTTCTTTTGATAAAAAGTCTTAATTTAGTCGCTTCTGATAAATATAAATCTTTTTTGTCTATTTGTAAAATAACCTCAATGTCTTTATGTGTGCTACTTGCCTTGGCAATGTTTATTTTTATTTCATCTGTTTGGTAGTTTCTTCCATCTACTTGCACTATAAATCTAGGGATAATTATATTTTTATTTGCATAAAATGAAAAACTTTTTGTTTTCGTGCTACTTCTCGCTCCATTAATGATAGAAATGCTACTTGAAGATGAGGTGCTTACGATAGATGTGCCATTAATGTGGCGAATGTCTGGAAAAGATATATCACCTCCTGAGGCTGTAATATCATAAGTAACTAATTGCCCTTTGGTAGGGTGTAGGCTATCTACATTTGCTGTAACTTTTGCAAATATAAAGGAAGATATTATTATTAATATACTACCAATTTTTATCATTTTTGTTTTCCTTGTTGCTAAATTGATATAATGGGATTGATTTTGTTTTTTGTTTTTCTAGTTTTTTCATCCATCTTTTTTCTTGTAAATCACTTATATGTTTTGCTTTGTGTTTTTTGGTTTTTTCTGTTTTATCATTTTCTTGTTTGTCTTGTTTGTCTTTATTTTGCTTTTTATCTTTACCTTTTTTATCCTTACTTTCACTTTTCTCTTTATCTTTACCTTTTTTCTTATCTTTATTTTTCTTATCTTTCTTCTTATTGTCGCCTTTATTTTTACTATCTTTATTTTGTTTGTCTTTATCTTCTTTTTTATCTTTTTGGTTTTCATTATCTTTACTATCTTTTTTATCTTTATTCTTTTCTTGTTCTTTTTTCTGCTTTTCGGCTTGTTTGACAAGCTCTAAATTATACCTCACATCTTTATCATCTCTAATCTCTAGGGATTTATTATATTCTTTTTTAGCATTCTCATAATCTTGCATTTTCGCATAAGCATTGCCTTTATTATAATGCACAAATGCCTTAGCTTTGTCAGTTTTAAATTCACTCTTATCAAAATACTCTATGGCTTTTTTATAATCACTACTTTTATAATAGGCATTAGCGAGATTATAAGCTATTTTAGAACTTTTATCATTATCATACACCTTTTGCCAGTATTTGGCAGATTGGGCATATTCTTTCTTGCTATAAGTTGTCTTAGCACTAGAAATATTAAGAAAATCCATAGCCCCCGCATAAGAATCACTAGAATAAAACAAAAGCATTAAAACCATAACTCTTTTAAAATAAGTAAAAAACGATAAAAACACCAAAACAAGAGCTACAAAAAGAGGATAAACAAAAAACTCATCATAAGAAATTACATTATCCTTTTTAAACATCTTCTTTTTATTCTCACTCTCTATATGCTCCTTAATAGAGATAATATCATTATTGCTATATGTATATGTGGTAAATATGCCAGATGTTTTATGTGATAATTTAGCTATATTATCATTTCTTTTACTAATCACCACCCCACCAGTTTTATCTAAAATAAAATTACCCTTTTCTTTAATAGGAGCCCCTTTTTCAGTAGCGATAGATACAATATACACAGACATATTATTATTTTTAGCAAACTCTATTTCTTTATCATAATCATCCTCATCTCCTCCATCAGAGAAAATAACGATATTTTTCTTATTATCAGTTTTATCAATAATAAGAGATGACTCAAGCACCGAAAGCACACTAGTGCCTGCCCTTGAAACAGAGCTAACATCCAAATTATCAATCAAAAACTTCAAAGACTGTGAATCAAAACTAAGAGGTGCAACCATAAAAGCATTCCCCGCAAAAGCCATAAGGGATATTTTATTATTCCTATTAATATCAATAAACTTCTTTATCTTATCTTTAGCAACAACCAATCTATTAGGCTTAGTATCTTCAGCAAGCATAGACTTAGAAATATCCATCGCCACGATGATATTTAACCCCTTAAGCTCTATATCAATATTAGAATTATTTTTTACAGGACGAGCTAAAGAAATGCTAAGAAGAGCAAATATAATAAATAAAGTCCCAATCCTCAAAGAGTTTGGCATAAAGCTTTGATTAATGCTTAGTTTTTCAAATATTTCTTTTTTAAATAGCTTCTTGATTTTATTTTTACTAAATATATAAAACAATAAAGGCAGTATTAAAAGAAGATTAAGATACAAAACCTCTGGATATAAAAATGTCATTGAATGCTTTAATTCCTTATGTAAAATAACCTTGTAGTATAATAAATTTAGCTTTTATAAAAATTATGAGGGCTTACAAAATGTATTAAAATGGCTTTTAATCAATAACCTCAACCCTATTTCTACCATTATCTTTTGCTTGATATAAAGCATCATCACATCTTTTTAAAATACTCTCTAATGTATCCTCTGCTTTGTATTGTGCGACCCCAAAACTTGCTGTAATTTGTCCTGCTATTTTATGATTATCTTTTTGTATTTTTTCTCTTATTTTATTTGATATTATAGTTGCATTTTGAATATTTGTATGCTGAAAAAGAATAATAAACTCTTCTCCTCCCCATCTTGCAAAGCAGTCTGTTCCTCTTATATTTCTTTGAACTGTTTGTGCCATATTTATTAGCACTTCATCGCCTATTAAATGACCATAAGTGTCATTAAATGACTTGAATTTATCTATATCTATCATCGCTAATGATAGTGGGCTATCAGTAAGTCTTCGTTGATTAATGGCTTCTTCAAACACCTCATTAAATTTATTTCTATTAAATACTTTTGTTAAGTTATCTATATATGCTTTTTCTTCTGTGTCCTCTAAATGCTCTTTTAGTTCTGTGATATTGGATAATGTAACCAAATACTCATCTTCTACTTTAGAAATACTAATAGAATATGATTGAGCATTATTATCTTTTCCTGCTATTGATACAAGGCAACTTTTTTTAGGTGTTCTGTTTATTAAAGATACAAAATCTTCATTTTGTTTTAATAGCCCCTGATGTAAAAAGCCATCAATTTTTTGAAAAACACTTAGTATATTTTTTTTATGTGCTTTATCTATTAAGTCATCAAATTTTCTATTACTAAAACTAACATTTTTAAAATCTGTGATAAACATTATGCTTTTAGTGGTATTTAAAATATTACTTAATATCTTTTGTTGTTTTTCTAATTTCGTTTTGATAGACATTTGTCTAATTAAAAAATATAAAAGTAAAAGTAAAATAAATATTATCAAAATTCTAACTATAAAGACATTCTTTACTAATGTGCCGATAATAAAACCCGACCTATTAGATGAAACCCAAGCTACAACCTTATTATTCATATCTCTAATAGGTATAAAAGATATAACTCTAATACTTCCATCTACACTATAATACATATTAAAAGATTTATTACCTTTGATTTTAATGTCTATAATCTCTTTTATTTTTATATAATTACTTTCAAAAAAATGCTTTTTATTATGCTTTTTACTCAGTAAGGATTGATAGTCTTGATGTTCATAGCTTGTTTTGTATTCATTATATTTATAATCATTTTTATTTATTAAAGCATTAGGAATTAAAAAATGAGAATGTATATCACTTATATTATTAAGATGTTTTTGGAATTTCTCACTAGAAAATGAAACCTCCATAGCACCTATGTATGCATTATTAGTATCAAAAATAGGGAATATATTTCTAAAACCAAGACTAAATGCACCTTTAGTAAATCCACGAACTATGCTTTTATTTTTAATGCTATGCTTAAAATCCTCTCTAACATCTAATACATTTTCTCCGAAGCTTGTGGGATTATGGAATTTATAAAATGACTCTCCATTTGCTAAAACAAATTGATATTGAAAAACACCTTTTTTGTGGATGATACTATAGTATTCTTGTAAAGTTTTAGAAAATGTATCGCGGAGTTTATCTTTTTCTTCTTTGTTTGCATTATTGGCTTTAGATAGTATATTTATTATGCCAGATAGCTTTATTGTATAATTAGAAATAGCATTTGATGTGCCTTTATAGGAAAAGAAAATATTCTTATGATGGGATGTGATTAAAGATAAATCTTCTTTTAGAGCTAAGTTAATTATTTTTTCTGAATATTTTTTTGTTAAGAAATAAAACATAAAAAAAATTGTTAAAAAGAAAACTAATAATGCGATTTGTTTTTTCAATTTTTGCCTTGTGATTATAGGGAACCTCTATTAATTCAAATAATTTAGATAATGTTAGATTTTAGTTTTAGAGTGATTTTTATAAAATACGG
>JAJVLF010000076.1 GCA_029255845.1 Campylobacterota bacterium | reverse complement strand
ATTTGAAAAAACAAAACATTTCAAAACTCGTATTAAAAAAGAAACAATAAAGTATAAAAATAGTGTAAGAAAGTATAAAAACAATATAGCAAAAGCAAAAGCAAAAGGTAAAGAAAAAGGTATAAAAATAGCCTTACAAGCTATATGGGGTAAGCCAATAGTTCAAAATCTAAGATATGATGCTGATAATGAGTACTTTTTAGCAAATGTATCTTTTAGTGAAAATACCAATTTTGAAAAAAAAATAGGGATAAAAGTAGATATAAAATATGCAAAAGACTTAAAGAGAAATGCAAAAAATTTAAAACCACAAGCAGTTTTTGATTACAGAGGAGAAAATATAAAATTAAAAGCTATACAAATACCATATAAAAAAAAATTATATAGTGCAGGCTTTACAGATATAAATATAGATGAAACTGTAATAGCAGTAGCAATAGGAAATAGTAAAGATATAAGACATGCCTTTTCTCAAGGTGTAAGTATAGATGTTAATACAAATACTTTAGTGAAATTTGATAAAACTAAATTAACAGATTTTAATGAATTGGATAAATTATTGAAAAAAACACAAAGAGCAAGAACAGATAAGAGAAAATGGCTTTTTGTAATAGGTATAGAAAAGTATGACTCTATAGATAATATCAAATACTCAAAAAGAAGTGCCATAATGTTTTCTAAGATAATGCAAAAAAAACTAGGAATTCATAAAAATAATACCTACACAATGATAGATGAAAAAGCAACAACAGGAAGAATAAAAATAAATATGAAAAAAATGCTAAGTAGAGTTAAAAAAGGAGATAGTATTTATTTTTATTATAATGGACACGGCATACCAGTACCAAAAGAAAATAATACGCCATATATATTAGCAAGTGATACTGACCCAAATTTCGTAGCTTATGACAAATTCTTTTCTTTAGAAAATATATATTCGACTCTCTCTAAATCAAAAGCTAAAAAAATAGTAGCTTTTGTAGATAGCTGTTTTAGCGGTGGAGTGGATGGTAAGGGTGTATTAAAAGGTGTCGCTGCTACCACAATGAGTGCAAGGGCTGTTAAATTTAATAAAAGAAAAATGGTAGTTCTTAGTGCGGGAGGAAATAAAGAATACTCCAATGGATATGATCAAAAAGCATATAGAATGTTTAGTTATTTTGCTATGAAAAGCATACTAAATGGCGAAAAAAATATAAAATCAATTTACAAAACAACTAAAAAGAAAACATATAATACAAGCTTATCAGAGTATGGTGATTTACGAGTCCAAAGCCCTACAATAAATGGTAATTTTAGACTTAGATTATAAGACGATATGAGATATATTGCACAAATAATATTATTTAATATATATTTATTTGGAAGTTATGCACCTAGTTGGTACCACAATCTACCAAATAAGCCAAATTTCTATATTGGATATGGAAGTGCAAGCAATGAGTTTCAAGCTAAAGCAAATGCTAGAAGCGATATAAGCTCTAGTATTTCAGTATCTATTGATAGCACTTTTTCCAAACAGTCAAAAAGTGAAAAAGGAAAATTTACTAAAACTATAAAGCAAAATTCTCTTCAAAAAAGCAAATCAATTATAAGTGACACTAAGCTATTAAAAATAGAGTCTTATAATGGCATATATTTTGTAGCATTAGAATACGAAAATATCCCTAGTCTTGATAAGTTTATAAGAAAATTACCAAAGAATATAATCAATCAAACCCAAAATACTTATATTAAAAAAACAATAATAAATAAGAAAATAAGAAAAAGATTAGGAAAAAATATAAACTTCTCTTTAATAAGAAAAGATTATGCTTGGCTCATAAAATATAAAAATGCCACTCAAATATTAAGCAAAAAAGACTTTGAAGGCTTTTTCAAAACAATAAAAAATGATAATATTTCCATCAAACTAAATAAACAAAAAAACATCCTACAAGAAAAAGATGAGTTTTATTTCAAAGTAAAATCAAAAAAAGATGGTTTTGTATCTATCTTAAGTGTATATGAAGATGGAACAGTATCTATATTAATGAAAAATATAAAATTCAATAAAAACATAATGCAAGACATACCAGATAAAGAATTTGAGCAAATACCAACAGCAAATCTATTAAAAGCAAACACATCAACTTATGATTTACATATAGCATTATTTAGCAAAAGAAAGTTAGCATTAGATGAGTTTGCTTATGCGGATAGTGAGATAATAAAAGATGAAAAACATAAAAACTTTGACTCATTAATACAATACCTAGATGATAAAACCTTCTCTAGCATAAAAGTATTCACAAAGCCAAGAATAAGAAAATAAAATGAAAAAACTCCCAATAGGCTTACAAACATTTAGTAATATAATAAATGAAAACTATCTATATATAGATAAAACAAAAGAAGCATTAGAATTAATAGAAAACTGTAAATATTCCTTTCTCTCAAGACCAAGAAGATTTGGTAAAAGCCTTTTAATGGATACCATCCAAGAGATATTTGAAGGAAATAAAGAATTATTTAAAGGTTTATATATTTATGATAAATGGGATTTTAATGTCAAGTATCCTGTAATCAAAATAGACTTTTTTGGAGACTTAAGAAGTGAAGAAGCTCTTAAAAGAAATATATTTAATATGCTAAGACATAATCAAGAAAGACTAGAAGTAGAATGTTTTAGCACAGATGACTTTAGTGGATGTATGGAAGACTTAATAAAAAATACTCATAAAAAATACAATCAACCAGTAGTAGTATTAATAGACGAATACGATAAAGCCATATTAGACAACCTAGACCAAATGGAAGTAGCAAAAGAAAATAGAGAAATTATAAAAAGTCTATATTCTATTTTAAAAGGAAGTGATAAATATATAAAATTTGTCTTATTAACAGGAGTAAGCAAATTCTCAAAAGCAAGTATATTTAGTGGATTAAATATGCTAAATGATATATCTCTTGATGAAAGATATGGCAATATATGCGGATACACCCAAGCGAATATAGAAAATGAGTTTTTGCCCTATCTTGATGGTGTAGATTTAGATAAACTAAAAAAATGGTATAATGGATACAATTTCTTAAAAGATGATATGTATAATCCATTTGATATATTACTTTTTATTGATAAAAATAAAATCTTTAAAAACTACTGGTTTGCCACAGGAACCCCAACATTTCTAATAAAATTAATAGAAAAAAATAACTACTTCCTGCCAAAACTATTAAATATAAAAGTAGATGAAAAGTTACTAGATAACTTTGATATAGACAACTTAGACTTAGAAGTGATACTTTATCAAGCAGGGTATCTAACGATTGATGAGATGATAATTACTCAAAGAGAGTCAATAGAGTATAAGTTAAAACTACCAAACAAAGAAGTTAAACAATCTTTAAGTGATGTTGTTTTAGATTATTTAATTAAAGATAGAAGCAATAAATTATTAAATCAAAATGATATATTTCGTGCATTACAAAATGCAAACCTAGAAAACTTCAAAAACACCCTAATATCAATATTTAGCTCAATCCCCTACACAAACTTCACAAAAAACAACATCCAAATATACGAAGGATTTTATGCAAGTATAATCTATGTATATCTACAAAGCTTAGGAATAGATATAATAGGAGAAGACATTACAAACCAAGGAAGAATAGACTTATCAGTATTTATAGAAGATAAAATATACATAATAGAATTTAAAATGAATACTAATAAAGATAATGCTCTAAAACAAATAAAAGAAAAAAACTATGCACAAAAATATATTAATGATAATAAGGATATATATTTAGTGGGCATAGAGTTTGACGAGAAAGAAAAGAATATTATTAATTTTGAATACGAACCTAGGCAAAATAGTCTCAAGGGAACCTCTAAAATTATTTAGACAACAATATAGACAAAAAATCATCTACATCGGGTAAATCTAAACAAACTTTCTCTCTTTGTTTCTCTCCCCACATTGGTTCTGGAAAATATTCATCTTCTTTAAATCTCGCTTGTATATGTATGTGCAGATGTGGTAAATAATTCCCAAATGATGATATATTTATTTTATCTGGGTTATAAAACTTTATCATTTCTGTTTCTATTTGATGGACTAAATCATATAATTCATACCTTAAAGGCTTTGGTAAATCGCTTAGTTCTTTATATGGTTTTATGGTAAATATTTTAATCCAAGGTATTTGGCTTTTTTCTATTTTTATTTTGAAGTTTTTCATCTTCGTATTATACCATATGTGATAATCTCCCTATCACTAAACGAAACATCCTTATAAGAAATAAAAATATCCATCACCGCATTATTATTTTCACATAATACATCCGCTTTCATCTCAAAATCATTATGACTTAAGCTTATATTTCTATCCAAGCAATTATTCTCTTCTAAAACCACTTTTTTAATTATTCTCTTAAAATCATAAAAAACAAAAGTCAAATCATCTTTATTTTTAGACATAGCCATCTCTTTTGCATAAATAGCTGTATTTCTTCCACTAATGGCTATAAAATATGAAAAAGATACTAAAAATAGGACGGATAGTATCCCCGTAAATGCGGAGATTACTTTACCCCATCTAATAGATTACTTATTTTTTCTCTTTGCAAGGCATTGGATTGTGTGAGTGCAAATCTAGCTGCTTTTGATAAAATATCTGCTCTATTAAATTTAGCAGATTCTTCTGCGAAATCAATATCAACCAATCTTGAATTAGCTGCTTCTAAATTTATCTTTTCTACAGATAAAACTTCCCCAGCTTTTTGTATTCTTTGATAAAAACTAGAAAGTCTTTGTCTTGTTCTGCTAAGCTCATCAATAGCTGCATCTACAGTATCTAAAAATACAGTTGCCGATGTTTTAGATGTTACACCTACTCCATATCCACCATTTAATTGTGTTAAATATGGACTATGCTCATCACCAATAGCAAATAAATCATCTGTGCTAAATTGAGTATTAAATACATCTATAAGCTTCATGGTGCCTTGATACTCTGTCCCCTCTACCCCAAAATTAGCTCCTCCTGCAGATATATTCAAATTAGCTCCTCTAGGAGAAATAAATGTAATATAGCCCCCATTAGTTCCACTACCTCCACCCCCATCTGTTTTTAACACACTATCTACAAAACCTATACCAAGAGGATATACTCTATCAGCTGAAACTCCATTTTTAAATAATTGTTTACTAAAGTTTATAGCCATATCATTTACACTATCTCCCACTCCATGATCTTTAGCTTTTCCTATTAATTCAAATCTAACTATATTTTTTGCCTCTATCGTAAAATTACCATATAATCCCTCAGGAAGATTATCTATAGCAAAAAGACCATTTAAAAGTTGCGGGTCTATATCATTTCTAAATTCATCACCTGTTAAAAACAATGTAAGAGTTCCTTTTATGCTACCATCATTGTCATCAGATTCTTTAAATAACCCCTCAGGTCTTACTTGAGGGTTTTGAAAGATTATCGGTATATTATCAAGCACAGCAGGAGCAAGCCCTTTTTTAAAAGCTTCTTTAGCAAAAGTAATAGTATAATCATCTATACTATCTTCCTTAGAGTGCTTGAATGCCTTATTATCTAATTCTACTAAAACTCTTTTTTTATCAAGTAATTTGAATTTGGATTTTAATCCAGCTGGTAGATTTTCATCAAACATTAATCTATCAAGCATATATCCTGTATCCACTTCTCTAGGAGCAACCGCTCTTTGCTCTGCTAATCCTGGGTCATTTGGCTCTAAACCTAATGCTATATTCTCATCTTTATATCCCTCATCTCCAAGATTATAATGATTTACTAAATTCGCAGCATTACCAGTAGCACCTGAAATAGTTACTTCTCTATCTTTTTTATGTTTTAAGATATTAAGCTGAGGAAGATTTTCTTTATTTGTAACTACTTCAGCATAAAGAGAATTAGTTCCTGCCCCATTATTATTTATCCTTTCTACTATAGCTGTAATAATCTCCAAGTCTTCCAATGGCTCCAAATCAGCTTCAGGATCTCCTCCTGCTCTTTTAGCTAATACTATATCTTCAAATAAAACACCATCTAATGTAAAAGTGCTTTTTCCATCATCATCCCCATTATCTCCTACAAACTGTCTTATATCTTCTACTATCATAGAAAAAGGAAATTTATACTTATCAGCTATTTCATCATCTAAAATATTAACAACAATCGATGTAATAATACTACCATCATTTTGAATATCTTCTATAAACTCTCCATCCACTTTTAATAAAGCAGGACGAATATTATCAAATATAATAGGGACATCATTTATATCATTAGATACTAAGCCCTGTTTAAAAAGCTCTGATTTAAATTTAAAATCAACTTCCGTATTTTTATCTTTAGTATGCTCAGTAGCTTTACCAGTCAAAGAAGCAATAATACGATTACCAGAAACAACTTTATATGCCACCTCTAAGCCATCTGGTAAGCCTAATATATCAATAAATGGGCTAACATCTTCCTCAATATTAAATACATCATTATTAACCGTGAAAGTAACAGCCGTATTTATGCTACCATCATTAGTATAATCTTCCATAAATTTACCTTTACTATCTATAGTAGGAGGATCAATAAATCTAACATGAACAACCTTTATCGGCTTAGCTGCAACTTTATTTTCAAATAAACCAGCAGTAAAAGATAAACTCATAGGAATAACATCATCATTAGTAGTGCTATTTAGTGCAGCATGGTCAGTGGCAGCACCAACTAATTTTACTTCCAATGTATTAGCACTTATTCTATTAAATTGTGCTGTTAATCCAGCAGGAACATTATTAGCTGTAATAAAAGGGCTTGGATTTACATTATCCATCGTGCTTCCTGTAAGCTCTAAAAGAATACTCTTAGCTATAGTTCCATCATTTGAAAAAGATTCCACAAAAGCATCTTTAATAATAAATGAATTAGAAGTATTAAATTTAACAGGTATATTTAAACTAGAAAGAGGAACTCTTTTTCTAAAAAGACCTTCAAGAAATTCTAAACGAATATTTGTAGTATCTTCTGAAGCATGTTTCCTTGCATTTCCTTTTAATTCCATTATTAATTTATTATTATCTGTTTTATCTACTTCAAAACCTAAAGAAAAACCTACAGGTAAGCCAGTAACATTCACAAAAGAGCCTATTTCTACACTTGGATTAAATACATCCCCATCCATATTTATAGTTACTTTATTTTGCATATAGCCTATATCTTCTAAGGCTTCTACAAATCCTTCTATAGGTTCTAAAACAGCTTGAGGAGTATCAGCAAAGTTTATTTTGATATTCTTCATTTTTTCAGGAGCTACACCCTTTTCTAAGAAATCCCCACCTAAGTATATTTCTAAATCATCCACATTAAAATCAACAGAATGATTAGTCGCTTTTCCCTCTAAAGATAAAAGAAATCTAGTATCAGATATTATTTTTGTCGCGAAAGTCAATCCATCAGGTAGTTTATCTACTTTATTACCATCTTTATCAGTATAAGAGGCACTTAGATAATTCACAGGATTAAATCCTGTTTTCATTTTATCTTTAGTAATCGTAACAACAATGCTATTAGGTATGCTTCCATCATCTACTTTTGCTTCAGTAAATACCTTGTCATATATTAATACAGGAGCATCAACAAATAGTAATTCTACATTATCGACACTTAAAGGAACTTCATTTGCAATAATCTCTTTACCTAAAGAAATTTTTATATTATTAATATTATTTGATATATCATGACTAACGGCATTACCAGAAAAACTAACATCTAAAGTGTTTCTATTTACATAACTAAAATCAGCACCAAGACCTATAGGAAGATTTTCTATTTTAGTAAATGCATTTATATTACCTGTATCACTAAAAAATCCATTTGCAACTTTCAAAATAAGATTTTTACCTATACTACCATCATTTTTGACACTCTCTATAAATTCATTTTCTAATGTTAAATCACCCTTTTCTATAAACTTAACTTTGCTTCTTTGTGGCTCTAATGCAACTTTATTAATAAAAAGACTAGGATCAAATTTTATATCAAATTCAACTTCTCTTTCAGTATGATTTAAACCCTTGCCATCAAAAGAAAATTCTAGTTCTCTATTATTTTTTAATTTAGCATTGATAAGTAATCCAGCCAATTCACGATTAGCATAGCTAATTTGTATAAGTTCTCCTACATCGACAGTAGTATCAAAAGTATCCCCATTTAATGCAAATAATAAGCTACCTCCAACTTTCCCATTATCCGCTATAGTCTCTGCTATCCCTCCAGTAATCGTAACATCAGGAGCAACTACAAATTTTAAAGGGATTCCTATAATAGTTTTTGGCAATGTCCCACTTCTAAAATTAGCTGTATTTATAAAATCAATAGATACTGTTGTATTATTAGCTATATCTCTTTTTGTTACATCATCAACTTGACCTAGTAATGTTATACCAACAGATTCTTTTCCTATTTTTCTAGTTTGAGCTCTAAGAAAATCAGGCAATCCTGTTACAATCACCCCAATATCATTTCCCTCAAAAGCATCTCCTTGCAATGCAATTATAACCTCACTACCCTCAAATGTCCCTTCATTTTTATTGCTTTCTATAAACTCTCCTACGGCATTAGCACTACCAGCATCAAAAAAACGAACTCTACTTTCTACCTTATCTATAACCCTACCACTGTTAAATAAGCTAGTATCAAGAAAGCTAAATTCAATTTTTTTAGAATTTATCTTACCATGACCTACTGCTTGACCCTCTAGGGATACTATTAAATTTCGCCTATTAGGAGATAGACTATATTTAGGTTTTAGACCAGATGGAACACCCTCAGTATTAATTAAATCAGCTAAATTACTTGGATTATTAAAAAAATCATTCCTTAAAGATATAGTAACTTTCTGATTTGGATCAATAAGCCCTTCATTAGTATTAGTCTCTATAAAAAACCCATCCACCGTAGCATCTGAATAATCTACATATCTTAATTCAATATTTTCTACTTTTCTTGGAGAAATCCCACTCGTGAACATATCGCTTCTATTAAAGCTAAATGATATATTATTTACACTATCTGTTGGGTGATGATTATTTGCACCTCCTAGAAGTCTAATTTCAACTGTTTTATTATCAATGACACTTGCTTTATATCTATATCCAGCAGGTAAATCATTTAAAGTAGTGTATGTATTAATATTAAGATTATCTTCAAGCTCAAATACACCATCTACCACAGAGCCTTTAAAGGTATCTTCTAATAAAGTAATTGTTACTTTTTTATTTATATTTATTTTTCCTAGATTTAATCCATCTTCTTCAAAAAAGCCTTGTGTGAAAGTATTTGTAGCATCCACATATTTAGTCTCAACCCTTTCTAAATTATCAGGCTTAACACCACTCTCAAATATAGCCCCATCAAAAGCAAAATCCAAATCAGCAGAGCTATCACTTGAAGCATGTAAAACAGCTTTACCACTTAAGCTAACCACAATAGTAGATACACTATCTACTTTAAATGAAGCTGCATAATCAGGTGATAGATTAATTGGAGTAATTAAAGAATTAATATCCGCATCGGGGTCTATGGTGTCCCCGCTTACTCTAAGAGTAATTTCATTTCTAATGCCACCATCATTATCAAATTTTTCTAAAAACTTACCAGAATAAACATCATCAATTACAAGCTCTATTTTTGGAGGATCCACAAACCTTAAAGGCACATGCACAGTATTTGCATTAGCTGTTCCACCACCCGCAAATAAAAGATCATTAAAATCTAATAAAACATTTCTAGTATTTTTAACACCATGTTGACTATCATCATTTACTGCACCTTTTAGCTCTATTTCTATATCTTTAGGAGATATTATTTTATAGCTCACACCTAAGCCAAGTGGCTCATTGCTTAATACCACATCACCAGCAACATTTCTAGTAAGATCAAATAAAGTATCATCTTCAATTCTCACAGTAACCCTATTAGCAATACTCCCATCATTATCTACACTCTCTACAAACCCATTAAGAGCACTTAATCTAGTATTATCTTTAAAATCAATTTTCATTTTATCAATTTTTACAGCAATACCATCCTCAAAAGCATCATTTTTAAACTCAAATTGTAAATTAGCAACATCAAAATTATTCGTATGATTGACAGCCACCCCATCTAGCTTAACCGCAAGCTGTGAAAACCCAGCACCCCTAAAAGAAAATACAGCATTTAGTCCCTCTGGTAGATTTATAAAACTCACATTAGCATTCACAGTATTTATATCATTTATAAAATTCACATCATTTTTAG
>JAJVLF010000075.1 GCA_029255845.1 Campylobacterota bacterium | reverse complement strand
TATTTATTCAGGTTCAGGGGATAATACTATAAAAGTATGGGATAAAGAAAAATTTAATCAACAAGCATCTATGAGTATGAATAATAATGAATACTATAGTGTAAACTTTAAAAACAATAAAATAAAATCTACTTATCTAGCTTGGAGATATATAAAAGTAGCTGATGAGAATAATAAAATTTATGATATTTGTGATATTAAAAATACTGAATTTATGCCTTATCTTACATCATCCCCTTTAAAACCATAGAGCCTTTTATGATAGTCCATAGCCCATATCCCATAATCAAAAATGAGCTTATATAATTAAATAATTTTTTATATTTGCTTCCTATAAAGCTACTGCTAGTTCCTAAGAAAAATAAAGCAGGGATTGTTGCTAATCCGAAAATTCCCATATATATTGAGGAGCTTAGGA
Source organism: Campylobacterota bacterium (assembly GCA_029255845.1). Classification (GTDB taxonomy): domain Bacteria; phylum Campylobacterota; class Campylobacteria; order Campylobacterales; family JAJVLF01; genus JAJVLF01. Next base: position 9,926 of record JAJVLF010000075.1, on the reverse strand, counting down.
TAGAGCCTGTTGCTAGGGCATTGGCTAGGAAAAAATATACTAATGTGCATGGGATTAGTCCATTTAATATGCCGAAAATAAAAAAACTTGATGGGGTTTTTGATTTGAATGTTTTTAGGTGGATGGTTTTAAATATTTTAATGTCTAAAATATCTATGGTTGGGATTTTTAGTTTTCCTATTATGGATATTCCTATTAGTAGCATTAGTATTCCTAAGAGTATTATTAAAACTCCTTTGTATGTAGAAGAAAGAAATACAACATACCCTAAAAAGCCAAAAATAGCTCCTAATATCATATAAGTTGTAGTTCGTCCTAGTCCGTATAATAAATGCATTAGGCTTTGATATTTAAGGCTTTTGCTTTTATCTATTTTAACAGCAGTATAAGAAAGCACAAATCCACCGCACATTGATATGCAATGAGAAAAGGAGCCTATAAGAGCTAAAAAAATTAATGGCAGGATTTCTATATTAATCATCTTTTTTCTTTTGTTTTTGTTTTTTCTCTAATTCTATGGCATTTTGTAAGTCTTCATCTGTGTCAAATAGGGGGTATTCAAAGGATTTATCTATATCTTCAAAATAGGTTTTTTTAGAAAATGCTAATACTCCTATTAACATCATTAGGCTTATAAATGCCGAAATTAACATCATTAATGATACTGTTTCGCTTATCATTTGGCTTCTGGTAATATGAATATGGTTTTTCTTATTACTTCACTTTCTTTGTTGTTTGTTTCATAGGCTATTATGTTTATTTTTAATGTTTTTTCATTTTTGATTAGGGTGTTATCCATTTCTAGGGCTACTATTTCTTTTAGTTTTGATTTGGCTTTTATTTTAAATGGTTTTCGTGGGCGGTTTATTTTTATGTCTGGATTGCTTGTCTTAAAGTAGTATTCTTTTGTTTTATTGCTTGTGTTGTGAAATAAAAATATATATGCATTTTGAATGCTCGTCTCTTTTATGCTATAAAGCTGTGAAGTTCTGTTTATGTTTAATTGGAAATTTTCTTTATTTTGGCTATTTATCGTTAATAGTCCTATAATAGCTGTGATGACCATAAAATAAGCAATTGATTTTGCTCTTATTATATTAGTTTTTTTCTTAAGATTTATTTGTGAATCACTATTCCAAGAAATTAAGCTTTCTTTATTCATAGAGCCCATCACACTATCACAGGCATCTACACATTCGAGGCATTCTATACACTCTACTTGCAAACCTTTTCTTATATCTATGCCTGTGGGACAAACTCTCACACATTTATTACAAGCTACACATTCTTCTTTTCCAGTCCATTCTTTTTTTGAAAAAATTACTTGCTTATTGTCTTTATATACATCTCCACCTCGTATGGTATCATATACGGCAGTAAATGTATGCTTATCATAAAGAACCGATTGCACTTTTGCATACGGACAGGCATAAATGCAGAATTTTTCTTTTAAAAAAACAACTAATAGCATAATTATAAATATAAAAAGAGCAGTAAAAAAGATTAAAGTTTTATGATTTTCATAATCCAATATATGAGCGAAAAAATAATCATAAGGAATAAAATAAAGCATAAAATTCACAGCCACACCACAAGCAATAGCAAAGAATATCACATAAGAAAGGATATATTTAATTTGATTGCTTATTTTTGAATAATCAGGTTCTTTTTGTTTATTATTGACATTTTTTCTTAGAGATAATAATTTAGTTTGGATTAAATCTCTAAAAATATATCTCAAAATAGTCTGAGGACAAACCCACCCGCACCAAACTCTTCCAAAAAGAGAAGTAAGAGCAAATAACCCAATAAATAAAAACATAATTAAAAAAGGCATAAGATGTAATTCTTGCACCGTAAATACTAAGCCTAGAAAATGAAATTCTCTCGTCACAAAAGAGAGGAGTATCATATGAGCCCCATCATTAGTTGTAATAAATGGCAATATGATGGTTATTATTCCTACGATAATAAACATTATATGTCTTTTATTAGCAAAATTCATATTGTTTTTATTTATCGATTGGTATATGTTCGTATATAGTTAATTGTTCTCCATTTAATTCTACTTTCATTTTTATATTAACTTTCCATTTTCCAAGAGATAGTTTTGGAAGCCGAACTTTCAAGGATTGTGCCTCTTGATTTAATATTTCTAGTTCTTGATTATCTTTATTTGTATGAGGTCTTGTAAGTAGAGCTTTAGTAGATATAATCTTTGCTTTGTTTGCTATATTTATAAATATTAAATCATTTGATATATTATAATTTAGAGATGATTGTTTTTTGAATTTTGCTTCATCTTCTTTAAATTTATTAAAATTCATATCAACATCTTTATAATTTGTAGAAAATATATTTTCATGTTGCACTGGAGTTTCTATAGATTTTATAGTAGTCCAAGTAAGAAGAGATAAACTTAAAAGAAAAACAGATACAAATACTAGATTTATTATTTTCATACTTTTCTAATCCTTATATGGGTGCTTTTTAAATTTAAGATAAAGAAAAAATCCAATAATCCCAAAAAATACAGAATAAACAAATATCCTAAATCCATCAAAAAAATCCTTGCTTTCACTATAAATGGCATTATCTAAAATAACTTTATTATTATCTGCTACACTTTCTGCTACTTCACTATACCCATTTAGCATACCTGCTGAGTATTTAGAGATTAAATCATTTTTATCATATCCTGCTAAAAATGGAACTATATAGTCATCTAAAATAGTATCTTTATCTATTATATTAGACATATCTCTGCTTGTCAATAACTCTACTTTTTTAATATCTAAAGCTATAGATATTAATATAGAGTCATTTTTATAAAAGTTTTTTATCTCTTTGCTTTGTAGCTCTATGTGAGTTTTTATTTTCTCATCTAATGATTTATTGCTAATAGCAATGTATAAATTAAAAGAAGTTTTCTCATAAAGCTCATTTCCTATTAAGTTCATTTTCTCTTTTGTTTTATTTAGGAGAAGTCCATCATCTGCAAAAACAAAGTCTTTAACGATAGGATTAGCATTAGCGAAACTAGCTAATGCTAAAGAGATTAATAATATAGATATATGTCTATACAACAAAAAGCAATTCCCCTGCTATTACTAAATAAATTACTACCGCAGAAAGTATCGCTACTCCTAATATTATTGCTTTATCCACTTTATTCTCCTTTTAACTTATAATATTGCCCTTGGTTTTTTCCATTTGCTTTAAGAGAATTAATATTTGTATCGATAGAATAAAAATTCTCTGATTGATGTTGTTGCACATAAATTGATGCTGTCAATAAAACTATTACCGTTACAATAAGACCGCTCATAGCTACAGTGTATCCAACTAATCCATCTAGTGTCATATATTGTTTCATATTAAATTTCATTATTTACCCTTATTTTAGATTTTTTATATAAGTATTTAATGCATCTTTTTGAATAGGATTTAATCTACCAAATGCAGGCATTATACCTATTTTACCTTTTCTTCCTGTATTTAAGGTAGAAGTAGTTAATGCTCTTAGCGATGGAGCAACTCCCTCTATCCCATTTCCATCCATTCCGTGGCATCCTGCACACGAAGCATATAATTCTTTTCCTTGAGGAATTAGATGTTCATTTGTAATTTCTTTTTTCTCAAAAAACTCACTCACTACATAAGCAGAGATAGCTTTAGCATCCTCGCCCATAGCCATACCAGCAGGCATTTCCATAGCATAAGACCCACTTGAGCCATTTATAATCACATCTTCTACATGTTTTTCGCTTCCCCAATAAACTAAATCTCTTGAAGCTCCATTTAATCCATCAGCTAAAATACCATGACAAACAGCACATTCATTTAAAAATAAGCTTTTACCCATTTTATTTAATGCTTCTTTGTCATCCTTAATGCTTTCCCATTTCTTTTCCCATTTTTCATTATACTCTAAAACTTCTTCATTATATTGTCCAATTTGAGAAAATGAATTTGTAGGGTATCCTATAAGTATATACCATAATACAAAAACTATAGAAGCTAAAAATGAATATCCCCATATTTTTGGTATATCATTATCATACTTTTGTATATCATCCCAGCTTTCAGGGTATAGTTCCCCTTCAGCTTTTTCATATTTAATCTGATAAGTATATTTCAGTGAGCTTCCAATTGCTAGTATTAGTATTAAACTAGCGATTGCTATAGTTGTGATATTTATCGTATCATCACCCATCATATCAACAGCATAATATAATGTTCCTCCCATAGAAACGAAGAACACTAGCAACCCATATATAATTAATTTTTTCATAAAGTCTTCCTTTTATTTTTTAGGTGTATTTATAGTTTTTGAGTCTATATTATCATCTAATGCTAAATTAGATAATTTCTCATAATCTGTATCACCCTTTTTATCGCTTTTATACATATACCATACATAGCTATAAAGGGCATAAGCGGATAATAATAATCCTCCTAAATACAGATACTGCAACATAGGCTCAAATTCTTGATAAGTCATTATTTTAATGAATTTAAGTAAGCTATCATAGCTACTATTTCAGGCACCTTACCATCTTCTAGTAGAGCTTTTACTTCTTTACTTTTCATATCTTTAGCTATTTCTTTAGCTTCTTTTAATGCTAATGCTTTCGCCTCTTCAAAGCTACCTAATACAGGCATACCTTCTTTATCATAAGGCACATTAAACACTTTTTTAACTGTGTATGCTTCAGCATAAGCAGTTTCTATTTTTGCTAAATTAGTAAACATATGCTTATAAGCTGGCATAATAGATGTAGGCATTACATCTTTAGGCTCCCACATATGATACTCATGCCAATCGGTAGTTCTGTAATTTCCTACTCTTAATAAATCAGGCCCCGTTCTTTTAGAACCCCAAAGAAATGGTCTATCATAAGCATATTCGCCACTTAATGAATACATCCCATATCTAGCAGTCTCGCTTTTAAATGGTCTAATAAGCTGAGAATGACAAGAATTACAGCTCTCTTTTATATAAACTCCACGACCTGCTAATTGTAAGACAGTATAAGGCTTAGTCCCTACTAACGGTCTTGATGATTTAGCAAAATCTGGAATTAATTCAACAATACCCGCAAATGCAGTAAATACAATTACCACAGCTGCAAACATAAACGGTCTTTCTTCTAACCAATGAAACATTTTAATTACCCCCTTTGCATAGGTGTAGCACCTACTGGTTCTTTTTCTAGGACTTTACCACAAGTGATAGTCTTATATATATTATAAATAAATAAAGTAAAACCAATCAAATATAATGAGCCACCTATAGCTCTAATCACATAATAAGGATGTAAGATATTTACCGTATCTATAAATGAATATAATAAAATACCATACTCATCAGTAGCTCTCCACATCATACCTTGTGTAATACCTGCAATCCATAAAGATGAAAAGTATAAAACAACACCTATAGTTTGTATCCAAAACTGAGTCTCTAAAAGTGATCTTGAATATATTTCTCTTTTAAACATTCTAGGAGTCATATGAATAATAGCAGCTATTATAATAAATGCCACCCATCCTAATGTCCCATCATGAACATGACCAACTATCCAATCAGTAAAATGAGCTAAAGCATTTACAGATTTTATAGCTTGAAGAGGTCCTTCTATAGTAGAAAGCATGTAAAAAGTAGAAGCAAATAACATAAATTTCAATGCTATATTTTCTTGAATTTGTTGCCATTCGCCTTTCATAGTCAAAAACATATTAATAGCACTACCCCAAGAAGGCATTATTAAAATAATCGACATCACACTACCTAAGGTCTGCATCCAATCGGGAGCGGTGGAATAAAGAACATGATGTCCTCCAGCCCAAACATAAATAAAAATTAATCCCCAAAATGATAATAAAGATAATTTATAAGAAAATAAAGGTTGCATAGATTCTTTAGGAAGAAAATAATAAATTATCCCAACAATAGGAACAGTAAAAACAAAAGCAACCGCATTATGCCCATACCACCATTGAATCATAGCATCATTAGTTCCAGAATACATAGAAACAGAATGATACCAATCCCCTAAACCAGATATAAAATAAGTAGGCACAGAAGCATTATTAAATACATAAAGCATAGAAACTGTTAAAAATGTAGCAATATAATACCACAAAGAAACATAAAGAGATTTTTCTCTTCTTACACCAACCATAGCCGACATAATAACTCCCCAAAGTAACCAAGATACAACAACCAAAAGATCAAGAGGCCATTCAAGCTCGGCATATTCTTTAGAAGTAGTAATCCCCATAAGTAAAGAGATAACAGCCAAAATAATAATTAAAACATATAGATAAAAATGAATATGCGCTAGCCTTAAAATAAAAGGATGTTCTGCTAAAGATATTTTAAGAAGCCTCTGTCCCATATAATACCAAGAAGCAAAGATACCACTAAAGGTAAATCCAAAAATAATCGCACTAGTATGAAGAGGTCGAAGTCTTCCAAAAGTTCCATATTCTCCTATAAGATAATTTAATTCAGGATAAGCTAATTGAAATGCTAAAATAACACCAATAAGCATACCGATAAAACCAAGCACAAGAGTAGAATATGTAAATAGTTTTGCGACACTATAATCATATTCAACAAGTTTAGATTGTGAGTCCATATTTTTCCTTTTTTTTGATTTTTTATTATAGCTAAAAAACATTAATGATATATTGATGATAGTCAAATTAATAGATGTTTTTAAGATTATTTTCTAAGCGACAAATATATCCCAATCCCAATAAAAAATCCACCAATAATATGATATAAGGATAAAATTTCATCTATAAATATATATGCCAATATCACCCCAAATAATGGCATAAGATGAATGAATTGCCCTGTCTTATTTGCTCCAATTACTTCAATGCCTTTATTCCAAAAATAAAAAGATAAAATAGAGGCGAATACAGACATATATCCAAAAATATAATAATAATTCTTTATCAAATATATATCTCTATTTATATCTATATGGAAATATAAATAAATTGGCAATAATATTAAAACTCCAAAAAGAACCATAGTAGATAAAAACTCAATGCCATTTAATTCTTTTGGTTTAAACCTTAACATCACCACATAAAATGCCCAAATGATTGCTGAGCTTAAAACTAAAATATCTCCACTATTTACATTTAGATTTATTATGCTCCCTATATCGCCTTGTAAGACTAAATAAAGCACTCCAAAAGTGGATAGTGCTATTGCTATGTTTTGCATTATGCTTGTTTTTTGTTTGAAAAGTATAAATGATAAAATAAGGACGATAATGGGGATAGATGAATTTATAATAAGTGCATTAGTCGCTGTCGTGTAGCTTAAAGCTATGTATAAAATAAGATTAAACCCTGCTATTCCCAAAATAGATAACACGAAAAGAGGGATAAAATGTAGCTTTATAGCATTTTTTATTTTATTAAAACTACTCACTATCACAGGAGATAATAAAATTAACACAAAAAGCCATCTATAAAAAGCTAACTCAATAGGACTAATATCATCTTTGATAAATCTCCCAAGTATAAAATTACCAGACCAAAATAACACACCAAGCACTAAGTATATATAAATTTTCATATTATTATTTATGCAATAATCATCTCTACAAACTCTCTAAAAGCACCCTCTCCGCCATTTTTCTCTAAATGAATAATGTTTTTTATTTCTTTTACTTTTTTTGTAGCATTCGCTGGACAAGCACTTATGCCTACTTTTTCTAATAATTCTATGCAATTTATATCATCTCCTATATAGGCTACATTTTCTAAGCTAAGGTTTTCTTGTTTGCATATTTCTTTAGCTACTTTTAGCTTTCCTTGATGTCTCGCTCCTTGATAAGCAAAGTCTAACTTTAATTTTTTTGCTCTATTTGCTGCTATTTTAGTATCTTCGCTTGTAATAATCCCTCTTTTATACCCATATTTAGCTAATAAATCAAAGCCCATACCATCGTGAGTATTAAATTTTTTAAACTCATTTCCATCTTGGGTGTAATACATCCCAGCATCTGTTAAGACACCATCTACATCACTAAGAACTATTTTTATTTTTGAAAAATCCCTCTTTTTAGAAAATATTTTTTTTATAATACTAAGCATAATTAATCCTAATTTGTAATTGTTATAATTATACCAAAGGGAACCTATATTGCCATTAAGTTAGGACTTAATGGCAGAATACGGAATACAGAGAACAGATTACAGAAAAAGAGTATTTGGGTGTCTTAGTTTCTTTACTTCGTATTATGGGATCCATTCTCTGTATTTTATATAAAATTTAATGAAGGGAACCTCTATTAATTCAAAATAAATAGCTAATATTATATTTTAGCCTTATAGCAATTTTTATAAAATAGATGTAGCTACGGCTACACCGTATTTTATAAAAATCACTCTAAAACTAAAATCTAACATTATCTAAATTATTTGAATTAATAGAGGTTCCCTGAATATAATAAATATATTAAGACAAAGATAATCAATGATGAATTTGCATTGGTCCCATTATGTAACTATATTTTTATTTTTCATAGCTTCTGAAATGGAAGGCAAATCGATATTTTCTAATTTTACTCCAGTAGGCACACCATGAGCTATTTTATAAAATTTTATTCCTAAAAACTCTAGTTTGTCTTGGACATATATTATTACAGACTCACTATTCATTGATGGAGGGAATGCGAATATTATTTCTTTTATGTCTTTAGATATATTTAATAAATTATTTAATGATTCTTCTTTTATGTCTTCTAAAACAAAATATAGTCCATTGTATGTGTGGCTTTCTTCTACTATTAGAATATCTTTTGGGTTTTCTACTATGCATAAAGTATCTCTATTTCTATGCTCGTCTATGCAAATTTCACATATTTCATTTTCGCTAATTCCATTGCATTTTTGGCATTTTCGGACATATTCTATGGATTCTTCTATTGCATGGGCTAGGTTTATGCCTTCAAATTTATTTGTGAAACTCAGATGATAGGCTATTCTTATGGCTGATTTTTTACCTACTGATGGTAATTCTTCTAGTTTTTTTACTAATTTATCGAATTTTTTTAAAGAATTTTTCATATCTTTAAAGACTCCTCTTTTTTAAATTTTTCATAAAGATATTTCTTTTTGTATATTTCTTTATTTGTTGCTGAAAGATGATTAGTTTCAAAATGATGATTTATCTTTTTCATATCTTCTTTGGAAAACAACTCATTTTCTATCACTATATAGTTTTTTAAAAAATAATCAACCTTATCAAATGCATTAAGGCATATTTCTTCTATTAGGGTTTTTATTAAAGTTCCCTTGTTGGCATTATCTGAAATGACTTTAATAATAGCTATCTTATGCAAAGAAGTAAAATGAAATGCTGATTGAAAAAAACCACTAGCCTCCATATCTATAAGATGATTTTTATTTAAAATATTTTTATCATTAGTTTGAGGGGTATCATAAGTGATAATATCACATTCTTGTAAATTATGCTTTCTTAAAATATCGGGATAATAAGATCTATTGCTGGAAAAATCTGTAATTTTATTAATCAAAAAAACATCGCCTATATTATGCGACAAAGAAGCAGAAATACCAAAATTAATAATAATACTAGGATTAATTTTATGTAAAATATAGCTAGTAGCCATAGCCATTTTCACTTTCCCTACACCGCTAATAATGAGCGAATAATCATCATTTTGATATATTTTAAAAAACTTATCAGGAGCTATTTTTAATTTATATTTTTCAATAAAAGCCTTAGCTTCAATAAAAATAGCAGTTACAATTACTTTCATAAAGTTATGACCCTTAAAATGTTATAATCTGATTATATCATATTGGAGAAAAAGATGACATATACATTGGTATTTATTTTTGGTTTTGTTATGGGTATGGTTACAGAT
>JAJVLF010000074.1 GCA_029255845.1 Campylobacterota bacterium | reverse complement strand
GTGCTATAATTTATGTAGCCTGTTGATGGGTTTTGCAAGAAGTCTAATGATGCAATACCAACAAATAAAAATGAAAATATAGATATTTGTAGAAAAATTTAGTATAATAAGACTAAGAAGAAATAATGTTAATTAATAAGGAAACAAAAAAATGAAAAACGACAAAATTGCAGAAGAAATCTTAAATTGCATAAATGAAAGAGCACAAGAGTATTTAAAAGAAATTAATGTATCTGTTGTAGGTTCTAGCTCTTACAAGGTTGATGATAAAGAAAGCCTAAATGCGAATTCGGTTATTGTAAGCATAATAGGAGATATTGATGTATCATTTGTTATCAGCTATGATGATGCCTTATTAACCATAATAACGGAGCAATTTTTAGACGGTGCAGTTGAAAATGAAAAAGGACTTACTGAAAGTTTATCTATGGAGTTTGCTAATATAGTTATTGGTAATGGATTAACTAAAGTTAAAAGAACAAAATCTCTATATATGACACCTCCATTGCTTATAGAAAAAGCACAATATTTAAGCAGTAACAAAGATAGTAATATTTTGGCTTCAAAAATAGAGACAAAAGATGGCAATTTACTGCTTCAATGTATTCATTCAAATCAATTAAAAACTAAAGTGGATAAAGTGCTAATAGTGGATGATTCATTAATTATGAGAAAAAAACTTTTTAACTATATTGAAGATTTAGGTTACAATATCGTTGGAACAGCAAATGATGGTGCTTCAGCAATTGATTTAGCAAAAAGATTTAGACCAGATATAATCACTATGGATATTACAATGCCTAATGTAAATGGAATTGAAGCAATAAAAGAAATAAAAAAAGATAATTCTGAAGTTAAAATTATAATGATAACATCTAGTGGGCAAAAAGATGATATACTTAATGCTATATCTAATGGAGCTTCATCATATCTTGTTAAGCCTATAGATAAGGAAAAATTATCCAAAACTATCAAAGATGTTGCTTCTGATGATAATAAAATAGATGATGTAGAGTTTTAATTATCGTCTTATTTTAGTTATCAAAACAACACTAATAAGTAGAGCGATAAAAGAAAAAATCATACCTAAAGTGAAAAAATAATACATATACCCTATATGTTTATCGGGCTCTCTAAAGAACTCAGATATTATTCTAAATATGCTATAAAAAAATAAAAAAGATATTGTGATTTTTTTATGGCTTTTTTTTGTTTTTATTAAATATAGGATTATTAAAAATAAAATAACCCCCTCTAATATAGCTTCTAGTATTTGAGATGGAAATCTACTTTCTAATGCACCATCTACTAGAACCATTACTGAAAATATTCCATCATATTTTATACCATAAAGCTGATTACTAAGAAAACTAGCTATTCTCCCTATAAAAATACCAATACAAGAAAATAAAGCAAATAAAGCACTTAGAGAATAGAAGCTTTTTTTAAACATTCTCGCATATAAAAATAAGAATAATGCTATAAATACAATAGCCCCATAAAAAGACATTCCTCCATACCATATCTTAAAAATATCTATTGGATTATTTAGATAATGCGATAAATCATATAATAATACATATCCTATTCTTCCTCCTATAATAGAGCTAAAAATAGATAGGAAAAATAAATTATTTCTATCTTCTAGTTTTAAGTTAAAAAAATCTTTTATCCATTGAAATGATATAAGATAGATAATAGGAGGGAGAATATAAGCAATAGAATATAAGCTCATATATCTTATTTTAAAAAATCCCTAATTTTATTTAAAGCTTCCAGTCTATGAGAAATTGTTTTTTTTACATCAAGAGAAACTTCTCCTAATGTTTTATCCATTTTATCTGGAATAAATAATGGATCATATCCAAAACCATTATTCCCTACACAATGATTAATAATCTTACCATGTAAATATCCCTCAGAGATATGCTTCTCTTTGCCATCAAAAAGGCATATAGCACTAAAGTAGTGAGCTTTAGCTTCTTTTAAGTTTTGCTTATTTAAGCTTTCTATTATTTTTTTATTATTATCTTCATCACTTGCATTTTCTCCTGCATATCTAGCACTATAAATTCCTGGCTCCCCATCAAAGCTCGGCACTATTAGTCCGCTATCATCAGCTAAAACATAGTCAATATTTTCACCTTTAAGATATTCCCATACGGCTTTTGCTTTTATGATCGCATTTTCCTCAAAACTAATTCCATCTTCTATGATTTCTATGTTTTCCTTAAAATCGCTGTAAGCTCTTACATTAGCCATATCTAGGATTGCTTGAATTTCTTTTATTTTCCCTTTATTAGATGAAGCTATGACTATATTCATTTTTAGTTTATTAAATCTTTTATTTTTTTAATGTCTTTAGAGCAAATAAAAGCAGGGAGGTTTATATATGTCTTATTGCCCATTTTATATGTCTTATCTTGATGAAAATGACCTTCTATGATGTAATCTTCTATATAGTTTTCCATTCTAGCATAAGCTATATTTTCAAAGTTTTCTATCTCATAGCATTTATTTTTCTTTTCTTTTCTTTTTTTTATAGTATTAAGCATTTTTTTACTTGATGTTATATTTATACAATTTAACATCCGTAGCACATATTTATTTCTTATAATTTTAGTATATGTGCCATATGTCCGAGAAATTCCTATATCTCCATGAGCAAGGGCTATTCTTTTGCCTTTATAGGCTACTATTAATGGTTGTTGGCTTATGGGATATACTTTTATATTTGGGAATATTTTTTTTAGATTAAAGTCATGATTACCCTCTAGGTAAATTATTTCTTTATGTAAAGAAAGCTCATTAATTAAATAAATCAATTCTTGATTATCTTCTATACTTTGCTTAACACTCCCAAAAAGAAAATCAAAAATATCCCCCATAAAAATAATCATAGAAGATTTTTCTTTTCTTAATACATTATAAAGTTGCTGATTGTATTCATTATAATGAGCATCAGATATAAAAATACAATCTTCGCTTAGATTTATCATGGCATATATGCTATTTTAGGAATTGATAAATCTTCCTTAAAGCCAGATATAATATTCGCATTCACCACAGCCTGAGAAGAAGCACCTCTTAAAAGATTATCTATAGAGGTATTAATAAAAAGAGAGTCTTTATCTTGAGATATAAAAATATCACAAAAATTAGTGCCTCCTACATCCTTTACATTAGTAGCTTCATTTTTAATTCTTACAAAATATTCATCTTTATAAAAATTATCTAAAATTTCTCTAGCATTAGTAAGTTTAAAGTTACTAATATATATATTGGCTTGCATTCCCCTAGTTATAGGCATTAAAGTGGGAACAAACTTTATATTCAAGCTTTTTTGAAAAGACTTTGAAATATGCTCTATAATTTCAGGTAAATGCCTATGAGAATGCACTGCATAAGGCATAAAATTTTCATTCATATTAGGAAAGTGAGCTACATTGCTAATCTTTTTACCCGCTCCACTAACTCCGCTTTTAGCATCAATAAAAATATAACTATCATCTTTTATATAATCAATAAAAGGCATTAATCCAAGCAAAGAAGCAGTAGGATAACACCCTGGATTAGCCACAAGAGATGAGTTTTTTATTTTTTCTCTATAAAGCTCAGGAAGACCATAAGAAGCATTAGCTATATTCTCACTATCAATATGCTTAGTATAATTATTTTCATAAGTATCCAAATCAAGCCTATAATCAGCAGATAAATCTATAATTTTAACTTTAGAATAAAGCTCTTTAACATATTTCATAGATTCTTTATGAGGAGTAGCAAGAAAGATTATATCGCATTTATCTATAACATCTCTAGTATTGGTTTTAGTTATTTTTAAATCTGTGATTGATTGCATAAAGCCAAATACATCAGAGAAAGAATCCCCATCTATACTAGAACTAGAGAGATACTCTAAACTAAATTCTTTATGATTAAGCAATATCTTAACAAGCTCAATCCCAGTATATCCCGTGCATCCTACAACCCCTACTCTAACCACAAAAGAACCTTTACAATTTAAAACATTTAAGTATTGTATCAAACTTTTATAAAGATAAAGACAAAAAAGCAAAGTGTTTTTATTAAGTTAAATAACATATAATAAGACTTCATTAGTTAAGAATAAATAGTTTTTATAAATCTACTTTACTACCCTTAAATTAAGTTAAAGGGACTAAAATACTTATTTTTTCATAGCTTTTGCCCTAGATACTGCTTTATATGCATTTATTTTTCCAAACCCTAATTCTATATTAAATCCATCAGAATTATATCCACCCACTATTTTATCTGCTGTTTCTCTAATGATAACCCTTGCTTCATTAGGAGTAATATCTGGATTTACACTTACCATTAAGGCGACTATACCAGCTGATACAGGAGTAGCTAGGCTTGTTCCTGCAGCAAAGCCGTAATCATTATCTAAGAGTCCTTGTCCCGCATTTCCTCCTGCACTTCCTGATACATCTGTTGTTGGGATTCCGTATTTTCCTGCAGGTGCTACAAAGTCTAATTCACTTCCATAATTACTATATGGAGCTCTACCATTGACTTCACTACTAGCACCGACAGCTAAAACAGTTGGTAGTTTAGATTGAGCTGCTGATGAATTAACATAATCTAAATTTACATTGTCATTTCCAGTAGCAAAAAGAATTATTACTCCCTCATCATGAAGCTCTTTTATTTTAGCCTTAACCGCATCAGCAACAAAGCTACTACCCCAACTACAATTAATCACTTTAGCTCCATTATCTTGAGCATAACTAAATGCTTTCACAATATCAGATGCTCTGCCACCTGTAAATGGAAAATTAATAAAAAGCATTTTAGCCTCAGGAGCAGAACCAACTACTCCTCTACCATTTACAGCAGCTCCGACAGCTCCTGCTACTAATGTCCCATGAGATGAACCCGCATCAGGAGGATATACATCGGTGGTTCCTGTGGCTCCATTGTAGCTAGATTGAAAATTTTCTTCTAAATCATCATGATAAAAATCAAAACTAGTATCTATGATAGCTACTACAACACCTTTTCCTCTTGTAATTTCCCATGCTTTTTCTATATTTGAATGCGACTCGGAGCTTATAGGAGCAGAGCCTAAAAAATCAAGAGGGTTTTGATGCCATGAATATTTATAATATTCTTCTTGTTTGATATCATCAATGCTTCTAGCATTATCTAAAAACGATATACTTGTGCTTATCGTCTGATTGCTAGATTGATTATTCCATATCTCACCATCTAAAATTATTATTATTTCTTTTATTCCCTCATCATCTTTAGCTTTTCCTACAAGTGTAATATATATCTCTTTATTATCAATATCATATGATGAAGTTAAACCATCAGGCAAATTTAGTATTTTGAGAAAAGAGGGGTTATTTGTCTCAGAAAAATTACCATCTTTAAACTCTAGCACCAATCTATTTTTAATGCTACCATCATTATTTGAATGCTCATAAAATTTACCTACTTCATTGCTAAGAATAGAAACATCTAAAGTTGCATTAATTTCACTACTTGCTATATTTTCGTTTTCTACTTTGCTAAAGCATTTTATATCTCCTAATATATTCGGATTATCTATAGCATATATCGCGATAGAAACATCTAATATCTTTTCTTTTGTTGCTTTATTTTTATAAACTTTTGAGCAAAAACTACTGCTAGGTATAGCTCTAGTATCTCCTTTGGCTCCTTTGGAAATATTATTTTCTTTACCGCTAAGAGTTTTGCTCCATATCAAATCATTAGTTTTTACATTTCTCATAACTATAATAAAATTTTTTACTTTCTTTTTTAGATTATCATCAGCAACCCAAGATAAAGCAGGAGATAATGAAAAAAACTCAGAATGATAATGCCTAGATTCATCCAAATCAGAAGAGCTTAAATTGATAGTATAATCCATAGGTTTTATGGTAGCCTTACCAAAGCTAAGAATTGATGAATTTTTATCAAGCGATATACTTTCTATAGTGCTACTTGCTTTAGGAAATCCATCAAAGGCATCTGCATTATGGATAGGTTGCCATTTTCTATCTTTTGTATAATTCCACACAGAGTGAGTAGTATCATTATTTTCTCGCATTAGATAAAATATATTATTATCCCCCATCCAAAAATAATATCCTACTTCATAAGTTTTATTTTCTGCTATTTTATTTATTTTCAAAACCTCAGGGGACATTTCTTCATTAATTAATTTAGATATTGTTACATTTCCATTGTTATATTTAATAGATTCAAAATGAACTCCTTCTTTTTTGTAGCCATCAAAAGCATCTGTATTATGCAAAGGTCTCCATTTTCTATCTTGAGTATAAGCCCAAAGAGAATTATTAGGTTCTTTTTTTTTCATCAAAAAAACATCAGAACTTTTTGTAAACCAAAAATAATATTTTAAATTAAAAGTTTTATTTTCAATATTTTTTACTAAATCTAGTATAGAGGCTGTGTATGCATAGCTAAACAGAAAAAATATGAGAATTATTATCTTATTTATAACTTATCCTTAGTTTGATATTAAAATAATATCGACACAATCTATATAAAGTAATATTTTAGAGCTTTTATTAAGTAAATCAATGTTAGCATATCCATAAATACATTAATAAACGGATAAATATCAATGAGCATAATCAATAAATCAATATCATCTCAATTTAAATTATTTTATAATCAAAATAATCCTAAAAATATGCAAGATGCTATAAATAATTTCGCTATTTTTGGAGGATATGATAAAAAAATAGATATATCTAATGATATTACAGATTCTATAAAAAATAATATTCTTGATAATTATAAATATATCAGAAATCAAATAGCTGATTTCACAAATGAAAATCATATACATCACACTCTACTTAGTGCCGTAGCTACTGGAGATGGTCGTATTCGCTCATCATTTAGAAGATCAAGATTATCTGCTTATGACTATGATGAGTCTTTGGATTTTCTTATTGAGAGTGGGATTGTTCATAAAGTGCAAGATAATTTATATTTTATTTCTCCTTTTGTAAGGTTTTGGTTTGCTTTTGTCTCGCCTTTTTTTAAAGGAATAAACCAAGGTGATTACAAGGAAGTAAATAGTAGTTTTAGTAAAACATCAGATAATTTTATATCTTTGGTTTTCAATCAGCTTTCTATGGAAGTTTTAAAAAAGAATTTTTACGAAAGTGATTACCTTAGAAAAATATACCCCTATTATGATAAAGATACAAGTATAGATATATTTGCGAAAACAAAAACGAATAAAGTTATTATAGGGAGCTGTAAATATAATAATTCTAAAATGACTAAAAAAGAATTAACTTCTCTAAAAGAAAAAGAATTAGCCTTAGGAATTAAAGCAGATATTTATGTATTCTTTTCTAAAAAAGGCTTTAGTAGTGAGTTTAAGGCATTAAAAAGTGATGAAATTAAACTTTTTAAGCTTAATAATTTTTCTACTTTATTAGAATAAAAACATTCCTAAATTTTGCCTAAAAAATAAGCAACTCTGGATACTCTTAAGATAAACTTTTATGTAAAATACCACCACAAAAAGGCAAACAAATGAAAACTAAAATAGTGATTATAGGCAACGGAATGGTTGGTCATAACTTTATCGAAAAAATAATAGAAAGTGATATAAAAGATGATATAGAGATTACTACTTTTAGCGAAGAGTCTTATTTGGCTTATGATAGAGTTTATCTTACATCTTATCTTAGTGGCTCTAGTGCTGAGGATTTGTGTTTGGTTGAGGATGGGCTTTATGAGAAGAATAATATTACTATTCATTTATCTGATAAGGTTTGTGCTATTGATAAAGAGAAAAAGATAGTTATTTCTGATAATGGGAAGAAAATCCCTTATGATAAGCTTGTTCTTGCGACAGGCTCTTATCCTTTTGTCCCTCCTATAGATGGGAATGATAGGGAGAATTGTTTTGTTTATCGGACTTTGGATGATTTGGATGAGATTAGAGAAAAGGCTAAGACATCAAAGGTTGGAGTTGTTGTTGGTGGTGGATTGCTTGGATTAGAGGCTGCTAAGGCTTTGAAAGATTTGGAGCTTGAAACTCATGTGATTGAGTTTGCTCCTAGGCTAATGCCTGTTCAGCTAGATGAAGGTGGTGCTGGGCTTCTTAAAAGGAAGATAGAGAATTTAGGAGTTATGGTTAATACTAAAAAGGGGACTACTAAGATTAGTGATGGGGAAAATCATTTACATAAAATGCATTTTGATGATGAGGAAGATTTAGAGACGGATTTGATAGTTTTTTCGGCGGGCATTAGACCTCGTGATGATTTAGCTAGGGCGATTAATTTAGAGATAGGCATTAGAGGTGGGATAGTTGTAGATAATTTTTGTAGGACTTCAAATAAAGATATATATGCTATTGGCGAATGTGCTTTATGGGATGGACAGATTTTTGGTTTGGTGGCTCCTGGTTATGCTATGGCTAAGACTGTGGTTTCTCACTTGAATGGTGAGAATAAAGAGTTTCAAGGTGCTGATATGAGTGCTAAGCTTAAATTAATGGGAGTTGATGTAGGCTCTATTGGCGACCCTCACGGAAGCGATGAGAATGCTTTGTCTTATGTGTATGAAAATGGTCCTAAAGAAGTGTATAAAAAATTAGTTGTTTCTATGGACAATAAAAGGCTTTTAGGTGCTGTTCTTGTGGGAGATACCGATGATTATGGAAATCTTTTACAATTAATGCTAAATAATATACAGCTTCCATCTCGCCCTGAATCATTAATACTTCCTAATATGGATGGAGTTAGTGAGGCTATTGGAGTATCTGCTTTACCTGACAGCGCTCAAATATGTTCTTGTTTTGATGTAAGCAAAGGGGATATTAAGACGGCTATTAGTGAGGGAGCGACTACTTTAAGCGATATAAAACAATGCACGAAAGCTACCACAGGATGCGGGGGTTGCTTGATATTAACTAAAGATGTTTTAAATGCTGAATTAGAAAATCTTGGAATGGAAGTAAATAATAATATTTGTGAGCATTTTGATTATACTAGAGCTGATTTGTATAATTTAATAAAAGTGCAAAAAATAAAAACTTTTGATGAATTAATATCAAAACACGGAAAAGGAAAAGGCTGTGATATATGCAAACCAGCAGTAGCAAACATAATAGGCTCTGTTTATAATGGATATGCCATTAGCTCTGATAATGTAGGATTAGCTGATACAAATGATAAATTTTTAGCAAATATGCAAAAAGATGGCACTTACTCAGTAATCCCACGAATACCTGGTGGAGAAATAACCCCTGATAAATTAATTGTCCTAGGAGAAGTAGCTAAAGAATATGGTCTTTACACTAAGGTAAATGGAGCCCAAAGAATAGTGCTATTTGGAGCTTTTATGAATGATTTACCCGCTATCTGGAAAAAGCTTTTAGATGTTGGTTTTGAAAGCGGACAAGCTTATGCGAAATCATTAAGAACTGTAAAATCCTGTGTAGGCTCTACTTGGTGCCGTTATGGGATAGATGATTCTGTGGGATTAGCGATAGAGCTTGAAAATAGATATAAAGGCTTAAGATCTCCTCATAAGCTAAAAATGGCAGTCTCAGGATGCACTAGAGAATGTGCCGAAGCACAATCAAAAGACATCGGAGTAATTTACACAGAAAATGGTTGCAATTTATACATATGCGGAAACGGCGGAATGCAACCACGACACGGAGATTTATTCGCCACAAACCTAGATAAAGAAACCTTATTTAATTACATAGACAGTATCTTAATGTTTTATATAAAGACAGCAGATAGGTTGCAAAGGACAGCAAGATGGATGGAAAACCTAGATGGAGGAATAGAATATCTTAAAGAAGTGGTAATTGATGATAGATTAGGCTTAAATGATGAGTTTAAAAAACAAATGGAATTTATAGTTTCCAGCTATAAATGCGACTGGAAGCAAGTAATAGGAAATGAAACTCACTTAAAGCACTTCAAACAATTCGCAAATGTAGATGTAGTAGACCCTAGCATATCCTTTTTCAAAGAAAGAAATCAATTCAGACCAGCCACACAAAAAGAAAAAGATAATAAAAAAACAACAAACGAGAGAGTATAATGAAAAAAATTTGCAACACAAAAGACCTCATAGCAAATTCAGGAATATGTGTCTTAATAGATAAAGAGCAAGTAGCATTATTCTACATAGACAAAACCATATATGCCATAAATAACTACGACCCCATAGGAAAAGCAAATGTCCTATCAAGAGGAATAATAGGAGATATTGAGGGAAACCTTGTGGTAGCTTCTCCTTTATACAAAGAGCATTTTGACTTGAAGACTGGGAAATGTTTGGAAGATGAAAATGTAAGTATTAAGACTTATGAGTGTGAGATTAAGGATGATGGGGTTTATTTGGTGGAGTAATGAAAGCCTTATCTCCCACCTTGCATATAATATTTAGGGAACCTCTATTAATTCAAATAATTTAGATAATGTTAGATTTTAGTTTTAGAGTGATTTTTATAAAATACGG
>JAJVLF010000073.1 GCA_029255845.1 Campylobacterota bacterium | reverse complement strand
CTACTGCCCCAAGAAATAATGTATCTGCATCTTGCTCTTGCATATCATCTATTAATTTATTATATATAGCAAAAGATTCTTCAAAAAAATTAAGATAAATATTTACTTTTGCTAATAATTGCAAAACCCCTCTTAAATCATGTTTTTCTGTTATTAGTCTTTCCTTTAGAATATCCCTTAAACTATAAGACATACCCGATATATTAGATAGCTCAGCATATATTTCTCCTCCTATTTTAGGTCCATAGTAAATAGAGTCCATAAAAGCATTATTGTTTTTTAAAAAAGACATTCCTCTTTGAGAAAATTCAATATGATGGAGTTTTTTGTATTTGGCTAAAAAATATAAGATATTAGCTATCACACTATCTGTTAATTTGCCTTTTAATTTATGGGCATATAAAATTTCATTTTTTTCATCTTCAAGCTTAGATGATAAAACAACTTTAAATAAATTAGATAAAACACTATCATTTTTACTAGAAAGGTATTGTTTATTTAAATCACCTAATGTATATTTCAATATTTCATCATATAAAACATAATCATCATTTCTATCAGTGTCAAGATTTAAATTATCTCTTATTTTAACTATTTTTTTAATATCTACAATTTCTCCAGCAAGTTTTCTGCTCATTACTTCTAAGACTTGAGCTAGCTTATTGCTTTGGTCATAATAATTAGCATTATAGAAATGTTTTGCTGCAAATGAATATAATCCTAAATGAGCATAACTTAAGGCTAAATTATAATGCAATGTCGAGTTAGAGGGAAATTTATCGATTAATGATTTAAAAATTCTATTAGAATCTCTTATTTTATATTCTAAAGCATATTTAATTCCTTTAGTAGTAAGCTCACTAAGGGTTGCTAAGTCTTGACTTTTTTTGAAATTCTTTTTTGAATATTCTATATTATCAACAAAAATACTTTTTCCTCCTCTTCTTATAAAGTTAATTATTCTATTATTATTAGTCATCTTATAAGGAGAAAAATATATAAATAATTTAAAAAAATACTCATCATCATAATTACTTATTCTGGAAAATGATTTTTTTGCTTCATTTATTTTAAAAAGTTTTTGATTTAACACAGCTTTAATAGGAGTAAGTTTAGATGGCTCATCTCCATAGTCATTGCTTATTAGCTCTGCTATCTGATGTGCGGATATCATATCTCCTAGTTTTATGTAATTTAACAAACTTGCCATTTTGACATATTGCAAGTTTGTATCATCCTCATTTTCTGCATCTTCCATAACCTCAACTGAACTTTTATATTCACCTATCCTAGCATACAAAAGCCCTAATTTTACTAAATCTTTATTATCTTGTTTTTCTAAAGCATTAATAGCATTTACATTATCATTTAATAAAATTAAAATATCTGTTTTTAGTTTATATTTAAGTTCTGGATATGAGTCATCTCTACTATCATTTAGGACAGCTAAGGCTTCTATATATTTACTTTGATAGAATAAAATTAAAGCATAATAATAATGATAAAGGGGGTCTCTCGTGCAAGTCTGTAAAGAATTTTCTGCTAATTTTATATATTTATTAAATTTTTCATAATTTTTAATATGCAATGAACTAACTGCTGCATTTATGCTAGCTACACATTCATTTCCTGTTATTTGCAAAGATTTCTCAAATGACTTTAAAGCTTGTTTATAATTTCCTTCTTTCATATATGAAACACCAATATTATGGAAAGAGACAAATTTTTCATGGTCAGCAATTTGTTTATATTTTTTTAGGGCTAGTTTTATTTCTCCATTTTTATATAATTCATCTGCTTCTTTTTTTAAATCACCTACTTGAGAGCGAAAATTATCAAATCTTTTTCTTTGGATATTTTCTATTATTTCCTTAGATGTAGCAGGAGCAGTTTTTGTTTGCATCTCCTCTTTTGGAAGTAGGACTATTATTATGATAATAATAGTAATAACTGTTAGGGCTAAAGCAATAGCTGATACGATAATTATATTTTTTTTAGATTTAGTAGCTTCTTGCTCTAACTCATATATCTCATCTGTATCTTCTTTTATGCTATCTATGCCATCATCATCACCTAAATCATCGAGCGACTCTTCGCCTAGAAAGTCTTCACCTGAAACCTCTGCTTCAGGAATTTCATCATCTGCAATCTCTACTTCTGAAATTTCTTCGTCAGCCATCTATTTTCTAAGCCATATAAGGTTTTAATATTTTGGGTATAGAAATATTACCATCTTCATCTTGATAATTTTCCATAATAGCAACAATACATCTTCCGATAGCTAGACTAGAGCCATTTAATGTATGAACAAATAAATTCTTTTTATTTTCTTTATATCTAATCTTAGCTCTTCTAGCTTGAAAATCTAATGTATTTGATATGGAGCTAATCTCTCTATATTTATTTTGACCTGGAAGCCATACTTCTAAGTCTATGGTTTTATTAGCACAAAAACCAATATCTCCCTCACATAGATTGACTAATCTATGAGCAAGTCCAAGCTTTGATAATAAATCAGAAGAGCATTGCACCATATTTTCAAAATGCTTTTCACTCTCACTAGGCTTACATATAGTAACAATTTCTACTTTATCAAATTGATGTTCTCTTATTATTCCTCTAGTATCTTTACCAGCACTCCCTGCTTCTTTTCTAAAACAAGATGAAAAAGCTGTCATTTGTAAAGGTAGCTCATTTTCATTTAAAATTTCATCATTAAAGATATTCACAAGTGCCACTTCAGAGGTAGGTATTAGAAATAAATTTTCTCCCTCTATTTTAAATAAATCATTTTTAAATTTAGGTAATTGCCCTGAGCCAAATAATGAATTTTCATTTGAAAGATAAGGAATAGAAACCTCATCAAAACCATATTCTTTATTATGATCAAGCATAAAATTTTGCAATGCCCTTCTTAATCTAGCTCCATCACCTCTAAACATAGAAAATCTACTTTTAGCTAGTTTCACTCCTCTTGCAAAATCAATCCAATTATTATTATCTGCAAGTTCAAAATGCTCTTTAGGAGTAAAATTAAATTCTTTAATATCTCCTACTTGCTTAATTATCTCATTATCTTCTTCATCGCTCCCTTTTGGAGTATCTTCTTTAATCAAATTAGGAATAGAAAAAAGAGTAGAATTAAGTTTCTCATCTAAATCTTGCTGAATTTCACTTAATTCAAGCAATGTTTCTTTTATATTAGATATTTTTTGCTTTAACTCATCTAAATTCCCATTATTTTTTTTAATCTCCCCAAAACTTTTAGAAAGAATATTTTGCTCTGCTCTTAAATCTTCTATATTTTTTTGATTTTTCTTTTGCTTAGCAATCAATTCTCTAAGAGAGCTTAGGACATTTTCATCAAAATTTCTTCTTTTTAGATTAAGATAAAATTCCTCAAAGTTATTCTCAATGTATTTTTTATTTATCATATTATATTTTACTCACTTCTTCTTTACTTAAAATCTTATCTATATTCATAATGGATATCATATGCCCATCACTATTTTTAAATAAGCCATTAATATATTCAGGACTTATAGATATTCCAATATCAGGAGACTTAGAAAGATTATTAATATTAATATTTTCTATATTATTAATTCTATCTATAACTAAACCTATCATTCTATCATCACTAGTATTTATAGCTATTACAATGGTTTTGTCATCATAGATCGGATTATTATCGATATTAAAATGTATTCTTAAATCTATTATAGGAGTTACTTCCCCTCTAAGATTTATCACTCCTTTTACCACATTAGTAGTATTAGGAAGTTCTGTAATCATATCTGGATAAATAAATATCTCTTGTATAACTTCTATTCCAATAGCAAATATTTCCACCCCTATCTTAAAAGTTAAAAATCTAGTATTGTTTTTATCAATCATTTAGGCTCCTTTTGAAGTTCTTTCTCTTTGCTTTTCTTCTTCAATTATTCCAAGCACATCTAAAATAAGACCTATACTACCATCTCCTCGCACAGTTGCTGCCCCAATACCTTTAACATATCTAAAATTTTTATCCAAAGGTTTTACAACTACTTGATATTGGTCTAAAAACTCATCTACAAAAAAAGCTACTTTTCTCTCTCCATACTTTACTATAATTAGCATACCATCAGGTAAGTCAGTATGACTAGGTATTAAATCAAATAATTTATGTAATCTAATAACAGGAATAAAATCATCTCTTAGTATTAATAATTCTTTCTCTCCACTCCCTACATTCTTTATCATATCTGGATGTGGCTGTAGAGATTCAATTATTACATTTAAAGGTAAGATATATTTCTCTTCACCTATTCTTACATTTAAGCCATCTAAAATAGCTAAAGTTAAAGGCAAGATAATAAATATTTCTGTGCCTTCTCCTTTTTTAGAATTAATCCTTATTGTCCCACCTAATTTATTAATATTAGCTTTTGCCACATCCATGCCAACCCCACGACCAGATATATCCGTTATTGTTTTTGATGTAGATAGTCCAGCCTCAAAAATAAGATTATGCTTATCTTTCTTGTCCATATTGTAGGCCTTAGTTTCAGTAATTATTCCATTACTAATAGCTTTCTCTACCAATGCTTCTATATCTATACCTCTGCCATTATCTTTTGTTTTTACAATTATTTGACCATTTTCTTGTTCTGCTGATATAGTTATTTTACCTATTGTATTTTTATTATTTTTTATTCGTTCATCTGGAAACTCTATCCCATGATCTAATGAATTTCTAATAATATGGATTAAAGGATCCATTAATCCCTCTATCATAGCTTTATCAATCTCAACAGCATCTCCATAATGCTCAAACTCAACTTCCTTGCCTAGTTTTTTTGCATTATCTCTTATTAGTTTAGGAAATTTAGAATATACATTTTCCATAGGAATCATCCTAATGCTCATAATAGACTCTTGCATTTCTCTAATATGTCTAGATAATGCACCTAGTCTTTCATCTATGGCATCTCTAACTTCTTGCTCTTTTATAGAACTAGTATGTTGTGCAAGCATAGCATTAGTGATTACTAATTCTCCTACGGAGTTCATTAAAAGATCAATTTTATTTAGATTTACTCTAATAGTATTTTGGGTTATTTGTTTGGTTTTTTTATTTTCGCTTTTCTTAGGGGTGGTGTTTTCTTGTTTTTTGTGAGGTATTACATGAAATACCTCCAATGCTTTTTTAACCTCGCTACTAGGCTCTGCTAATAGTTTGGCTTTTCCATCTTGAGCTTCTTTATTGAAAAAGCCAAAATCATTATTATCATTATAGTAACTATTATGAGTTTCATCTTTTAAAGAAGCATCCTCCTTTTTTATGCATGCTAAAATAGATGTTTCTAAATCGCTAGTCATATCTTTAAAAATATTATCATCTATTTCACCATAAAGTTCTTTATCTAAAATATCTTTTAAAACATCACTACAGTTTATTAAAAGAGGTATCATACTTACATTAAAATATATTTCTCCATTTCTAAGTTTATCCATGAAGTCTTCTGTTACATGTGCAAATTTTGCCAGATACATAAGCTCCACAGAGGATCCACTGCCTTTTAATGTATGCATAGCTCGAAATAAATTAGCCATATCCATATCACTAATTTCACCTACTTGCTCTGATGCTAAAAGAGTATTATCTAAAGCATCAAAAATTTCAGTTGCTTCTTCTGCAAAAGATGCTTGTAATTCTTTTACCATATCATTCATTTTTTTCTTAACCCTTTGGTATTATGTAAAATTAATAGGATTTATATCTATTAAAAACTTTTTATCTGGAAGTCTATAAGCTGTATTTAATAATTGTTTTATACTCTTATCTCTTAATAAAATATAATACCTATATTTGTTTTTAATCTTAGATATCGCACATTCCCCATATCCTACTATTTCACTCTTGTCTATTTTTTTTAACATATCTATTATGCTCTCAACTTCCTTTAAAACTCTTTGTTTATTAGCATCTACAAAAACCATTCTCGCTAAATTCACAAAAGGAGGATATAAGTCTTTTCTGAAGTTTTTTTCATCTTCTAAGAAAAGATTATATTTACCTATATACATCTTAAAAAAATCTGCATTATTCGTACTAGCAATAACCTTGCCATTATCTCTCCTGCCACTTCTTCCTGAAACTTGCAAAAACAAACTCAAAGCCTTTTCCCTTGAGCGAAAATCAGCGATATTTAATACAGTATCAATATCCAATATAATACAAAGCCCTATATTATGGTAATTATGTCCCTTACTAAGCATTTGAGTTCCAACCAAAATATCTATTTTTTTATCATTAAATTTTTTTAAAATATCTTTTAGTTTTGTATTAGAAGTAATATTATCCCTATCAAAAATCTCTATATTCGCATCAATATGAGAAGATAAAAATTTAACAACCTCCATAGTCCCAATCCTACTTACCGATAAACTATCAAACCCACAAGATGGGCATAGTTTTTTAACCCTCTCAATATAATTACAATAATGACATTTAACCATATTTTGATTATGATAAATACTCATAGCCACAGAACAATTACTGCATTTAACCGTGTAAGAGCATTTCAAACATTTAATATATTTAAAATTAGCTCTTGTCGGCACAAAAACCATAATTTGCTTATCTTCACTAAGAGTTTTTTTTATTTCATTAATATAATAAAAACTCTCAGTCAAAGCTTCCTCTGTAAATATCATCTCATTATTAGCTTTAAAAAAATTCCCCTTTAATCTAAAAGTATCAATTTTAGTATAAGAGTTTAAAGACGGGGTAGCAGAGCCTAGCAAAACTTGAATATCTAAAGCCTTGCCCATATATAAAGCAATATCTTTCGCATTAATATAAGGAGATGATACAGCCTTATAGGAATCATCATGCTCCTCATCTACGATAATCAAAGATAAATTTTTAATAGGTAAAAAAAGAGCCGACCTAGCTCCTATCATAATGACTTGAGAATTTTTCTCTATTATTTCTATTGTTTCATTTTTTTGTTTTTTATTAAGCTTAGAGTGCCATATATAAACCAAATCCCCAAAAACCTCTCTTAATCTCATCTCAATTTGAGGAGTAAGAGATATTTCAGGCATAAGTAAAATACAAGATTTTTTATTTTCTATATGCATTTTAATAAGATGAATATATACTTCCGTTTTACCGCTACCAGTATCTCCAAAAAGCAATGAAGATTTATGACTATTAATAAATTTTAATGCCTCTTTTTGAGTATTGGAAAGTTCTTTTTTAATAGAAAAAGAACTTTCATTAAAATGAGTCTCAATTTTTCTAAAAGGAGTAAAAAGTCCTAAAACTTCACCTAAACTAGAAAGATAATATTTTGTAATAAATTCAATAATCTTAATATAAGAATTTGGAAAATATAAATCAGTAATTGAGATAATATTCTCACATTTAAAGTCAGGTTTTTCTGTCTCTTGCACAATTAAAGCTTGTTTTTCTTTTTTTCTTAAAGGCACTATAGCAATGGAATTAATATCAATTTTTTTATCCGATTGATAAATAGCTAAAAATGGTAGCTTACTAGAAATAACAGCAGTTTTATAAAAAAACATTACTTATTTATTTTTATTATTTTTCAATCCCTCATCGTGGCTTTTAGAATGCCCTTTATCATTAATCAATAATGACTTTCTATCATCAGATATTTTATAAGCAGAGCCAAAACCTAAAACTAAATTTCCATTTTTAGGAGTTAATTTATAAATCCTAGAATCTTTCATCATAGGAAAATGACTAACTTTATCTTTGAATTTATCCTTAAATAACTCAAATATATCATTAGCTCTTTCATCATCTTCTTCAAATCTTTCAGAATCTGCACTAAAATACATTCTCCTACGAACATATATATGCTCTGTCTTACTCTCATCTTCTAAAAATAATATATGTGCCTTTTTAGTAGCACTCATATTATGAGAATGCAAAACAGCCGTGCTTATAAATACATAAAAATTCCCATCTTTATCCTCAACAAAAGGAGAATAACTAGCAAATGGCTCCCCATCTTTTGACACTGTAGATAATATAACCGATTGCACATTATCAGTAAAATTATGTAATTCTTTTGTAGCTTTCTCTATCGTAATTCTTTTCATTTAATACTCCTTTATAAGTAAAACTTATTTTTAAATTCATCATCTATATCAATTAAAAGTCTTTTTTGCAAAGACTCCAAAACACTCTTAGTGCATTTCACATCTTCTGGCCATTCCCTATCAAACCCATCTAAGCTATTTTTATTAGTAGCATCTATTATTATTTTTTCATTTTCAAAATAAATATCTCTTTTAGCATCTATATTATTAACTATTCTCCATATTAGCATATAAGGATTATTCACATCATTTTCCTTATCATCTATTACAAAAACCACTCTTGTATTGCTAAGTATAGGATATATATCTTCTTTGACATCTTTAATGCTTTTTGTTTTTTTATATTTTAATACCGTAATTGGAGATTTAGTATCCATCATATATTGCTTTAACTCAGTGAAATCTTTATTTTTAAGTTTCAATAATAGCTCTTCATCTTCCAATATTTCTATACCGCTATTTTCTATCTCATCTCCTGTGGCATCTATTCCTAGCTTTGCCCCCTCATTTGCAGTAGGCGATGAATGATCAAGACTATCACATATACCCTCTGTTATTAGTATCTTTTTTATATCTAATCTATTTAAGATATATTTAGTTAAAGCCTCATAGTCTTCTAAATTGGGAGCATTTTTATCCACAAATATAGCATGTTTTACAAAGCTCATCTGTCCCACTCCCCACAATGTATGCATTGTCTGTTTCGCATGAGATGGATATTTTACATTTATCTTACATAAAATCAAATTATGAAATACCCCATTTTCTGGCATTTTATAATCTATCAAATCAGGAGCCGTAGTCTGTAAAAGAGGTAAAAAAATCCTCTCTGTAGGATAACCCAAATACTTATCTTCCAAAGGAGGTTTCCCAACAACTGTCGTCAAATACATTGGATTTTTCTTTGTAGTAATCGCTGATACTTCCATAAATGGATAAGGCTCTTTTAAAGTATAATACCCCGTATGGTCACCAAAAGGTCCCTCATCTAGTAATTTTTCTGGGTCTAAAAATCCCTCTATTACTATATCACTATCATTAGGAACATATAAATCATTACTCACACATTTAACGAGCCTAGCAGGTGATTTCCTAATAAAACCATAAAGCATAAGCTCAAAAATCCCAAAAGGCAAAGGAGCAGAACCACACCAAGTATATAATGGGTCGCCTCCTATAGCAATAGAAACAGGCATTTTCTTACCAATCTCTTTAAATTCTCTCACAAAATTATTAGAGTCCTTATGTAATTGGAAATGCAAACCAAGAGTCTTTTTATCATGCACTTGCAACCTATACATCCCGAGATTATTAATCTTACCATCCACACTAGCCGTATAAACTTGCCCTAAAGTAATAAAAGCACCAGAATCTTGCTCCCAAGTAGTAGTAATAGGAAGATTAAATAAATCTATATCCCCATTAAGACAGACATTCTCCTGACAAAGCCCTTTTTTATGACTTCTTTTTGGAAACACATGCCTTAAAGAAAACATCTCATAAGCTTTAAATATTTTCTCTATAAAGCCAGTAGGAGGCTTTAGTTTAATAAGATTATTTATATTACTAGCAATTTCTTCAGTATCACCTATAATCTCATCTATCATATCAAAATTAGCAAATAAATTAGCAATCACAGGAATATCAAATTTCTTATTTCTTTTTTTATCAACAGGATTTAAAAACAATAAAGGCATTGAATTTTCTTTTTTCACTTCCACATAAGCTATATGAGTAAGCTCCAAATACACATCCACTTCTTGCTCTATCACCTTAATCTTATTTTCTGATTTAAGCTTTGATATGAATTTTTCTAATTTCATTTTATCTTGTTTCTTCTTATTTCTCTTTTTTTATTTCTATTTTTATCGCTTGTAGTTTGATTAAAATAAAAAGAAATAGAAATCAAGAATGTAACCCCAAATATCAATACCACATACCAATATTCCTTAAGCTCTTCTATAAAAGTTAATATTTCTTCACCAAAATAATAAACAGGATAAATAGTAGCACTCGCCCACAAAATAGCACTAATAAAATTAATAAAAGCAAACTTTTTAGCATTAAAATCCGTAGTCCCAATAGACATAGGTATCACAGTCCTTAACCCATACATATACCTCTGAGCAAAAATAATAGGCCATCCATATTTATCAAGCAAAACCTTTGCTAGTGCAAACTTTCTTTTTTGTGTAGTAAGTTTTCTCCTGATATAGTCTTTATTAAATCTACCAATATAAAAATATATCTGATCCCCAGTAAACCCTCCAAGACCACCAACCAAAATAGCAAGATACAAATTCATATCCCCAGAATGACTAAGCAAACCAGCCATAATAAGCCCAAGCTCCCCCTCTAAAATCCCCCAAAAATAAAGAATAATATACCCATATTCTTTTATCAATTCTGTTAAAAATTCTTCCAATTTACACCCTTATAATTTACTAATATACAAAGACACATCTTTGATTTCCTCTAAAGACAAATACCTAACTTCTTCTAGCATAAGATTTTTCAAACAAAACCCATAAGTCCCATTCTTATACCCAAGCAACACTTTTTCCAACCTAACAGCATTCCAACCTCTAATCTTCTTAGAACTTCCCATAGCCGACTTATCACCATTTTCCCCATGACAAGAAGCACATTTTTCATACAATTCTTTACCACTACTAGCATTTAGCAAAAAAGAAAACACCAACAACACAATATATATTTTCAAAGAAACCCCTCACGATAATCACAAAATCGGACATGAGACTTTAGCCCCATCTCTCCTCACAATAAATAAATTTACCACAATATAAACTATGCGATATTATATCTAAAGATAATCATAATTCCAATAAATGATTATATTAAGATAGGTTTGCATATATTAATATCTAAACTATAATCATAACCCCTAACCCTACTCTCTCCTAAGCTAAAATACATATAAAATTTTCGTC
>JAJVLF010000072.1 GCA_029255845.1 Campylobacterota bacterium | reverse complement strand
TACATCTATTTTATAAAAATTGCTATAAGGCTAAAATATAATATTAGCTATTTATTTTGAATTAATAGAGGTTCCCACTAGTCCTTATCCTTAGAGGATAACTCTAAGGGTTTATCCTAGCTAACTATAGTCCATTTTCTTTTATAATAATAGCTCCATCAACTAATGCCCCTTTTTTTAAGGCATAATCAAAATTACTTTTACTTATTTTAGCTCCCTTTAAATAGGCTCCTTTTAGAGTAGAATCTTCTAAATTGACATTCAATAAATTAGCACCTAAAAAATAAGCATTTTCTAATCTAGCTCCACTTAAGTCAGCTCCTTGCAAGTCAGCTCCCCATAAATAGGCATTTAGAAAATTACTTTCTCTTAGATTAGCTCCATCTAAATTAGCTTCTTGCATATGAGCCCCTATAAAAATAGATTTTTCTAAATAGGCATTTTTAAAATTTACTTGCTCTAAATTTGCTACCATAAAAATACTTTGGCTTAATTTAATATGGGAAAGATTTGCTTTTTGAAGATTTGAATGTTCTAAATTTAATTTTTCAAAATTAATTGATTTAAAAATAAAGCCTATTTCATTTTCAAAATATTTTTCTCTTTGCAAATTAACCAAAGAATAAAAGGCTATAGCTTTATGCGAATTATCTTTACTTAATATCACATCTCTTGAATGCAAAAAAGTATTTGTAGCAGATGTTTTATGATAAGCATAATTTAAATCTATTATTTGAAATAAAAATGAAACTATTATGGCTAAAATAAATGGCATAAAAGAGAATAGCAAAGATACTTTTATGATAAAAAACAATAATAAAGATATTGCTAAAGATAGAACAATAAATAAAACATAATAAGCTTTAGTTTTCACTAATGCCTCCTAATTGTCTAATAACCTCATAAGCTATAATTGCCACAGAGTTTGATAAATTAATGCTTCTTATATTATTACTCATAGGTATTGTTATATTTTGCTCTTTGTGTTTATTTAAGATAGATTCACTAATACCAGCATCCTCTCTTCCAAAATAAATATAATCATTTTTTTGATATTTTATATCATAATAATTTTGCTTATTTTTAGTGCTAGCAAAAAAATGCCTATGGTTTATTTTATTTTCACTCCAAAAATGATTTATATCATCCCATATTTGTATATCCACAGAGCCTATATAGTCCATTCCTGCTCTTTTTAGATTTTTATCATTTAATAAAAAACCAGTAGGTCTTATAATATGAAGCGAGGCATTACATCCTGCACATAATCTCATTATATTTCCAGTATTAGGAGGTATTTGTGGCTCTATTAGAATTATATTAATCATTTAAGGTATTTTAATAAACTAAGTGATTCTAATCTATTAGCCGTAGAAAGCATTACTTGATAACTGACTTGTCTTTGTTTTAAATCTAATATCGCAGAAGCTAAATCTGTATCTATTATCTCTGATTTTAATTTTTTGGTATTTGCTAATTCTATATTTGCTTTTGCTATTACATTCCCTAAAGTAAGTGAATTTGCCCCAGCAAATGCCCTAACTTTAGAAACATGATCTATTAAATGATCCACTCCTTCTAAAGAATAAAGTATTCCCATATTTCGTGAATTTTTAGAATTATTTCCATCACTTACAACTCTACCATCTTTTACATTATCTATGGATTTATTTAAAATTTCAAAAAAGTTTATATGTGATTGATCAATCACAACCGCATTATTAGCATTAAAAGTAACGACAGGAGAGTCATTATCTTTACTAAAATTATTACTCTGTGTATCATAAATAGCTAAATCTATTTTAGATAATGATTCTTCTAAATCTTGAATAACAAATTTACCTTTATTATCTAAATGAATATCTATTCTTTGTTTAGTAGATTCAATTGCCTTTTGATAATCAAGAGAAGTCCCCCCAGCTGGATATGAGCTAGTAAGCCCCATGGCTATGATGTCCATCAATTGCCCAAAAGTAAAATTATTAGGCTCTACTCGCTTGAAGCTCGGAGTATCATAAGATATAATATCTCCCGATATTACTTGTTTTTTTAATGGAGTATCTAATATGATATGTCTATACTGTATATCAATTTCCTTAATGCTTTTAACTTCCCCATTAATGGATAGCTTATCTCCAACCCTAAGACCAGCTAACTCATAAGAATCCGCAACATTTATTTTATCACTAGTAGATTTATGTCCTACTAAAAATTTATCATTACTATTAATGATATTATATTCTTTATCTCCATCTACTTTAAGCTTCAACCCTAGAGGATTGAAATGGATTTTTAAATTTCTTTTTTTCCCATCTATATCATTTAGATCTAATGCTATTATTTTATCATCTAAAGAACTTGAAGACATCTCAGATAATTTAGTATCTCTCGAAGCATATTTTCCTTTTTTAGTAACCTGATCGACATTTGAAGTTAAGGTATTTTTATCTTTATGTAAATAAATTTTATCTAAATTCATAGCTTCATAACTATTAAATGATTTATGATTAGGAGTAGATAAACTAAGTTGCATTTTTGTTTTCCCACCTTTTTCTAATGCAGGATCTAAAATAACTAAATTTTCATCTCCAAAACTAGCAATAACTCTTCTATCTTTAGTAGATAAAGCATCCTCTATTTTACTAAGAAGGCTTCTAATTGTAGTTTTATCATCTACCTTAAAAGATATCTCCTTTAGCTCACCATCAACATTCCTAGCAGAAATCTCAATACTATCAATATTAGAATTTATGACCTTTTTAACCGTATCTTTTAATTTTATCCTACTACCATCAGTATTTAAAAAAGAACCTTTAAGGGATATTTCATTAGGCTTTGTGGTGTTCGCTTGAGCTACTATTGTTGATTGCTCTTTAACTGGATTAAAAAAACTTTTTATATATTCTGTAATATACACATCTTTATCTGCTAAAACATCATCTAAATTATCTTTATCTGCTTTATTTGCTACAGTATCTGGGTCTGCTGTAGGATCTATTGGGCTAAAATCACTAGCACTAACTATATGAAAATCTATACTAGAATTTCCAGTATTTCTATCTTTAAGCTCAAATTGTCCAAATTTATTAATAGAAACATCCACATATCCATCATAAATTTCTTCTATTTTTCTAGTAAGAGTAGATATCTTATCATTGGAATCCAAAGAAAGCTTAGCTTTTATTCTATCCCCATTAGTGTTTATCCCTCTAACATAAAAAATATGCTTTTTATCATTAAATTTATCATTATCATTATCTCCTACCATTTCCCTGATAGTGTTATGATGAGTAATATATTCATCTTTTGAGATACCATCAGAAAAATCAGCTGAAAATAATTTAGGGAATTTTAAAACCTTATTATAATGAGAGATATTAGTAGAAATTTTTTTATGATAATCCGCATCAGAACCTAAAAATAAATCCTTTCCAGGCACATTATAGGTGACAGAGTTTTGATTTCCCACCAAAACTTTTAATTTATCATTATTACCATGATAAACAAAATCATCATCTATAGGAGGAGTTAAAACATTTGAACCAGAAAATAAATAATGACCATTAATAGATGATTTTGATAATTCCTTTAAGCTATCAACTATTACCTCAAGCTCAACCCCAATTGCATTTAAGCTCGTAATAGAATGATTACCATTAGAAGCATTAACCATTTTAGTTTTAAATAAAATCAAATTCTCCATAAAACCACCTAAAACAGAATCACTATTATCAGCAAAACTTCTTGCTTGTTCGGATACTTTTTTTGATTGGACTAAGTCTGCTTCTGTGTGGTCAAGTTTTAGAGTATTAGATAGAATAGTAGGGTCTTCATATCCGTGCCTAATGGTAGTTCCTGTGGATATTTGATTATTTACTTCATTTATATCTTTAAGACCAATTTTTTGTCTATCGCTGAATTGTTGATAAAATGAATTACTAGTTATTCTCATCATATTCCTAAAGTTATATATTGCTTATCATCTAAGATAAAGCAATATTTAATCCAATAAGGAGTGAGTTTTAGAGGTCATATCATACTTTAATTTTGACCACATTTTTCATTTTGTAATTAATATTTAATGATTTTAAAGACAGACTACAAGATAAGGCTTGTAGTCTGAAGTATGTGGGTTTTAGTGATGGAGTTATGTTTTATTATATTAATTCAGTATTTCATTTTATGGTTTCTTTTATAATATTTTTGTTTTCTATATTGGCTAGTTAAATATACTCTCTAGTCTAGCCAATGTATCATCACTATTTACAATCTCATTCAAGTCTTGTGATAAAAATTGATTTAATAAATTCTTTTTTCCAATAGCTTCATCTATTTCTGAATCATTTCCTTTTTGATATGCTCCTATTCTTATTATAGTTTCATTTTCTTTTAATAAAGAATACATTTTTCTGAATTTAATCATTAGTTTTTGATGTCTTTCATCGTTGATGTTTGTTACAACTCTTGAGGCAGACTTTAAGATATTTATTGGAGGATAGATTCCATTATCAACTATATCTCTATCTAAGATTATATGTCCATCAAGTATGGAGCGACATTGGTCGGCTATGGGGTCATTTAAATCATCTCCATCTACAAGGACTGTAAAAAATGCGGATATGCTTCCTTTGCCTTTTTCATTTCCAGCTCTTTCCATTAATTGAGGGAGTAGTGCCATTACAGATGGGGGATAGCCCTTAGAAGTAGGGGGTTCTCCTAATGAAAGTCCTATTTCTCTTTGAGCCATTGCAAACCTTGTTATTGAATCCATAATTAATAAAACATCTTTGCCTTGGTCTTTGAAATATTCAGCGATACTCATAGCACAAAAGGCACCGTATTTTCTCATAAGAGCGGAGTCATCACTTGTTACTACAATAAGCACACAATTTGTTAAATCACCGTTAAGATTATGCTCTATAAACTCAGGGACTTCTCTGCCTCTTTCTCCGATTAAAGCTATTACTTTCACATCAGCATTAGTTCCTTTGTTAATCATGCCCATAAGTGTAGATTTCCCTACACCACTACCAGCAAATATTCCTAATTTTTGTCCTTTTCCACAAGTTAAAAGACCATCAATAGCTTTTACTCCTGTGTCCATTTTAGAATCAATAATTTCTCTGTTTAATGCAGGAATAGGGGCTTTCATAATAGGAGTATAAGATGAGCATTCAAAATCTCCTTTCCCATCGATAGGATGAGCTAAAGCATTTACGACTCTGCCTAAAAGCTCATCTCCTACTCCAATTTTTAAACCTTTATTTTCTACATAAACCTTATCCCCAATAGACATCCCATCTAAATGCTTAAAAGGAGTGATAAAAAATACAGCTCCATCAATACTAGTAATCATCCCAAGCTTAGTTTCATCAATACAAACAATACGAACAATATCTCCAATAGATACAGAAAGTCCCTTAGCTTTGATTAGGTTTGGTGATATATGAATGACGGTGGCAAATTTAGAAGATATATTGCTTTTTTTTATTTTGCTTTGAAGGTTTTTGAAACTCATATTTTTCCATTTTGTATTAGAGGCTATCTGTGTGCAATTATATCAAATATATTTGCCTTTTTCTTTTTTATATTATAACTCTACAACAGTAACTCCATTTCCTCCTCTTTGTTTCGCTCCATAAGATAAGGTTAAACTAGGGAAATTTATTTCTAAATAATCTCTTATAGCAAAAGCTAATTTTCCACTTCCAAAGCCATGGACTATTGATACTTTTTGTAATTTATTTAATATAGCGGATGATATGAATTTTTCTGTATTTAATAAGGCCTCTTCTACTCTTTGTCCGTGGAGGTCTAGCTCTAATGATGTAAAATTTGGTTTTTCTATTTTGATGGATACTTTAGTTTTTCTATTTTTATTTAATCTGCTTGATTCTATTTCATTTAAAAAAACTTTCATTTTCATATTTTCAGATTCTATGCTTATATATTTTTTATTTACTCCTATTACTTCAGCTACTATGCCTTTATATTTAACTATATCTCCTATATTGACCTCTATGTTTTTTTTCTCATTTTTATTTGCTAGGTTTTGAACTTTTTTATGAGATTTATTTATTTCTTGATGTATTTTTTTGATAGGAGTTTTTGCGGTTTTTTTTAGGCTAGTTATGGTTTCTTCATAGGTGTTTATTAGATTATTTCTTTTTGCATTATATTCTTTATTTGTTTTTTCTTTTAATTGTTTGATTTCTTTTTTAATTTGAGCTATTTCTTGATGTTCTTTGTTTATTTTTTCTTTTTTTTCTATTAAGTATTGCTCTAGGGTGCTTGTTTTTTCTATTAGATTATTTAGGCTTTCTCCACTTTCTCCATATATTTTTTTTGCTTTTTTAACTATTAGCTCTGGGATGTTATATCTTTTTGCTGTTTCAAATGCGAAGCTTTTACCTACTACACCGCTGTGAAAATTATATGTTGGTCTTTCATTTTTTTCATCGTATATAGCTGCCAATAATTGGCAGTTCTCTTCTTTTACCATTAATGAGGCTAGTTTTTTATGATGGGTTGTTATTATGATTGTATGTTTTTTATCATTTAAGCCGTCAAAAATAGCCTTGAATAAGCAAGAGGCTTCTTCGCTATCTGTTCCTAGCTCACATTCATCTATTCCTATTAATGAATCTTCTTGATTAAATGTCTTTGATATTTGTAGCATCCTTGAGGCAAATGTTGAAATACCTGCATTTATATTTTGCATATCTGATATTATGGCGGTTATATTTTTAAAATTTCTTATTTTTGAATTATATCCATCTATTCTCATAGGTATTAAAAATTTAGACATCAAAGCAATAGCTAAGATTGATTTTAAAAGAACTGTCTTACCTCCTGCATTTACTCCTGTGATGATTAGGATATTTTTAGACATTTGGACATTAATAGCTTTTGAGTTTGTGATAGCTGGATGATGAAAATCTTTTATTATAATTTCATCATTATCTTTATTGGCAAGTAAAAAAGATAAATTAGATGATTTAGCAAAATGAACTCTAGCTATCATAGAATCAAAAAAATCAAAACTTTTATTTATGTATTTCAAAAATAAAATATGCCTATAAAAAACAGAAGAAAACTCCCTAGAAAGCTTTAATAAGATTAAATCCTTATTAGTATATAGAGAATCTAATTTAAGCCTAATATCTTTAATTTCAGTAGGCACTATATATAAAAAACCATTCTTGCTTCTATCAATAATATTAGCCTTAATATAATGAGAATATCCACTTCTTACTAGCAAACAATCTTGATTTTTTCTAAAATGGATGGAGTTATCTACTAAATAATCTGATTTACTAGCTTTAGAAATGATATTATTTAACATATTATAAACTTGAGTTTTTAAATTATCTATATCAATAGAGACCGATAATAGCTCATCATTATAATCCTCTCTAATCTCATATTTATCATTATAAGCATTTTCTATATTTAATATTTCATCTGGAATTATTATTTTATCCACCCATTTTTTTATAGGGTTTTCTAATTTTAAAGATAATAAATATTTAAAATATCTTATTATTTTAATAAAATTAGAAATATAATCTAAATCTAAAGTGCCTTGTTTGTTTAGCAATAATAAGGCATCATCTAGGTTGATAGTTTTAATCGGGAGATTAATATTATATTTATCAATCGAAGATATAAGCTCATAAGTATAATTAGCACTATTACTTAAGCTTATATCTTTTTCTCTGGAGAAAAAATAATTTAATTTATCTATATGAATAGATAAATCTAATATTTTAATGACTTGTTGCATTTATTTTTACAACCACTTTAAAGTATTTTTACAAATTCTTGACCATGTTTTGCTAGTTTTTGATTCAGCACATCTTTTTAATTCTATTTCTTGTTGATTTCTTAGGTTTAAATTCTGATATATTGTTGATTTTGTATAAGAAAGCTTTGCTATATCCGCATTTACTTTTTTCTGCCTTATTAATTTTTCTAATCTCTCTACAGCATTTAATGCAGTTTTAAATTTATTTATATTAATTAAGGATTCTATAAATGCATAATCTATCCAAGGAGAATCATCATATGTTTGGAATACATCTTGTATTTTAAATACTTTAGAAGACATATCTATTGTTAAAAAATCATCTTTATTTTTTTTAGCCATTTTTACTATGGGTTTATATACTAATGTAGTTCTTAAGTCTTTTGGGAATAATTTCGTAATTTCTTTTTCCACATTTAAAAGCTCAGTTTTTTTCTCTAAGAAAAGATAAGAATCAAATACATCAAACCAGACATCATTATAGCTAATATTACTCTCTTGAAGTTTCGCTAGATCTAAAACCTCTTTGGATATTTTAATAACTTTTTCGTATTTTTGTTGAGAGTATAAAAGTTTTTCTAAAGAAGAGAGCCAAAATAATTGATTTTCTCCTCCCTCATCTATATTTTTTTGAGCTAATGTTTCCGCTCTATCATGGGCATATTGAGTCCTATAGCAATTAAATAACTTCATATGATGTTCTTTTTTAAGGGATAAGTTATACTTTACTACATTATTAACAGCAACCTCACAATCCCCTTTAGATAATCCCTCAATAACAAATAGCCTTGCAGATTCCGCGATTAACTCTTCCATATCTGGTGCTACCTCTACAGAAAGCTCTTTTAATTCTTTTTCATTTTTTAATAAAAAATCATAGTTTTTCAATCCAAAAAGTATCTTAGCTTTTTTATATAATGCAATTTTTGCTATCTCAGTATCTGGGTATGTTTTTATGATATAATCTAAATAATCTAATTGCGCCATAGGAGTTTTTTCTTTATCTTTTTCTAATAAAAGTAAATCAAGCTCCCTTCTAGCAGCTTTTATATTAAGTCCATCAGGATATAAATCAATATATTGCTGGAAATAATGTATTGATTTATTAATATCATTGTCCATAAAAAGCTGAGCAGCCTCAAATATATAATCTTCATGTTTTTCTGGGAAGCTTTCTCTGTCTATTTGTTGAGATAATGATTCCACAATTCTTCCCGCTGTAGATTTTATGCCAGCTACTCTTAAATTCCTTACTAATTGATATGCACTATCTACATCTTCTAAAATATATTGCTCTTGCTTATCTAGTATTTTTTCATAATGAACTTCGGCTTCTTGGTATATGCTATCATTTAAGCTTTTATCAGCTATTTTTTTTGCTGCTAATAATGCTATTTCTAAGTCATCTGTTTCATATAAGGCCTGTTTATATAGCTTAATACTAGCAAAAATATCATCATCTTCTTCTAGTATTTCTCCTAAATAAATCTTAGAAAGCAAAGCAAATTTATGATTTGGATGTTGATAGACTATTTTTTTAAATGATACTTCTGCTAAGTCATGCCTACTTATTTTAGATTGAGCTTTAGCCATATAAAACAAAACTTCAGCAATATCTTCATGGGAGGGATAATTTAGTAACCATTGCTCAGCCTCTTTTAAAATAATAAAAGAATTGCTCTCGATATCAACACCATCAAGACCTCTTAGTCTATATAGTTCTATTTCATCAGAAAAAGTAGAGTTTGGGTATATTCTTTTTAGTTTATTTGCAGAATTTACTACAGCTCTATATCTTTTCTCTCTAACTAACTCCTCTAGTTCCACTAATACTTTTACTTCATTATTTATTTTACTCACTAATGGTTTTTTATCTACATCTAAAGAGCCAATAAAGGGTCTTGCATTATGAGTTAGCCGAACATCAAAATCAAGACCTTTATCATCAAGTTTTTGTGTGAAAATAGTATTATTATCTTCAAACATATAAATACTCCATGCCTTAGAAGCTTTTCTTCTGTCATTAGATATAGTTTTAGTAGAATGAAGTGGACCATATATAGGATAAATAGTTGATTTTTTTAATGGCTGAATATGTAAAAATACATTACCTTTGTTTTTATTAAACCAAACATTTGCTAAAGTATATTTTTCTTTTTTAAATCCAAGCAAATCTGGATTTGAATTTATTTTACATACATATTCTTGCACATTATCATTAATATCTTGTTTGCTCTTGCAATAAAAAGGCTCATCATCTTTTATATGATAAACTGAATACTTACTAGAAAGAGATTTTCCTACTTTTATTTCTATATCTAAAGCCATACTATTAGTATAGAGCAAAAATAAAAGTCCGAATTTAAGATAGTTTTGAAATAAAGACAAAATTTAAGGTATTTTTACATTTTTAAATATATCATCTATAATATCATCTATAGATACATTATTTGCTTCTGCTTCATAGCTAAGTATTATTCTATGCCTTAAAATATCATGAGCCATAGTAGCGATATCCACTGGTGTTACAAAATCATTTCCTCTTAAGTAAGCATAAGCCTTACTAGTTTTATGTAAATCAATAGTAGCTCTAGGACTAGCTCCAAAATCAATAAAATCTTCTAAATTACTAAGATTATAATTGCTAGGATGTCTCGAAGCATCTATTATATCTACTATATATCTTTCTAATTCTTCATCGATATGAACATTATGAATTTCTTTTTTCATAATTTCAATATCTTCTTTGCTTATTATCGCATTAATTTTTTCAGGCTCATTAGCCCTTAATTTAATGATATTTAACTCTTCTTCTTTTGTATTATATTTAATTATTACTTTAAGCATAAATCTATCTAGTTGAGCCTCAGGAAGAGAATATGCTCCCTCTTGCTCTAATGGATTTTGAGTAGCTAAAACTAAAAATGGTAAATCTAAATGATGAGTGTGATCTCCAATAGTGATTTGTTTTTCTTGCATTACTTCAAGCAATGCTGATTGCACTTTTGATGGGGCTCTATTAATCTCATCTGCTAATAATAAATTAGTAAAAATAGGACCTTTTTTAATAGAAAATTCATTTGTTTTAGGATTAAATATCTCCGCACCTAAAATATCACTAGGTAATAAATCAGGAGTAAATTGAATTCTTTTAAAATTAAGACCCACTGTTTTAGCTAATGTATTGACAGCAGTAGTTTTAGCTAGTCCAGGAACAGATTCTAATAATATATGCCCATCACATAAGAGACCTATTATTAAAGACTCTACCATTTTTTCTTGTCCTATGACACCTTTTGATATTTCTTCTTTTAGTAATTTTATTTTTTCATTCATTCATTTTCCTTGTTTATGAGACCAATGCAAATTAGAACCACCTAATCTAGGGAGATAC
>JAJVLF010000071.1 GCA_029255845.1 Campylobacterota bacterium | reverse complement strand
ATAAAATTTTTTATATCGTTGTGCCTTGTAAAAGGTAGATTTAGTGTTTTCTTTGTTTTTTTGAAAATCTCTATTAATAGAGGTTCCCTTAATGCCTGACTATTATATCCCCTTTTGTCAAGACCAATTAAAAATTCCCACCAATTCCCACTAGCTCCCAAATATTTTATCATTTTGGAATAAGGAAATTATTATTTTTGGCTA
Source organism: Campylobacterota bacterium (assembly GCA_029255845.1). Taxonomy (GTDB): domain Bacteria; phylum Campylobacterota; class Campylobacteria; order Campylobacterales; family JAJVLF01; genus JAJVLF01. Next base: position 11,073 of record JAJVLF010000071.1, on the reverse strand, counting down.
TAATTATGGAGGACATTATACCAAAGGCGGGTTTGCAATTTTTAGGGCTTTAAGACATAATTAAAGTTGTCCTTAAAAAAAAAGGGGGGGGTCAAGGAAGTGAAAGAGTGGTTTTTTGCTTCGTTTTCTAGCAAGATTTAAACAATCTTGCATAAAAAAATGAAAGTATAAGATACGAATGAAAATCTTAATTTCCATAAACCTAATAGCCAACAAATAGATATTTTTATTTTTATTTAGTATAATCCACCATCAATTTAAAATAAAAAAGGATAATGATTGGCATTAACAGTATATTATGATAGTGATTGTGATTTAAGTATAATCAAAAATAAAAAAGTAAGTGTAATAGGGTTTGGTTCGCAAGGTCATGCTCATGCGGAAAATTTAAGAGATAGTGGAGTGGATGTTACGGTTGGGTTAAGAAAAGGTGGTTCTTCTTGGGCTAAGGCTGAAGCTAAGAAATTTACAGTTAAAACTATAGCTGAAGCTACTAAAGGTGCTGATGTAATTATGATTTTATTGCCTGATGAATTACAAGCTGATATTTTTGAAGATGATATTAGAGCTAATTTAAAAGATGGTTCTGCGGTTGCTTTTGGGCATGGGTTTAATATCCATTATGGTCAAATTACTGCTCCTAAAAATGTAGATGTAATTATGATAGCTCCTAAAGCCCCAGGTCATACAGTTAGAAGTGAATTTGTTAGAGGTGGAGGAATCCCTGATTTAATAGCAATTGAAGCGGATAATACTGGTAAAGCAAGAGAATTATGTCTTTCTTATGCTTCTGCTATTGGTGGTGGAAGAAGTGGTATTATTGAAACTACTTTCAAAGATGAAACAGAAACAGATTTATTTGGTGAGCAAGCCGTTTTATGTGGTGGTATTACTTCATTAATCCAAGCTGGTTTTGAGACTTTAACGGAAGCTGGTTATCCACCTGAAATGGCATATTTTGAGTGTTTGCATGAGACTAAATTAATTGTTGATTTAATTTATGAGGGTGGTATTGCAAATATGAGATATTCTATTTCTAATACAGCAGAATATGGAGATATGGTATCTGGTCCTAGAGTAATTGATTCTAAATCAAAAGAAGCTATGAAAGATATTTTAAAAGAAATTCAAAATGGTAAATTTGCTAAAGATTTTATCTTAGAGAGAAAAGCTGGATATGCTAGAATGAATTCTGAGAGAAGAAATATGAGAGAAACTCAATTAGAAAAAACTGGTGAAAAACTAAGAAGTATGATGCCTTGGATTGATAAGATTGTAGATCAAGACAAAAACTAATAACAAAAAATAGTTTTTATTTATTAATTTGGAAGTGAGATTTTAATCTCACTCTTTGCACATTTAATAAGAGTGCAAAAACAATAACACTCTTATTAAATTATCAGTAGTCTATTTATTAATTAAACTACTAATCCAAGCCAAAGTCATCCTAACCCCTGCACCACTTCCTCCTGCTGGATTATATCCCCATTCACTTTCTCTATAAGCTGGTCCTGCTATGTCTATATGCATCCATTTTTCCTTATTTTCTTTTGTTAGAAAATGACTAAGGAATATTCCCGCTGTTTGGGCTCCTGCATATCTATCTTCACCTGTGTTTGATATATCTGCTATTTTACTTTTTATTTTCTTTTCTAAGTATTTATTAAATTCCAATGGAGCCGTTAGCTCCCCTGATTTTGTGGCTTGTGTTCTAAACTCTGATTTTAAATCATCATTATATCCCATTAATCCGCTCGTATATGGACCTACTGCTACTACACATGCTCCCGTAAGAGTTGCATAATCCAATATATAATCTATTTTTTTTATTTTTTCTTGAGCATAACAAAGAGTATCTGCTAATACTAGTCTTCCCTCAGCATCTGTATTTCTCACTTCTATGGTAGTTTTGTTTTTAGCTATTAAAACATCATCTGGTTTATAGGCATTTCCACCTATCATATTTTCAGCAGCTCCTATAAATACATCTAAATTAACATCCATTTTAAGCTCACTAACCGCTTTAATAATCCCTAGAACTGCACAAGCACCAGATTTATCAGATTTCATAGTAACCATATAATCAGCTGGTTTTAAGCTAAGACCGCCACTATCATAGGTCAATCCTTTTCCTATTAAAACTATATTTTTCTTAGCATTTTTGCCTTTGTAAGAGAGATGTATCAGCCTTGATGGATTAACACTTGCTCTTCCTACAGCTAAAAAAGCATTCATATTTTCTTCTTTTAAATCTTCTTCTTTTAAGATATTGCAAGCTAAATTATTTGATTTAGATAAATCTTTTGCTATCTTAGCCAAACTTTTAGGATATATATTATTAGGAATTTCATTTACTATATCTCTTGTGAAATTAGTAGAATTAGCAATGATACTAGCTTCATTTATAGCTTCTTTCGCATCATCTACATTTAGTTTTTCATCTAAATAATTCTCTGTAGATATTTGAAAACTTTTAACATTTATTTTATTTTTTTCTGATTTATATTTATCAAAAGAATATCCTCCTAAAATAACTCCCTCCACTACAGCTCTAATAAACCAATAACTACATTTAGAAACATAAGAGGCTATCTTAATATTTTTATTAAGTTTTAATTTATTAAAAGCCAAAGAAAGCCCAACACGAATAGAATCATAATCCTCAAAATCCTCAATCCCCACATAAACCCTAGATGACTCTATTAAAACACATATTTCTTCATTTTTAGCAGAAAAACCATTTTCTTTTAGTATTTTAACATCTTTAATATATTTACTTTTTAAATCTTTTACTAAAATAATCTCACTAGCATCTATATCATTTATTTTCTTATTTATTAACTTTATCAATTTTTACCTTTTCTTTATTTTATAAATTCTACTATTTTTTCTAAATCCCACCTAACCTTATCTCTAGGCTCTTTAGCTCTATATCCAAAAGGTATCACTAAAGCAGGAAATTCATTTTCTTTTAATTTCAAAAACTCTCCAACTTTTTTAGGGTCAAACCCAGCCATAGGACAAGAATCTACTTCTTTTATGGCACCAACCATCATCATATTTGCACCTGCTATATAGCATTGATGACTTGCCCAGTTTTTGATGTCTTTTGTGTATGTGAAAAAAGTTCTTATGGTTTTTGTCATTTTTTCTTGATTTTCATTGTATCTATTTATACATTCATCTATATATGTATCATTTTCATTAAAATCTGTTCTAGCTACTAAAATAATAATATGGCTAGCAGAAGAGACTTGAGGCTGATGATAGCACATAGGCTCCATTTCTTTTTGTTTTTCTTTATTTTTTAGGACTATAAATCTCCATGGCTCTAAGCCAAAAGAAGATGGAGATAATTGTCCTGATACTAAAATATCATTAATGATGTCATCTGATATTATTTTTTCATCATCAAATATAGTGGTAGCATGTCTTGATGTTAAAATGTCTTTAATGTTTTTCAATTATTTTTTCCTTATAAAAAGCTATCTTTAATAACTAGCATTTTTTTAATTTGCATTTCTTCTAGGGTGTATTTTATCCCACCTACAGATAATCCAGAGTGCTTTAATCCAGCAAAAGGCATCCAATCAACTCTAAATGCGGAATGGTCATTCGCCATACAAGCAGAAGCATCTATATTTTTATAAAAATTCATAATTTTAGATATATCTTGAGAAAATATCGCACTTTGAAATGAGAAATCTAAAGAATTTGCCCAAGCTATAGCTTCATCATCTTTATCATATTTGTATAGAGAAATTACGGGTCCAAAAATTTCTTTTTTACTAATTATTGCATCAAAAGAAGGGTTTATTAACACAGTCGGCTCATATAGGCTTTCACTTATTTTATTTCCACCACAAGCTAAACTAGCATTGTTTTTTAAAGCATCTTGCACCCAGCTATCTATTCTATCAACTTCACTATTTCTAATCAAAGGACCAACTTCTGTGCTTTGCTTCAGTGAGTCTCCTACTTCTAGGCTTCCTGCTGAAGCAGTAATTTGAGAAACAAAATCATCAAATACATCATTATGCACATATATTCTTTGAGAAGACACACATACTTGACCTGAATGATAAAAGCCACCTTTAGATATAGAAGCTACAGCTTCTGGTATTTTCGCATCACTAGCTACGATAACAGGAGCTACTCCTCCATGCTCTAAGGCACATCTCACACCTCTAGCTACTTTACTTCTTAGCATCCAGCCCACATCTGCACTTCCTATAAATGCAAAAAAACTTACCCTACTATCAGTTACAAGTTTTGCTATATCATCATTACTTGTAGGTAAAACTACTTGAGCATAGTCTTGTGGTAATCCAGCTTCTAAAAGCATTTTAATAATATTAAAACAAGAAAGAGGAGTATCAGCTGCAGGTTTTATTATCACAGGACATCCAGCAGCGATAGCAGGTCCTACTTGATGAGCTATAAGATTTACAGGATGATTAAAAGCAGATAATGCCACAACCACACCAATAGGCTCATGAGTGCTAAATGCTAATCTATTAGCAGATGATGGAGTGATATTCATCGGTATCACTTCTCCGCTTTGCACTTTAAGCTCATCTATACAGCTCTGAAAAGAATCAATAGCACGAACAACTTCTACTTTAGAATCTAAATAAGGCTTTGCACCCTCTTTAACCGTGATATTTAATATTTCATCAAAATTACCTTTAAATATAGAAATAAATTTTTCTAATATTTCTATTCTCTCATAAGGTTTTAACCATCTTTTTCTATTTCTTGCTATATCATAAGCAGAACTTAAGGCATCATCTAGCATACCCTCATTTGATGAAGGCACTTTTCCTACTACTTCACCATTTAGAGGATTTAGCACATTTACATATTCTGCTGTATCTCTTTTGCTCACAGATAAGTTATCAAATTCTATCATTTTTTTTCCTTAAAATATATCGCATTGTATACTTCTAAATTCTTCTATCAAAACAAGCTTGTTCTCATCATAGTCTATATTTATTTCTATTAAATTAACACCTTTAGTATTAATAGTGCTATCCAAGCAAGGTTTTAATTCTTTTAAAGTATTTACTCTAAAGCCATTAGCTCCATAAGATTCGGCATATTTTACAAAATCAGGATTTCCATAATCAAGACCAAAATCACTAAATCCAGCATCATGCTGTTTCCATTTTATCATACCATAAGCATTATCTCTTAAGACAAGCACAGTTATATTTAAGCCTAGTCTAACAGCCGTTTCCATTTCTTGTGAATTCATCATAAATCCACCATCTCCACAAACAGCAACTACTTTTTTCTCAGGATACATTAGAGCAGACATCATACCCGCAGGAAGACCAGCACCCATACTCGCTAATGCATTATCTAAAAGAAGAGTATTTGATTGATGAGCATTATAATTTCTAGCAAACCATATTTTATAAACTCCATTATCTAAAGAAATCATTCCATCTTTTGGCATAATTTCTTGCAAGACATTAACTAAAGTTTGAGGAGTAGGCTTATCATCAGGCTGAACAAGAGCTATAGCCTCTGCGATATTATTTTGTATCTTATCTTTTACTCTATAGCAATAATCAAAATCCCAATTTGGGTGCTTCTTAGTTCTTTCTCCAATTTTATCAATAGAAGTAGCAATATCCCCTATTATTTCTATTTGAGGAAAATATATACTATCTAATGCTGCTTTAAAAAAATTAATATGAATAACTTCTTTACCACCATGTTCCATAAAAAATGGAGGCTTTTCTATAACATCATGACCTATATTAATAATAACATCAGCTCTATCAATAGCACAATGCAAGTAATCTCCAGCAGATAAAGCAGAAGTTCCTAGATTATGTTCATGTGAGTCATCTACGACACCTTTCCCCATTTGAGTAGAAAAAAATGGAATACCTGTATCATTAACAAATTTAAGCAAACTATCAGATATTCTTTGTCTATTAGCTCCTGCACCTATTAAAATAAGAGGCATTTTTGCATTCATTATTTTATCTACTGCTTCGTTTATTGATATATCCCCCGCATTAGGTCTAAAAATTCTATGGACAGGCACTATAGGGGCATTAACTTCTTCAGCTGCTATATCTTCTGGCAACTCAATATGAATAGCTCCAGGTCTTTCTTCTTGTGAAATTCTAAAAGAATCTCTTATAATAGATGGAATAGTGTTCCCATTTACTATTTGTTTAGTAAATTTCGTAATAGGCTTCATCATTTCTACAACATCAATAATCTGAAACCTCCCTTGCTTGCTCTTATTAATAGGCTTTTGCCCTGTAATCATACACATAGGCATACCACCTAATTGTGCATAAGCAGCACATGTTACAAGATTAGTAGCTCCAGGTCCTAATGTAGCCAAACAAACTCCAGTTTTCCCCGTAAGACGACCATAAGTAGCTGCCATAAACCCAGCTCCTTGCTCATGTCTTGTGAGAATTAATTTAATTTTTGAATCTTTAAGTGAATCTAAAAAATCCAAATTCTCCTCTCCAGGAACTCCAAAAATATACTCAACACCCTCATTTTCCAAAGCCTCAACCAATAAATCTGACGCTCTTTTCATGCTCTAATCCTTATTTTAATTTAACTTATTTTACCAATAGCGCAAGAAGTAAATGATTTTGCCTTAGTAAAAACACCATTATTTTCCCCAGTTTTAGGATACCCTAAACTAAGTAAAACTTCATACACATCATCAATACTGCTATCATCAATATCAATTGACACAATACCTTCTTCGGTATCTATATCGACAGAAGCCACACTAAATTTTTCTTTTATTTTCTTAGTAATGGTATTAGCACAACCACCACATCTAATATTATCTACTTTAAAATCCACATCATACTCCTTATGTTTTAAAAAAGAAATGATAACACATTTTATTTAAGAAAACCGCTATTAATATTTTATAAATATTAAAAAATGTTTTTTTATTGTTTAGCTCTATTTTTTCACTCGTTTCATCCTCTCCTGAGGTGGAATGTCTTCTCTTAATTATGAGCAAGTTAATTTAATGTAAGCCTATAATTTTTGCTATTTAATTTAATGTTTGTTCACATTCTAAAACTTCTAGCACTAATTTAGACTTGAAGTCTGCTATGTGCTTTTTTCTTTTTTTTACTCATTGTTTTTTCTACATTTTTTTATGTTTTACTTTATCACTTTGGAATAAGGATAGGTTTGGTTTCTAGTTACAATTTCGGGGACATTATAGGGGAAGAAAATAAGAAGATAGATATAAAACTTAAAACTTCTAAGATTATTAATTGGATAAATATCTCGGCATTAAGAGATAAAATTTCACATAATTATCGTGGCATAGATAAACTATCATCTTATATATAGACATTTAGAGCGACATTATATTTTTTTTATTTCTTGAAATTTTCTATTTTTAATTTCTTTATTTATCTCATCTGATATATCTTGCATTTCTTTAGATATGACATTTGTGTTTTCTATGGACTGAGAATTTAATGTTATTTTTTCTGTTAAATCATCTACCGAATTATGTATAATGCCTATGCTTTGTGATTGCTCTTTAGATAATTTGCTTATATCAAGAGCTAAATTAGATGTATTATTAATTTGCTCATCCAATGTATTAAATTGGCTTATCATTTCATAACTTATTTCTTTTCCATTATTAGCATAATTCATAGCTTTAGACACGAGCTCTTTTATTTCATTGGCAGCTTTAGAGCTTTTAGAAGCTAAGCTCCTTACTTCAGAAGCCACCACAGCAAATCCTTTTCCTTCTTCTCCAGCAGAAGAAGCCTCCACCGCTGCATTTAATGCTAGGACTTTAGTCTGAAAAGCTACTTTATCAATTAAACTAATACTTTCTAAAATAGCATTAATCTGTTTGTTTATATCATTCATAGCTTCAGATGTATTATTTGCTAATTCTTTACCAATAGATGAAGTTTCTTTTGATTTTATGGACATATGCTTTATATCGCTCACTATAGTTGATGAATTTTGGATAGTCTTTGTGATATTGTTTATGGATGTATTTATATTATATATGCTAATATTTTGCTCTTTGTCATTATCAGATAATATAGATACAATATCATTCAAATTAGAAGCAAGATTATCCAAAGTGCTAGCATTTGTTTTATTACAAGTAAGCATATTACTTACAGCTTTACCCACCATATTAATATCATCACTAATTTTTCTCAAATCACCAGATAAGCTTTCACCATCTGCTAAACTAGTGTAATCATTTTTAGAATAATCAGCTAGAGTGTTCATAGCAATATGTAAGCTTTTTTTGATTTCAATGATAGTGTCATTTATAATATCTTTTAATTTCAATAAGCTCTCATTTCCTGCATCAGCATCTAGGAGTTCTTCAAAATTTCCTTCTTTTATATTATTTGTTATTTTTGTAATTTTTGATATAAATTCTTTGTCTTTTTCTATATTTATTTTTATTTTTCTAATATTTTCATTTACATCTTTTGACATATAATAAAATTCATCTTTAGTATTAATTTCTAATTCTTCAAAGGTGCTTGTATTTCCATTTAAATAATCAAAAAATCTATGAATGCCATTTTTGAAATTTTTAAGAGGATTTAAAATAATTTTTTTTATGAAATAAAACAGCATTAAATTTACAATTAAAATATTTAAAAAAGCAATAATAATCTGAGAGCTAATAGCACTAAGGACTTTATCTGTTATTTCAGATGTATTTATTTCAGATATAATCGCCCAATGTATATCATCTCCTATGCTGATATAATCATAAGCTATTTCAAATTCTTTATCAAAATAAGTCTCTTTTTGAAACCCTCTTTCATTATTTAAAGCTTTTCTTACACTATCAAGCTTCATATTTCCTTCTTGTGGATTTTTAAAAGAATTAATAACAGTATGAGCTTTTTTGAAATGGTGATTACTTCTCATAAGATAATCTTCTCCTACAAGATAATCACTTTGAGTTTTTGCATATGCTTCCCTGTAAGACATAATTTTATTTATTTCTTCTAATTTTAATGAAACAATAATAACTCCAATCACCTCATTACTATTCATTACGGGAGAAGACATAAAAAATGTAAGCTTAGAATCACTTAATTCATTAATAGCAAAATCCGTAAAATGTATCTTGTTTGTCTTTAAAGACTTTTTATATATATCAGCCAATAAAGTTTTAGAAAAATTTCCGTGTAATAGATTAGTTCCTAAATTATTTTTATCATTAGAAGAGTGCATAAAGTAGCCATATTGCTTATCTATAAAATAGATATTTTCATAATTATTTTTATTTGCTACACTTTCGAAGTGAGCCCCATAGGTATCTACTCTCATTCTCAAAACCTCAGGATTATCAATAGGAAAGCTACCTTCTTCTTCTAAATCCTCCAAATCAGTATCTATTACTAGCTCCATATTAATAAAAAAATCCGATGTAGTTCTATCACTTAATAGATGAGAAAATTCTGATTTTTTAGCATCAAAATATGATTTTAATCTTTCTTTTTTAAAATTCCTAGCATTTTTTACAGACCTGATTTCATAGTCTAAATAAATAGAGCTAGTAGCGATACCAGAATCTATCATAGTTATAGCAATAGAAATAAAAACGAAAAATGCTACCACAATCGATATTTTCTTTTTAATATCTAATTCCATCTAAGTCCTTTTAGTTTTGCATTATCTAGTAAAATCGCATAAAAGCATAAAAGTCTTAATTTTTTAGTTGCTATTTTTATTTTATAATATAAGTTCTCATAATCTACATTTGATATAATTACAGCAATTAATAAATATAAGGATTTTTATGGAAAAAATAGTTGATATGATTCAGTCAATCGCCTATGATAGAGGACTAGAAGTTAATAAAGTTAAGATTATGATTGAAGGGGTTATGATTGATATGCTTAAATTTACTTTAGGGGAGGATTTGGATTTTGATGTTGATATTAATGATAAGACTAAAAAAATATCTTTATATCAAAAAATATCAGTGATAGATAATATAAAAACGGAATATGATAAAGGTGAGATACCTATTAAGGAAGCTATTAAGATTGATTCTACTGTGAAAGTTGGAGATACTCTTGATTATGAAGTGGATGTAGATAAATTAGGGAGAATGGCTTCTAATTTTGTTTATGAGAGGCTTGAAGATAGAATTAAAGAATTAGTAGATGATAAAACATTACAAGAATTTTCTACTAGAATAAATACTCTGGTTTCTGCTATCGTTACTAGAGTGGATACTAGAGAAAATACTTTTTTAGAGATAGGTGAAACAGAAGTCGTGATTTTACAAAAAAATAGAATAAAAGGTGAATCATTTAAAGTAGGAGATACTATATCTGCTTTGGTTAAAAGTGTAGAAAAATCAAGATATGGGGTGGATGTAAAGCTTACAAGAACAGCTCCAAAGTTTTTAGAAGCATTAGTTAAAATTGAAGTTCCAGAGGTTCAAGATGGGGCTATTGAGATTATGGGGAGTGCTAGAATACCTGGTAAAAGAAGCAAGCTTGCTGTTAAGGCTATAGGGGATGTTGATCCTATTGGCTCTATTGTTGGAGTAAAAGGGGTAAGGATTAAGGCTGTAGGTAATGCTCTTAATGGTGAGGCTATTGATTGTATTGAGTATTCAGATCAAAAAGAGATGTTTATTAGTAGGGCTCTTTCTCCTGCTGTCGTTAAGATGGTGAAGATAGATGAAGAAGCGAAAACAGCGGAGGTTTTTTTATCTCCTGAAGAAAAATCAAAAGCCATTGGTTCTAGTGGGATAAATATCAGACTTGCTAGTATGCTTACAGGGTATGAATTAAATATAAATGACAATATAGAAGAAGCCCCAGTAGTTTCTACAGATAAATTAGCAGATTTATTTAATTAATGAAAAATATTAGAAATTTTTCTATAATCGCCCATATAGACCACGGCAAAAGCACTCTTGCTGATTGTATTATCTCTCTTTGTCATGGGATTAGTGATAGAGAAATGAAAAGCCAAATGATGGATACTATGGATATAGAAAGAGAGCGAGGCATAACAGTAAAAGCTCAAAGTGTTAGGCTTAAT
>JAJVLF010000070.1 GCA_029255845.1 Campylobacterota bacterium | reverse complement strand
TACTCAGCTTTGATTTTTACAAATTAATGCATTATAACTCATATATCCAATTTGATGGGTTTTGCAAGAAGTCTAATACAAAAAACAACTACCTCACTTATTATAAATCCTTACCTACAGCCTCAGAAATATTTTCATACCCATCTTTCTCTAAAAGATCTAAAAGCTCTAAATTAATATCTCTAGCCACATGATACCCTTTGTATATAAAAGCTGTATATAATTGGACTAAACTAGCCCCATGCTTTATCCTTTTATATGCTTCTTCGCCAGAATCAATACCACCTACGGATATTAAAGTCCCTTTTCCATATATTTCTTTTGCTACTTCTTTAAATAAAGTAAAGCTTTTTTCTTTTAATGCTATACCACTAATACCGCCTAAATGCATTGCATTACTCACCACATTATAATCATTAGTAGTATTTGTCGCTATTATCCCACTTGCTCCACTTTCTATCGCTTTTAGAGAGATTTTAATTGCTTCATCAGGAGATAAATCGGGAGATATTTTTAAGAACATTGGTTTTTTTGTTAATTCTTTCGCTCTAGCAAATAGCTCAGACACAAAATCAGAATTTTGTAAATCTCTTAAGTTTTTTGTATTAGGACTAGATATATTCATACTTATATAATCCCCAAGATTAGCAAAATATTCAACCATATTAAGATAATCATCTATAGCAAATTCCCCTGGGACATTAGCATTTTTCCCTACATTAATGCCAATAGGGGTAGAAAAAGGATAAACATTTTGTAAATTTTTCTTAATAACTCTACTTCCGCGATTATTAAATCCAAGTGAATTTTGCAATGACCTCTCATCAATATGCCTAAACATACGAGGCTTTGAATTACCTGATTGCCCATGAGGAGTAATAGTCCCTACTTCTGTAAATCCAAACCCAAATGAGGCTAATGCCTTAACGACCTCAGCATTTTTATCAAACCCAGCACTCATACCTACAGGATTTATAAACTTAATACCATTAATATTTTGTTGTAATTTTTTATTTAAAACAAAATGATCAATAGAATGTAAATTAAGTTTAGGAAATTCACTTAAAAATTTCATAAAAAAGATAGCTATATTATGAGCCGTTTCCGCTTCAAGTTTAAAAAGAAGTTTTTTAAAAATATTATACAAGGCAAATCCTTTATTAAAAACCCCATAAAGGGGTTAAGTAGTTTAGTTTTTTAAGCCAAAAAACCTTTTAGCACTCTATTTAATCTAGCATTAAATGAATGCACATCTTTAAGTTTCATTCCCTCATAAATCATAGCTTGTTCTAGCAATAATCTTGACACATCCTCTATAGTAGTCTTATCTTCAGCTTTATCTAGCTTAGTAATAATATCATGAGTAGGATTAATTTCTAAAATAGGTTTCACTGTGCCATCTCCAGGCATTGCTTGTCCCATAGCTTTCATCATATTTTGCATTTGCAATGTCGGATCATCTTGATCTACTACTATACAAGATGGAGAATCACTTAATCTACTACTAGCTCTAACATCTTTAACATCATCGCCTAAAGCATCTTTTATTTTTTTAACAATGCCTTCTGCTTCTTTGTTTATTTTCTCATCTTCTTTGCTATCTAAGTCTTTTGAAGTATCTGTTCTATTTACTGATTTTATTTCAATATCTTTATATTTATCTATCGAAGTAATAATCATATCATCAAGCTCATCATCAAGAATTAAAACCTCAATATCTTTAGCCTTAAAGCTTTCTAATAATGGAGAATGTCTTAAAGTAGCCTCATTATCCCCTACGATATAATAGATTGATTTTTGCTCACTTCCCATCGCTTCTTTATATTCAGCTAAAGACTGATAACCATTTTCTACTTTTGTGCTTTTAAATCTAACTAATTCTAATAATGCATCTCTATTGGCATAATCTTGATACAAGCCCTCTTTAAGAGGTCTATTAAATTCCTTAATAAACTCATTATATTCTTCTTTATTTTTAGTAACTTTTTTAATTTGCCCTAATATTTTCTTAACAGAAGCTTGTTTGATATTTGCAAGTATTTTATTTTGTTGTAAAATCTCTCTACTCACATTTAAAGGTAAATCAGCACAATCAATAACCCCTTTAACAAACCTCAAATAACTAGGCAATAATTCCTTATCATCATCAGTAATAAAAACTCTATTCACATATAATTTAAGCCCTGATTGATAATCAACTCTATATAAATCAAAAGGAGCTTTTTTAGGAATAAAAAACAAAGTAGTATATTCTATAGCACCCTCAGCTTTTGTATGCACATAGCTTAATGCTTCATCTTCCCCATGAGAGATATTTTTATAAAATTCATTATAGTCTGATTTTTTAAGATCTTTTTTAGGTATAGTCCATAGAGCTTTAGCAGAGTTTATAAGCTCACTTTTAGGAGTTTTAGTAACTTTAGCTTCTTTATTTGCTTTTTTATCTTCTTCGCTAAGCTCTTCTGTGGTTTCATCCATATAATTCAAAAAAATCTGAAAAGGAACATGATTAGAATATTTTTCAATAATAGTTTCTAGTCTTGATTTATTACAAAACTCCTTAGCATCATCTTTAAGCCTCATATATACGACAGTCCCATTACTCTCTTTTGTAATTTCAGTAATCTCATAAGTCCCATCAGCATTTGAAACCCACTTGTAAGCTTTATCATTCCCAGCCTTTTTAGTAATCACATGAACTTCACTAGCTACCATAAATGTAGAATAAAACCCAACTCCAAATTGACCAATAAGATTACTATCTTTTTTTTGATCACCAGTAAGCTGAGATAAAAACCCTTTAGTCCCACTTTTGGCAATAGTCCCTAAATGATCATTCAAATCATCCTCATCCATCCCTATCCCTGTATCAATAACAGATATCGAATTATCTTTCTCATCAAAGTTTATAAATATCTTTTCTTTAACATCAAAATCTTTAAGCTTCTTATCTGTCAAAGAAAGAAACTTTAATTTATCAATAGCATCACTAGCATTAGATACTAGCTCTCTTAAAAAAATCTCTTTATCTGAATACAAAGAATGTATCACTAAATCTAATAATTGTTTTACTTCTGTTTTAAATTCTTGTTTTGCTTTCGCCATTTACTTAATTACCTTTTATTTTTTTTGGATTTGAAATTGTATATTAAGTATCTTATATATTATTTAAAGGGAGACTTTAAAGAGAAAATTTATATATTTCTATAATGAGATCTTAAGCTTAAAATATTTACTCCATCCACTTCATAATCTGCTCTATTTTAGAAACCTCATAATATTTCATCCCTTTTTCTTCTGTTTTTCTTGAAAGTATCACTTTTTTAAAACCAGCAGATTTTATTTCTTTTATTCTTAAATCTATATTAAATACATCTCTTACATCTCCCGTAAGGCTTACTTCTCCTATAAATACTATGTCTTTACTTAATTCTCTATCTTTCAAAGAGCTTAAAAGTGAGGCTATTATGGCTAAGTCTGCTGATGGCTCATTTATCTTTATGCCACCTGCTACATTTATGAATACATCGTATTTGTGGAAAGATAATCCCATTTTCTTTTCTAGTAATGCTAGAAGCATTGTTAGTCTGCTGTTGTCAAATCCATTTGAGCTTCTTTTTGGGTTCCCTAGAGAGCTTTCACATACTAATGCTTGGACTTCTACTATCATAGACCTACTGCCCTCTATTACTACACAAAGAGATGAGCCTGATTTTTTTTCTTTGTTGTAGAAACTATTTGTTAGATTTTTGGCACTAACTAAGCCATCTTCGCTCATCTGAAATATCGCTATTTCATTTGTGCTTCCAAATCTATTTTTAAATCCTCTTAATATCCGTAAATCTCTTTTTATATTTCCATCAAAATACAAAACTGTATCAACCATATGCTCTAGCACTCTTGGACCCGCTATTGAGCCTTCTTTTGTGATATGCCCTATTATGAAGATTGTTATGTTTTTATTTTTAGCTAATCGCATTAATGCAAATGTAACTTCTCTTACTTGCGATACACTTCCAGGAGAGCCATTAAAGGCTTCTGAGTATATTGTTTGTATGGAATCAATCATTAAAAAACTAAATTCATTATTATTAACTTCGGCTAATATTTTTTCTAAGATTATTTCTGAAAGTAGATATATATTATCATTATTAGTTTTTAGCCTATTTGATCGCAATTTAATTTGGGACAAGGACTCTTCCCCGCTTACATATAATGTCTTGTATCCTTGTTTGCTCAAATTTCCTGCTACTTTAAGCAATAAGGTGGATTTTCCGACACCAGGGCTTCCTCCTATCAAGCTAAGAGAAGATGGAACAACTCCTCCTCCTAGAACTAAATCAAATTCTTCATCTAAAGTAGATATTCTTTCTATATCTTCAAATTCTACATCTTCTAATTTTATTGCTTTTTTATCATATTTTTTGCTAGTAGATATTTTTTTAGATATGGCATTATTTACTTCAATAAAACTATCCCAAGTATCACAATTAGGGCATTTACCTAGCCATTTTGTAGATTCATAACCACAAGAGTTGCATTCAAAATAGCTCTTATTTTTTATCAAATATGCTCTCACTTATAGCTAAAATAAATTCCTCGGGAGAGAAATCTATATAATCATCTTGATTTTCACCAATACCTAAAAATAAAATAGGCAATTTTAATCTTGAGAAAATACTAAATATAGCCCCACCTTTACTCGTGCCATCAAGCTTCGTGATAATAATAGCATCTATATCTATAAGCTCATTAAATTTCTCCGCTTGATTAATAGCTAGAGTTCCTTGTGTGCCATCAAGAACTAGTATTTTTCTAGTAGGATAATCCTCGCCAAATTTCTTGCAAGTTTTTATTATCTTTTGCAACTCTCTAGCAAGACTATCTTGATGATGAAGTCTGCCTGCTGTGTCAATTAATACTTGATTAATATCCCTAGCTTTAGCAGAATCAATAGCATTATATGCTACAGCCGATGGGTCATGACCTCTTGAAGTTTTAATAATAGGAATATCTAGCTTTTCACTCCATAAGCTTAACTGCTCTAATGCAGCAGCTCTAAAAGTATCTCCAGCAGCTAGTAGGATTTTTTTATTTTTGGATTTATAAAAATTAGCTAATTTTGCGATAGTAGTAGTTTTACCAGCCCCATTAACCCCCACTATTACATCAATCTCTAATTCATTGGTATCTTTAAAATCATAAGGCTTATAATCTGCCAAAAAAGAAAGCATAACTTTCTCAAATTTATCTTTTGTAATGCTATTAGGTAATTGCTCTAAAATTTCCTCAACGAGTTCATATTCTATATCAGCTACAACAAGTATCTCTTCTAATTCTTCCTTATCTAGTTTAGAGTGAGTAGATCCAATAAAAGAAAAAGTCTTTTTTAAAGACTTACCAAGAGAAAGCACTACTGGACTTTAAAAGCTTTTTCAATGTCATTTTCAAGCATTTCTTGAGGAACAGCACCTAAATAGCTAGTAATATAATTTCCATTTTTATCATAAAGAACCGAAAAAGGAAGACTTCTAGTAGGCGAAATAGCTCTTGAAAGATAAAAATTATCTTCACCGATAGCAATAGGATAATTAATCTTAAATTCATCCACAAATTTCTGAACTGCCCCCTTATCCTTATCCTCTAATAAAACACCTATAATATTAAACTTGCCTTTATATTTATCAATAATCTTCACAAAATGAGGTATCTCAGCTCTACAAGGAGGACACCAAGTAGCCCAAAAATTCACTAATATCACTTGATTTTGAAGCTCTTTAGTTTTTATATCTAAAAACTTATTTTTAACTTCCACTTCGATAGTCCCACCCTTTAAAGTCTGCAAAGTGTATTCTTTTTTCACACTCCTAGATTCATCATTTGAGATAAAATTCTCATCCTTGTTTTCACAAGCTACAAATAATAATGCAATTGATAATACAATTACTATGTTTTTCATTCTTCATTCCTTTTAAAATATGCGGTATTTTAGCACAAATATGCTTTATAAAAGTAATGTATAAAAAAGATATAGAAACTATTTTACTTTTTATATAAAAAGAATATAATACCATTCGTTATTAGATTATAGTGCGAATGTTTGCATTATACGATAATAACTAAATTTATAATATGGAGTTTTTTATGAACAAAAAATCTAAAAAAATAGCATCTTTAGTTTTAGGTGTAGCATTAGCAGGAGCTACTATTACTAGCTGTTCAAGTAGTAAGGCTGGTGCAGGAGCGAGTGGTAAATCTGGATGTGGAGGAAGCCATGAAGCAAAAAGCGGTAAAGCTGGTTGTGGTTCTAGTGGATGTGCAAGTAAAACTAAGTAGTTTTATACCATTTCCCAATAAAAAGTGAGATTAAAATCTCACTTCCAAGCTAATATATGGAACTTTAGTCCCATATATTAGGAATAAGCCTATATAATGATTAGCAAATATTCCCTTTGCTATAAACTTTATTAGGCTTCATTATATGCAAAATAATATCCATAGCTAAACTACTTTTTTCATTATAGACATTATCCACAAGCAAAAAACTAGCCTCTTCATTTTTCTCTATAGTCCCAGAATTTAACCCCAAAGATTTCGCATTCACATTGGTAGCACTCACTAAAAGCTCTTTAGCTATTTTTTTAATATCCTTACCTTTTTTCATAAAAAGAGCATACTTTAATTCATCTATAATATGGACGGAAGTATTAGAGCTTAGTCCATCTGTGCCTATGCCTAGTTTATCTTTATCAAATTCTGATAAGATTAAAGCTTTTGAGCCTAAAAGTTTATTTGATTTTGGACAATTTATTAGGAATTTATTTTTTGTTTTAAATATCTCCATTTCTTTTTTATTGATATAATTCCCATGCACAAAAACAGTATGCCTTGATTTAAAAAAATCTAAAAAAGTTTCGCTTGACATAATATTTTTATCTATATTAAAAAAATCTTTAAAAAATCTTTTTAAATCACCACTAGAAGAGTCCATCCATTTTCTCTCATCCATACTTTCCATAAAATGGGCAGATACTACTTTATTTTTTTCTAAAAGCAAAGCTTTTTCTATTAGCTTTGGGTGGATGGCATAAGGAGAATGAATAGCTATATTATTACTAAAGTTTTTATTTTCATATTTTGAGTTATTTTCAAATCTTTTCTTGAATAAATCAAAATTACTCTTGAGCATATTTTCTGATACTCCTAAAATCTCATTAAATAAAACCACATTCATTTTTGATTTACTAAGCATTTCTGCTTCTAGTCCCATAGAGCTAATAGCCCCTATATTGGTTGTGCCATATCTTATCATCTCTTGGATATTTTCTTTTAATAAATCATCATTTAATTGATTAATAAGACTATCTCTATTTTTTATAACCGAATATAGCCACTTCGTAAAAGAGCCATATTCTAAAGTATTTTTATTAGCTAAAAATTCTAAATGAATATGAGGATTTGTAAAGCTCGGCATTAAAATATCATCTGTTTTAATGACTTCGCTAAGTTTATATTTTTTTTGGATATTTTCTAAGGAATCTATATCAATGATATGCTCATCAAAGAGTATAGCTTTATTAGTGAGAATAGTAAAATCACTATCGCAAACACAAATCAAAGAGGGTAAGATGGCTTTATATGGCATAATGAGGAGTAAAACAAGATAGTCTAGCTATCTTGTTTTAGTTAATTCTTGTTATTCTACTTCCGCATCGATAACATCATCATCTTTTTTATCAGCTTTTTTGTCATCAGGCTTTTTATCTCCAGCTTCTTGTTTTGGAGTTATCTTACTTGTAAGAGCCATTAGAGCTGCTATTTTAGTTTCTATATCTTCTTTTTTAGAATTTGCATCTTCTGCTGTTTTTTGTAAATCTGCAAGAGATTTTTCTATTTCTTCTTTTTGAGCAGGCTCTATGCTATCTTTTGCTTCTTCTAAAATTTTATTAGTCGCACTCACAGTGCTATCTACTCTGTTTTTAACTTCTACTAATTCTTTTCTTTTTGCATCTTGTTCTTTATTTGCTTCAGCTTCTGCTACCATTTTATTAATCTCATCATCAGATAACCCAGAGCTATCAGAAATCTTAATAGAATTTTCTTTACCACTAGATTTATCTTTCGCACTTACATGTAAGATACCATTAGCATCTATATCAAAAGTAACTTCAATTTGAGGCTGTCCTCTAGGAGCTGGATTAATCCCCCCAAGCTCAAAATTACCTAATGATTTATTATCTTTAGCAAATTCTCTCTCACCTTGAACGACTAAAATAGTAACGGCTGGTTGATTATCTTCAGCTGTTGAAAAAATTTGAGATTTTTTCGCAGGTATAGTTGTGCCTTTTTCTATTATCTTAGTAGCCACACCACCCATAGTCTCAATCCCTAAAGATAAAGGAGTAACATCAAGCAATAAAACATCTTGAACATCACCTTTTAATACACCAGCCTGAATAGCTGCACCTTTAGCAACTACTTCATCAGGATTTACACTCTTGTTTAAATCTTTTGAAAAATACTTTTGAACTATCTCTGAAACCTTAGGTATTCTCGTAGAGCCACCAACCATTACAATTTCATCAATTTCATTTTTATCTATATCAGCATCACTAATAGCAGTATCAATATGCTCGATAGTTTCTTGAATTAGCTCATCAATAAAGCCCTCAAATTTTGCTCTAGTAAGAGATTTAACCAAATGCTTAGGTCCAGAAGCATCAGCCGTGATAAATGGTAAATTAATTTCTGTTTGAGTAGAGCTTGATAATTCTTTCTTAGCACTCTCTGCTGCATCCCTTAATCTCTGAAGAGCCATTTTATCGCCCTTTAAAGATATTCCATTATCATTTTTAAATTCATCATCTAACCAATCAATCACTTTATTATCAAAATCATCTCCACCTAAAAATGCATTCCCATCAGTAGATAAAACCTCAAATGTCCCATCACCAATCTCTAAGATAGTTACATCAAATGTCCCACCACCTAAGTCATATACTAATATTTTCTCTTCGCCTTTTTTATCCAATCCATAAGCAAGAGAAGCAGAAGTAGGCTCATTTACAATTCTTAATACATTTAGCCCAGCAATAGTTCCAGCCTCTTTAGTAGCTTTTCTTTGAGCATCATTAAAATAAGCAGGCACAGTAATTACCGCATCACTAACAGCTCCACCTAAATACTCTTCAGCATCTTCTTTTAGTTTCCCTAAAATTTTAGCCGAAATTTCTTGAGGAGTATAAACTTTCCCTGCTATTTCCACAGCAGCAGCACCTTTTCTATCTACTATTTTATACCCTACCTTGCTTTTAGCATCTTTAGCATGCTCTTCATCGCTCATTAAACCCATAATTCTCTTAATAGAAAATATAGTTTTTTCAGGATTAGTAACAGCCTGTCTTTTTGCTGACTCACCTACTAAAATTTCATCTTTATCTGTAAATGCTACGATTGAAGGAGTTGTATTTTTACCTTCTTTATTAGCGATTACTTTAGCTTCTCCAGCCTCATATACAGCTACACAAGAGTTTGTAGTTCCTAAATCTATTCCTATTGTTTTTCCCATTTTTTATCCTTATTTTTATTATTTAGCTACTGAAACCATCGCTGGTCTTAGTGTTCTTGATTTTAATTTATATCCTTGTTGCATTACATCAACAATATCTCCAGCTTTCTTACCTTCAGGAGCATCCACTTGCAACACAGCATTATGAATATTAGGGTCAAAATCCCCATCTGTTTCTATTTTTTCTATATTATTTTTAGTAAGCACAGTTTCAAACTGACCACTAGTAAGCTTAAGCCCCTCAATTAGTTTTTCTAAAAGCTCTTTTGGGTCTGCTTCTTTATTTTCTGCCGATTTCATAGCCATATCTAAACTATCTAAAGAATTTAATAAATCCTTAGCAAAGCCTTCGACCGCATAATCAATAGCATTCCATTTATCTTTTTCTAATCTTTTTTTAGTATTATCAAAATCAGCATAAACTTTCACATATTTTTCTTGTAAAGTATTTAATTCTTTTTTCACAGACTCTATTGTTTCCTCTTCTTCTACTGTTTCTTCATTATTATTTTCAGTTTTTTCTAAAACCTCTTCTTTATCTTTATTATCATTATCTTGAAGAATCTCTTCCTCTTTTTTTTCCTCTTCTTTTTTTTCTTCGCTCAAAAAATCTCCTAAATAAATTTTTAATTTTTTATGATTTTTAGCACTAATACAATATGAGTGCTAAAAATCGCCGTAATTATATTTAAAATATGCGATAATGTCAATACATTTTCGTTATAAAGGAGCTTATATTTTAAAACAATAAAATACTACAAAATGGATGCATTACAAATATTGTATAAAAATTTAAGCAATAAAAATGATATAAATATACATTTAGTCGATTATAAAGATAATCCAATTAAATTCTAATATAAAGGTATTTTAAAAATGACTAGTATGATGTTATCGTGGTTTACGGCTAAAATAAATTTAAACTCGGTTGTTATTGTTGCTGTTGTGCTTATTGTTTTATTAGTTATTATTTTATTTATCATTATGATAATTGTTTATCGTATTGGTAAATATACTGAAAAGCTTGCATCTTTTGAAAAACTATTTAATAAAGTGAATTATGAGCAGGATAAAATAAGTGAAACCTTGCATGATATGAAGCATAAATTAGATATGCTACATATAAAGGTGGATGGTTTTACTACAAATACACACAGTCCTTTAAGTCTTAGTCCGTCAGATGAAGATACTGCTAATTTTTTAAATATTAATAGTAAATTAATTGCTTTAACGAGTAATGAGTCAAATATAATACAGAAATTATCAAAAAATAAAAATGCATATGACATACAAATAAACTGCATAGAATGGGCAAAAAATGATTTAAATAATTTTCTAGATCACATTTATTTAGATAAAATAAAAAACAAAGCCTATTCTTTAGGTATTCCTGAAGATGATGTTTTGTATATCTTTGGAATAAAATTAAGAGATATGATACTTAATGATTTAGATATATCTACTGATTAATGCAACCTTACAACAACTATATGACATAAAATAATCAATCTATAAAGTAGATATATGTTTTGCTAAAGCTTTTAAGTTATCCAAATCAAAACCTTTTAATTTCGCACTCATACCAGAAGGGCTAGTTCTTGAGCCATTTTGAAATGATAATAATGTAGAGTTGTATGTAGATTCACCACGACCTTGGATATTAGTGCTTCCTTTTCCATCGCTTCCATGGCAAGTTGTGCAATTGCTTTGAAAGTATTTTTTAGCATCAAAGGTATTTAAAGCTACATCTTCTATTTTGGTTATGACTATATTTGATATAAAGTTATTAGAGCTTCTATGTTTTCCATCTTGAAAATCAGTATCACTAGAAGAAGTGCTTAATCTAGTAATGTTT